>CAZYIV010000064.1:0-21897 GCA_964647615.1 uncultured Gemmatimonadaceae bacterium | reverse complement strand
CGCCGCTGCTCCTCGATCTCGCGGGAGCGCAGCGCCACCTCGTAGGCCAGGTCTTCCGACAGCTCGATGGATGCGAGGAACGGGGCCAGGATGTCGGCGACGATCGGGAGCAGCGCCCCCTCCCCGGCGGCGGCGGGCGTCACTTCCAGCACGCCGAGCCGTTCCCCCTCGTGCAGCAGCGGGAGACGTAGGGTCTCGGGGGCGGCGTCGGGCAGCACCGCGAAGGACCGGCTGGTGCGGCGGCCGCTGGTGGCCACCGGGGCGCTGATGGCCCGGAGGGTCGTGGCGTTGGGCTCCCGCAGCCAGAGTTGCACCGACAGGGCGCCCAGCCCCGTGCGCAGCGCCTCCGCGACGGTGGCCAGCGTCTCCTCGGCGGCCAGCCCGGTGTTGAGCAGCCGCGCGATGCGCCCCACCAGGGCCAGGCCTTCGTCCTGCGCCACACCCTCCGTCACGCCCCCTCCATTCAGCGAAAGCCGGTCAGCTGGATCCCCCGAATGAAATACCGCTGCGCGAGCAGAAAGACCAGCAGCAGGGGGAGGGCGGCGGCCACCGCAGCCGCCATCTGGAAGGGCCAGTTGCTGGTATAGAAGCCGTGGAAGGCCGCCACCCCCACCTCTACCGTCCGGTGATCCAGCGAACGGGTGGCAATCAGAGGCCAGAGGTAGGCTTTCCACGCATCCACGAAGGCGAAGAGCGCCAGCGTCGCGAGGGCGGGCCGCACCGCCGGCAGCGCCACGTGCCAGAAGACGGCGAACGGCCCCGCCCCGTCCAGCCGCGCCGCGTCCTCCAGGTCCCGCGGCACCGCCTGGAAGGCCTGCCGGAGCAGGAAGATCCCCCAGATCGAGACCAGCTCTGTGCTCACCAGGCCGTGCACCGTGTCCACCCAGCCGAGCGAATGGAGCAGCAGGAACCGGGGGATGAGCAGCACCACGCCGGGCACCATGAGCAGGCCCAGCGTGACCGCGAAGATCCGCCGGCGACCGGGGAAGCGGAGCCGCGCGAAGGCGTAGCCCGCCAGCGCCGAGGTGACCACCTGGCCCGCGACCGCCCAGCCGGCGAAGACCAGCGTATTGGAGAAGAAGCGCCCGAACGGCAGCGCGCCCAGCGCCGCCGGGTAGTTGCCCCAGTGCGGGTGGAGCGGAAGCAGCGGGGGCGGCTCGCGGAAGACCTCGAACTCGTCCATGAGCGAGGTGGACACCATCACCAGGAACGGCGCGACCATCACGGCGCCGACCCCGAGCGCCAGCAGCAGGCCGAACCCGCGCCGGAGTGCCCGCATGCTCAGACCAGCTCCACCCGGCGGCCCAGCCACCGGAACTGGAGCCAGGTGAAGGCCAGCAGCAGCACCAGCAGCACCAGGCTCATGGCGCTGGCGGTACCGAAGCGCAGGAACTCCCACGCCTCCTGGTAGATCCGGAACACCGCGACATCGGTGGCGTGGAGCGGGCCGCCCTCGGTCATCACCGCCACGTAGGTGAAGACCTGGAAGGAGCCGATGACCCCGGTCACCAGGACGAACAGCACCGTGGGCCGGAGCAGCGGCAGCGTCACCCAGAGGAGCCTGGCCACCGGCCCGGCGCCATCCATCCGTGCCGCGTCGAGGTACTGCGAGGGGATCGCCTGCAGGCCGCCAAGGAAGACGACCATCTGGTAGCCCACCTGGACCCAGACCGACATCGCCATCAGCGCGAGGAGGGCGGTGCGCGGGTCACCCAGCCAGTCGGGGCCGGTGACGCCGGCCCAGGCCAGGGCGGTGTTGAGGAGCCCGGTGTCCGGCTGGAAGATCCACTGCCACACCAGCGCCACCGCCACCACCGAGCTGACGAACGGCAGGAAGAGGAGCGTCCTGAGGAGCCGCACCCGGATGCCGGAGCGGTCGAGCAGCACCGCCGCCAGCAGCGCCAGGACGATGGTGACCGGGACGTGCAGGGCGTACAGCGCCGTGACTCCGAGCGAATGCAGGAAGCCCGGGTCGCCGAGCACGGCGTGGAAGTTGTCCAGCCCGGCGAAGCGCTGCGCGTCCCCGACCAGGTCCCAGCGGGCGAAGGCCAGGGCCACCGTGAAGCCGGCGGGCAGGAGCGAGAAGACGGCGAGGTGCCCCAGCGCCGGCGCCAGGAACGCCCACGCGGTGAGGGTGTCCTCCAGCCGCGCCGGGTCGCGCCGACGGCGGCCGGTCCAGGCGGTGAGCGCGACCGCGGCCGCGGCGAGCAGCGCCCATCCGGCCAGCGCCAGGGAGAGCGCGCCGAGGCTATCCTCGTACGGCCGGACCGAGATCTGGAGCCCGCGGTGGGTCCGCGGCGTGGCCGCGACGATCACCGCGCGCGGCAGGCCGGCGCTGTCCTCGAGGGTCACCACGGGGGGGCTCGCGGGCCGCGGGACGATCGCCGTGGCGGCCCCGGCGCCGATCTCGCGCAGCCGGGACTGGGCCACGCCCGGCGCGGTCGCGGCCCGCTCCACCAGCCGGGCGGCCGTCTCCAGGCGCACCGCGGTGGCCTGCACCGCCGTGCGGCGCACGCTCACCGCGAGGTCAAGTGCCAGGAGCACGGCCAGCCCGCCCGCCGCCACCGGCACCAGCCGCACCCATCGCTCCCGTCCCCCGCGCCACGCCGCGAGGGCGGCGAGCAACGCCAGCAGCACCGCCAGGACCGTGAGGAGGATCGCATCGGCCGAGGGCAATCCCTCGGGCACCACCCCCCAGGTGGCGGTCCAGCCGCGGAGGGTCCACTGGTCGCGGTCGAGGAACGGCGCCACCGCGACGCGCACCCCGGTGTGGGTCGCGATGGCCCCCTCCCCGCCCTGCTCCAGCCCGGCCAGCAGCGTGTCCGGCAGCGGCAGCAGCCCCAGCGTGTCCGGCACCAGCGGGGTGCGCCCGAACGCCAGCAGGAATCCCCCGGGCCAGCTCCCCGCGGCCGCGAGCGCGTTGGCCGCCGAGACCAGGCGGGGCGCGTCGTAGCTGCCGGCGCCCGGCGGGGTGACCACCGTCAGGTAGGCCGCGGCCTGGCGCGCGAGCGCCAGGCCGACCGCGTCGCGCACCGCCGCCTCCGCCCGCACCGCCGTGCGCCACGCGCCCGCCAGCGCGAGCCGCGCCGCCAGCGGGCTCACCACGAGGACCAGGCGGGTGAGCTTCACCGCTCGGTCTCCGCCAGCACCCGGTCGATATCCGCGGCGGCGGCGGCCAGGGCCGCATGCAGCGGGCGGCCGGTGAGCAGCACCTCGTCCAGCGCCTGCGGCAGCCGGCTCTCCACCTCGCGCCAGCCCTTCACCCGCGCACCCCAGGGGACCCGTGCCCCGGCCATCGCGCCCAGGAAGACGCGCTCCCAGCCGGCGGTGTCCGCGGCCGCGGCGCGTTCCGCCACCGCGCGCACCGCCGACAGCTCGAGCCCCTGCTCCACCCGCACCTCCTGCGCCGCGGTGTCGGCGAGCGCGCCCGCCAGCCGGATGGCCAGCCGGCGCCGTGGCTCGTTGGCCGGCACCGCCCAGCCGGAGGCATACACCACGGTGGTCGGCGCAATGCCCGGCGCGTGCGGGATCGGGGCAAAGCCGATGTCGAGCCGCCCGTCGGCCACGTAGGGACGGAACCGCGGCACCCAGAAGTGGCCGGTGGTGAGCATGGCCACCCGCCCGGAGTTGAACAGCCGGAACGAGTCGCCCAGCGAGCGCCGCAGCGTGCGTACCCGGGGGACGATGCTGTCCGCCAGCACCCAGTCGAGGTACCACTGCAGCGCCCGCTCCGTGGCGGGGCTGTCGAGGCAGCCGGAGGCGGAGCGTCCGTCGGGGCACAGCACGTCGCCGCCGCCGGACCAGAGCCACGGGATCCAGAGAAAGGCCCGCCGGTCGAAGACCGTGCCCCACTGGTCCACCCGGCCGTCGCCGTCAGTGTCCCGGGTCAGCGCGCGCGCCGCGGCAAGGAAGTCATCCCAGGTCCAGTCGCCGGTGGGCGGCGCGATGCCGGCCTCCCGGAACAGGCGCCGGTTGTACACCACGACCATCGGCGAGTACCCCTTGGGGAACGCGACCAGGTGGCCGTTGCGGGTGAAGATGGAACGCACCGCCGGCTCCCACCCCGCGGTATCGAGCCCCACCCGCGCCGCGAAGGGCGCCAGGTCGAGCAGCAGCCCGCGGTCGGCGAAGGCGGGCACGTCGATGTTGTCGAGCAGGAAGACATCCGGCGGCGTGCCGGCGGCGATGGAGGTCAGCACCTGCTCCCGGTACTCGGCCTGGGTGCTGATGGCGTCGTTCACCACCCGGATGCCCGGGTGGGCCGCCTCGAAGGTGGCCAGGTTGTGCTGCTCGATCCGCTGCTCCAGGTCGTCCGCCCACGAGGACACGCGGAGCGTGGTGCCGGGAGCGGAGCCGCACCCGAGGGCCAGGAACACCAGCAGCCCCGCGCCGTACGCCTCCTTCACCCGAGCCGCCGTCCTTCGGCATCGAACCAGTGCGCCGCTCCCGGCGCGACCCGGACGCCGATCGTGGCACCATGGGTGAAGGCGGCCTGGCCCGGCACTCGCGCCACGAGCGCCAGCTCGCCCACCTGCAGGTGCACCAGCGTCTCGCTTCCGAGGCGCTCCACCAGGACCACGGCAGCCTCCGCCCCGGTCTCGCCCAGCCGCAGTGATTCGGGGCGCAGGCCGCAGGTCGCGGCGCCGGCGGGGGTGCCGTCGCCGGGGAAGGTGGCGCCGGGGAGCGACGTGGTGACCGGGAACAGGTTCATCGCCGGGGTGCCGATGAACCGCGCCACGAAGGTCGTCGCCGGCTGCTCGTAGAGTTCGGTCGGCGTGCCTTGCTGCTCCACCCGGCCCTCGCGCAGGACCACGATGCGGTCGGCCATGGTGAGCGCTTCCACCTGGTCGTGGGTCACATACAGCATGGTGGCGCCGAGCTGCCGCTGCACCCGGAGCAACTCGGCCCGGAGCTCGCTCCGCAGGGCCGCGTCGAGGTTGGAGAGCGGCTCATCGAGCAGGAAGGCCGCCGGCTCGCGCACCAGCGCCCGCCCCAGCGCCACCCGTTGCCGCTGCCCGCCGGAGAGCTGGGCCGGGTAGCGGCCCAGCAGCTCGCCCAGCCCCAGCAGGCCGGCGACCCGTTCGACGCGGGCCGCATGCTCACCGCGCGGAACCCGGCGCATCCGCAGCGGGAACAGCAGGTTCTCACGGACGGTGAGGTGGGGGTAGAGCGCGTAGTTCTGGAAGACCATGGCGAGGTCGCGCTCGCCCGGGGGGAGCAGGGTCACGTCCCGTCGCCCGATGAACACGTGCCCCGCGTCGGGGTGCTCCAGCCCGGCCACGAGCCGAAGGGCGGTGCTCTTGCCGCAGCCCGAGGGGCCGAGCAGCACCACGAAGCTCCCGTCCGCGACCTCGAACGAGCACTCGGTGAGGGCCGGGACGGCGGGGGGATAGACGCGGGTGAGTTGCTGCAGGGTGATGGACGCCATGCCGGCTGTAAGTTGCCGTCCCCGCACCCGGGCGCAAGATTCAGGGCATGGCTACGCCCCAGCTGCTCGCACCGTGGATCAACGGGACCGAGGTCGCCCCCGGCGACCGCGCCCGCACCGACATCCTCGCCCCCTACACCGGCCGCGTGGCGGTCACCGCCGTCGCGGGCACCGCCGCCGACCTCGAGGCCGCAATCACCGCGGCGCAGGCCGGGTTCCGCGCCATGCGCGCGCTGCCGCGCCACGCCCGGCGCGACCTGCTCACCCGGATCGCCGAGGCCCTCACCCGCGACCGCCAGGCGCTCGGCGAGGAGCTCGCGGTGAGCTGCGGCAAGCCGATCGGCCAGGCGCTCGGCGAGGTGGACCGCGCCATCCTCACCTTTTCCTTCGCCGCGGACGAGGCCCGTCGCTTCGGCGGCGAGGTGATCCCGCTCGACGTGGACGCCCGCACCGTCGGCTACAGCGGCGCGGTGCATCGCTTCCCCGTCGGCCCGATCAGCGCGATCACGCCGTTCAACTTCCCGCTCAACCTGGTGGCGCACAAAGTCGCCCCCGCGATCGCCGTGGGGAGCGCCCTGGTGGTGAAGCCGCCACCGCAGTGCCCCCAGATGGCGTTCCGCCTCGGCCGCCTGCTGGCCGAGTGCGGGCTGCCCGCCGGCGCCTACAACGTCCTGCACCTCCCGATCCCGGTCGCCGAAGGGCTCGCGACCGACCCACGCTTCGCGATGCTGACCTTCACCGGCAGTCCCACGGTCGGGTGGCACCTCAAGCAGGTCGCCGGGCACAAAAAGGTGTGCCTGGAACTGGGCGGCAATGCCGCGGCGGTGGTGCACGAGGACGCCGGCGACCTCGACTGGGTGGCCCAGCGGCTGGCGCTCGGTGGCTTCGCGTACGCCGGCCAGGTCTGCATCAAGGTGCAGCGGGTGCTGGTGCACGAGCCGATCTACCGCGACTTCGTGCCGCGGCTGGTGCGCGCCTGCGGGGCGCTGGCCTGCGGCGACCCGCTCGACCCCAAGACCGTCGTGGGCCCGATGATCGACGCCGCCGCCGCGGACCGGGTCCAGGCCTGGACCGAGGAGGCGGTGCGTGCCGGGGCCGAGGTGCTGCTGGCGGGGCGCCGCGAGGGGAACGTGCTGACCCCGGCGCTCCTCGCGCAGGTCCCGCACGAGGCCAAGGTGTCGTGTCGCGAGGTCTTCGGGCCGGTGACCGTCGTGGCGCCGTACCGCACCTGGGACGAGGCGCTGGGGGTGGTGAACGACTCGGAGTTCGGGCTGCAGGCGGGGGTGTTCACCCACGACGTGAACCGGATCCACCACGCCTTCCAGGCCCTCGAGGTCGGCGGCGTGATCGCCAACGACTTCCCGACCCTGCGGGTGGACAACTATCCCTACGGCGGGGTGAAGGCCAGCGGCTTCGGGCGGGAGGGCGTGCGCTACGCGATGGAGGAGATGAGCGAACCGCGCATGCTGGTGATCAACCACACCCGCTGAGCCGGCCTCAGTCGAGGAAGGTCACCTCGTCGTGCTCGCCCGCCTCGAACACCGCTCGGCCGCCGCCGAGCGGTTCGTCGTTGAGGAGGACGCCGGAGGGCGGCGTCCCGGGCCGGGTGGCGAGGATGCGCAGCGATGGCCCGTGCCGCCGCTCGACCCCGAGCAGGGTGCCGCCGGGCCGCCGCCGCACCCGGAGGTCGAGGGTCGTCGCCCCGATCCGCACCCCGCGGAGCGCCATCTCGTTCCACTCCGGCGGCAGCCACGGCGCGAGGCGCGCCGCCGGGGCCAGCGCGTCCGGCGTCACCCCGAAGAGCCCCGCCACCACCGGCAGCACCACCATCGCGGCGGACCAGGCCTGGTCGGGGCAGATCCCGGCACCGCGCCGCTCCAGGCCGTGCAGCACCTCGTCGAAGGCGCCGCGCGCCCGCTCCCGGTGCAGGCGCGCGTTGGCCAGCAGGTGCGACAGCGCGGCGGGCTGCCGCCCCGCCCGCCACTCCGCGAGTGAGGCCCATCCGGTGTAGAGCGGCCACACCGTCCCGCGATGATAGCCCGCCGGCTCGAAGAGGTCGTCGTCGGTCGGGATCATGCGCACACCCCAGGGCGCGCTGAATCCTGGTCCGGCCACGGCGTCGAACCACGCCTCCGCCGACTCCGGCGCCACCGCGCCGAGCAGCAGCGGCACCGCCAGCATCGCGGTCCGGTGCACCCGCGGCCGCCCGTCCGCCTCCAGCCCGAGCGCCCAGCCGGCATCGGTGCGGAAGCGGGTGGCGATGGCCCCGCGCGCCCGTGCCGCGCGCTCCCGCAGCTCGGCCGCGAACGCCGCGTCGCCCCGCGCCGCCGCGACCGGGGCCAATCCCTCGAGCGCCGCGAGCCAGCAGGCGGCGAGGTACAGCGTCACGTGCAGCCCGCCAAGCGGCCCGTGCTCGATCCAGCCATGCCCGACGCGGTGATTCTCGATCAGCCCGTCCCCATCGGTGTCGGTCTCGAGGCAGAAACGATAGGCGGACTCCACCGCCGGCCACACCCGGTCGAGGAACGCGAGGTCTCCGGTCCACTCGGCGTAGCGCGCCGCGAGCAGCAGGAACAGCGGCGTGCTGTCGGCAGCATCGTAGTGGGCCAGGCCGCTCGTGGTCAGCTCATGGATGACCTTGCCACTCACGTCCTGGGTCCGGGCCAGGAAGCGAAGGGTATCGCGCGCCAGGTCCCGGTCGCCCATCGCCAGCGTGGCGAACGCGGTCCAGCAGGCGTCGCGCCCGAAGTACCAGGCATAGCCCGGGCGTCCATCGCCCCAGCCGGGGCGCGAGCCGGCATACCCCGCGAGCAGCGACCGGCCCACGCCGGGCGTTTCCACCAGGAAGGCGTCGAGCCGCACCTTGGCCCAGCCGAACCCGCCGTCGAGCACAGGGTCCGGCGTCTCCAGGCGGGTGACCCGCTCCTCCAGCCGGCGCGCATGCAGGATCCGCTCCTGCCGCAATGCGCGCAGCTTCCGCCGCGCCAGCGCGTCGAGCGCACGGTCGCACTCGGCCGCGGGCGCGCCCGCGGCGAAAACCAGCCGGAGCCGGCCCCGGCCCCGGGCGCTGACGGGCGCGCCGCCGAGTGCAGGCCCACCCGTCAGCTCCACGTGGCCCGCGGCCGCCCGTACCACCAGCACCGGTGGCTCCGGGTCAAGCCCGAGGCGGAGCTCGCCGGGAACGGCGGAGGCCACGAGCCGCGAGCTGCCGGCGGGGTATGGCCACATCCGCCGGAAGTCGGTGCGCCAGCGGAGCTCCACCGGGACGTCCAGGTCCGCCACCAGGCTGTAGAACAGGAGGCCGTGGTCGAGCGCCGTCGTGACCCGTTCGGTGAGTTCGACCTCTCCCGCCCGCAGCACCCGCACCACCTCGTCCGGCGTGGTCCGGACCCGTACCACCGCCGGGGCCTCCCCGTTCACCAGCAGGGCCGCGTCGCGGAGTACCCGGTAGGGATGCACCCACACCTCGGCCAGCCCGTGCTGGGCGTTCCCGGTGGCGAGCACCCGCCGGCCCGCGAGGGTCCAGGGCTCCGCTTCCCGCGCGTCGGATTCGAGCAGCAGCGGTGAGGTCGAGGGCGGCCACTCGTCCCAGTCGGCCGACGGATCCACCGGCGGCGCGTCGGGCAGGGCGAGCGCGGAGGGAGCGTCCGGTTCATCGGGCCAGCAGGTCGCCGGCTCCAGCCGGGTGGCATGCGGGATCGCGTCGCCGGCAATCGCGTTGGACAATAACGCGCGCAGCTGGCGGGCCAGCAGCGGGTCGGGCGCCGCCAGGTGCACGTAGGCCCCGAGGCACAGGATCCCGCCCTCATCGAGGACGTACTCCCACGCCAGGGCCCGCCCCGGATTGAGGTGGATGAACGATCGTTCGACGCCGATCACCCGCGCCGCCGCCGGCCGCGCCGCGAGGTACGCCACCGAGACGAATGCTTCTCCCTCGGCCGGGGCCCAGGTGTAGGTACCCTGCTGCAGCCCCCGGTAGAGCGGGTGCGGCCCGAAGCCGGCGCAGCCGCGGATGTGCGGGAAGGCGAGGAAGGAGCGGTATTCCTCCAGCCAGAACTCGTCCGCAGCGTGGCACCAGGTACCGGCGCGGCGCTCGTCGGGCGGCACCGGCTCGAGGCCCAGCGCATGCGGGAGCGCCACTGCGTCGAGGGTCAGGAGCAACCGGCCCCCGGCGCGGACCCAGCCGGGGAGATCGGCCCGTGGCGGATGCACGTCGCCATGGAGCCAGAGCAGGTCCAGCGGATCGAGCCGGGCGGCGTCGAGGCCGTCGAAGCGCTCGACGAAGATCCCCGGTACCGTCCCGAGCCACTCCGCCGCCGCCGCCCCCTCCGCCCCGCCGGCCACCAGCCCGACCCGTCTTACCACCGCACCTCCAGGGCCTGCCCCACCCGGCCCCGCCCCGCCCGCCGTCCGTCCACCCGCACCTCGTACTGTCCCTCGGTCACCCGCACCGACACCGCATGGCCCGCCAGCCGCACGCCGTCGAGGACGGTGCGCCCCCCGAACGGCAGCGGGTCCACCGTGAAGCCGTCGGGGCCCCCGGGCAGCAGGCCCGCCACGTGGCGTACCAGGAGGTCGTTGACCCAGGAGTGCTGGTAGTCATCGATGCCGCGGTACACGCTCCCCCGCCCGGTGAACGGGTGATAGTGCTCGAAGCTGTTGGGCCGGGTCGGGTCGCCGTGGAACGACAGCATCCGCACGAACTGGCGCAGCAGGTGCACCAGCCGTGGCGCCCACTCCGGCCGGTGCACGCGCACCACCCGCGCCAGCGCATCCACCAGGTGGGAATTGGTCATCGGCCAGACCCGGCCATTCCACGGGCACGAGTGACGCTTGCCCTTCCACTCGGCATCGGGATTGAACCGGGAGTCGTCCACGCTGGAACTGGGCACCGGAAACGGGGTCCAGAACTCGGCCGGGTTGAAGAGGTGCGCCGCCAGCCCGTCCAGGTGAGCGGCATCGGTCAGGTCATCGAGATAGGGATAGAAGCAGACCGCGGCCTTCACCCCCGTGCGCGCCCCGGTGGCGGGATTCACGTCGGAGAACATCCCCGTACCGGGGTCCCACATGCGCTCGCGGACGGCGGAGAGGCTGCGCGCCGCCTGCGCCGCCCAGCGGGCGCGCGCCGCGGGATCGGCGGCGTGTTCCCCCAGCCAGCGATACAGCCGCCAGGCGTACACCGTGACGTCGATGCCCTTGAGCCGCAGCCGGTTTTCCCAGCCGTAGCGGTCGGCGTCAGGATCCACCGCCTCGTAACGGGACATGTACTCCTGCCCGGTCTCGTACTGGTCCACGACATCGATCATCCCGCTCCCGTCCGCGTCCCGGGTGCGGACCAGCCACTCCGCGTGGCGGGTGAGTGCCGGCTCGCGCGCCGCGAGCCAGGATGGGTCGGGATGGACCGCATCGAGGTCGGCGAGGGCGCCGGCCCAGTCGGCATGGTAGAAGTCGGGCTCGACCAGGTGATCGAGGTACACCCGGCCCGGGAGTGTGCCGTCCGCGGCCACCCGGTCCAGGAAGGTGTGCGCCACCCCGCGGGCCCACGCCGGCTCCGCGTGCCAGCGGAGCTCCCGCAGGTGGCACATCGCGGAGTAGCTGATCGGCTGGTGGAAGTAGGCGATCCCCTCGCATTCGCTCTCGTGGGTGTACTGGCCCAGCCCCGCCGGCACCCGGCAGAGCCGCAGCCCGTACCAGCGGTACCACCAGTAGCGCTGGAAGTGCTCGTCGCTGGACTGCCAGGCGGGGACGCTCGCCGCGAAGCTGCGCCAGTCGCGGGCCGCGTGCCGGGCCGGGGAGGCGGGGAGCGACGCGGGCCGGGGCGGCGAGGGAACGCCCACCGGCTCCACCGTTACCGCGGCGGTGAACCGCGCCGTGGCGCCCCCGCGCAAGCGGAGCCGCCGGCGCAGGCCGAGGTACACCAGACCTTCCGCGTCGATCCCCTCCAGCCGCGCCGTCCCGTCGAGCACACCACGCTCCGGCCACCGGTCGTAGAACGGCGTGAGCCGGAAGTCGGGCCCCCGCCCCGCGGACTCGGACCGGCACGCCCCGCTTCCATGGGGCGCCGGACTCAGCTGGTAGTGCAGGTCCGCCACGAGCGCCTGCTGCTTCCGGTCGCGGAGCGTGCGCCGCAGCCGGAGCCCACCGGGTGCGGTCGTGACCCCATCATCCCCGACCATGGCCCCATCCACCGCGGCCCACATCACCACCTCGAGCGACTGGTCCCGGCGGCTCCGGTTCTCGAGCTGCCACTCCGATGCGAGGCTCCGCCCGCCGGGCGCGGACCGGACCTCGCGCGCATGCAGCCCAGGGGCCAGCAGGTAATCGAGGGTGAAGGCGGCGGGGGACCAGTGACGCGCGTCGGCGCGGGCGGGCAGCGGTTCGCCGGTGGCGGTGACGAAGCTGAGCGCGAAGAGCGGTGCGATCGGGTACTGGGCCAGGTGGGCCTCGTCCCAGTATCCCGGGGTGTCCACCCACGCGGGGTACGGCGGGGCCCAGACCAGCCCGTCGCCCTGGCCCACGTACCACTTGTCCGGGCGGGAGAGCAGCTGCAGGGAATCGGGGCGCATGAGGGGGAGAAAAAGGCAGGGGACCGGCGACCGCGTCAACTCCGCGCGGTCCCCGGTCCCGGTGCCCGCCGGCGGCGGGTCAGGCCAGCTTCTGCAGTTCGGCGAGCAGTTCGGTGTTCTCCCGCCGGGTGCCGGGCGTCGTCTCCATGTAGGTCCAGCGCACCGTGCCCGTCCGGTCGATCACGATGTAGGCGCGGTTGGAGAAGAACTTCTCCTCCAGCAGCGTGCCGTAGGCCCGGCTGACCTCGCGCTTGAAGTCGCTCAGCATGTCCACGCCCACCCGCTCCTTGGCCTTGAACTCCTTGAGCGTCGGGACCGAGTCCACGCTGATGGGCAGCACCACCGTCTCGGCATCCTGGAACCGGCCGTAGTCCTCGGAGAAGGCGCAGACCTCGGCGGTACAGGTGCTGGTGAAGGCCAACGGGAAGAACGCCAGCAGCACGTTCTTGCCCCGCAGGGCCGAGAGCGTGACATCCTTGCCGCTGGTCGAGGCGAGGGTGAAGTCGGGAGCCGGGCTTCCGGGCATCGGCATCGGCATGCGGGCAGGCCTGGGAAAGAGGGTGAGGCGGCCGCGGGCGGCCGCCGTCGGGTCGTGAATCAGCCGAGCGCCGCGAACCGCTTGCCGACCTCGGTCCAGTTCACGACGCTCCACCACGCCGCCACGTAGTCCGGCCGGCGGTTCTGGTACTTGAGGTAGTAGGCGTGCTCCCACACGTCGCAGCCGAGCAGCGGCACCTTGCCGTCCATCACCGGGCTGTCCTGGTTGGCGGTGCTGTAGACCTCGATCTTTCCGCCCTTGCTGCCGGCGAGCCAGCCCCAGCCGCTCCCGAACCGGGTGGCGCAGGCCTTGGCAAAGGTCTCCTTGAACTTGTCGAAGCCGCCGAAGGTGCCGTTGATGGCATCGGCCAGCGCACCGGCCGGGGCGCCGGCACCGCCCGGCGCCATGAGCACCCAGAACAGCGTGTGGTTGTGGTGCCCGCCGCCGTTGTTGCGCACCGCGGTGCGGATCGCCTCCGGCACCGCGTCCAGCTTGCCGATCAGCGCGTCGAGCGATTTGCCCTGGAGGTCGGCGTGGCCTTCCAGCGCGGCATTCAGGTTGTTCACGTAGGCGGCGTGGTGCTTGTCGTGGTGGATCCGCATCGTCTGCTCGTCGATGTGCGGCTCCAGGGCATTGTAGGCGTAGGGCAGCGGCGGCAGGGTGTGAGCCATGGCGCAATCCTTGTGGCTGAAGAAGACCGGAGCTCCCTGGCCCGGGTGCCCGGTGGCAAGCGTGACGCCCGCGGGGCCCGGGGCCCGGCATCAGCGTCCGCGATTGTTTCCTTTGCGACATGCTTCGTCGCACATCGGCGCAATATCTACCCGCCCCGCCGTGGCGGTCAACGTGTGCAGTCGCGCGCCAGCGCCAGCGCGGCCAGCAGCGCGATCACCGTGGTGTACACCATCTCGGCCGCCAGCCCCGCGGCGAGCACCGGCACCAGCATCAGCCCGCCCAGGGCTGTCAGCGCACCTCGCGCCAGCCGCCCCCTGCCCGGCGGCAGCACACCCCGCCGCTCGAGCAGCGCCTCCCCATCGAGCGCCAGGCTCACGCCGAGCAGGACGACGCCGCCCCAGCCCGCCCCGGGATCCCCCGACAGGAGCGCCGTAGCCGCCAGCACCAGCGCGGCGAGCCGGCGTTGCCGCTGGACCGCGGCGACCAGCCCCGTCAGGGCCACCACCGGGTACGCCACCGGCTGCCAGTGCACCAGGCCGCCGGGCACCGCCGTCGCCACCAGCCGCACCAGGAGAGCCCCACCGAGAATCGGGGTGAGGCTGCCGCGTCGCATCAGGTGGAAGGGGGCCAGCCCCAGCAGCACCCAGGCGAGGCCGAGCAGGCCCGCGGCGGCCGCAAGCTCGAAGGCGGTGCTGAAGGGCGCCTCCCCCAGCATGGCCAGTCGGAGCAGGTCCGGCCCGGCCACCCGCGCCACGAAGTACCAGGTGACGAGCAGAACCAGAATCGCGAGCAAGGGCACCGGACGGAACCAGCCCCGCCCGGGGACGAACCAGCCCGCGATCGCCGCCAGCAGCATGGCGCCGAAAAAGAGGTGGAACGAGGGGACGACCAGCGCGACGACCACCGCCACCGCGTGCACCCACGCCAGCACCGGCATCCCCGGGGCGGGGAGCGGCGGCACCAGCGGCGGCGGCGCAGGTTCGGCGCCGGTGCGCAGCGCGGCGAGCAGCAGCGTCACCGAAAGCAGCACCAGCGCGGCGGTGACGATCAGGAACGAACGGGGGAGCGCCGCGTAGCCGCCCGCGTTCGCGAGCGCGAGGCGGAGCCCGGCCAGCGCCAGGGCCAGTACGACGCCGCCGCTCCACGCCCGGCCCCGGCCGCGCGCGGAGCCAGCCAGACCGGCGAGCAGGCCGACCGCCGCGAGCAGCAGGGCGTCCCAGGAGGGGGAGTGGACCGACATGGCCGGCAAAGATAGGGCGGGCGGAGCGGAATCGCTGGTGGTGCGAATTCGTGAATCGTCGTATGTTCGGACGATCCCGGGTGGCATGCCTCGTGCGCCCGGGTCTCTCATACCCGTCCCCCGGATCCTGCCCGTGCATCGCTTCCGCGCCCCGCGCACCTGGCTCCTGCTGCTCCCGCTGCTGGCGGGGACGGCGGTGCCATGCGGGGCCGCCGCGACCCGGGCCGGCGACGCGACCCGGCCCTCGACCTGGCCCCGCCGCCCGCCCCGGCTGCATCCCGACTCCGCCCCCGAGATCGCCGACTGGATCCGGCTGCAGTCGGCCGCGCTGAGCGCCGATTCCCTCGAGCGGCAGGCCCTCTACGCCCAGATCACGCTGCCGGTGGCCCGGGATCGCATCACCGCGACCGAGGCCATTGCCCGGGAGCGGCTGGGTGACGTGGCCGGTGCCGCGCTGCGGTACGATTCCATCGGCCGTTTCACCGACGCGACCCGGCTCCGGCTGCGGCAGGCCCGCACCGAGGCCCAGCGCGCAGGGCTCCGGGGCGGGCTCCTGGCCACCGTCCGGGCCGATCCCGGCGCTCCCGAAGCGCTCGAGGCGGTGCGGTTCCTCGCCTCACCGGCTGTCGTGCTCACGCCACAGGAAGGACTGGAACTCGCCCGCTTCGCCGCCCGCAACGGGCTGGCCCTGGAGGCGGCGCTGCTCTACTCCCGGAGCATCCGGCGCACCAGCGTCGGCGGTCGCGACCTGGTGGAGTACGGCACCGCACTCGCCCGGCTGCGCCGCCACCGGGAAGCGATCACCGTGTTCCGGCGGGTGCCGGCCGGCTCCGAGTTCGGCGCCGAAGCCCTCCTCGGCGAAGCCAGCTCCTGGGCCAGCCGCGGCGACCGCACCAGCGCCCGCCGCGCCCTGGATCGGATCCAGGCCACCAACGCGGGGGACTCCGCCGCCCTCGCAAGCGCGCTCTTCCTGCGGGGCAAGCTGGCATGGGACGGCGGCGACCATGACGCCGCCCGGACGCCGTGGCGCGAGCTGATCCAGCGCTTCCCCCGCGCCGATTCGGCGGGGCGCGCCGGCTTCCTGGCCGCGCTGGCGCTGTACGAGGCGGGGCGCAGCGACCAGGCCGGGCGGGAGTGGCAGGAGGTGCAGCAGCTCGACCGCGGCCCCGATGGTCTCGCCGCCGCGTACTGGGCCGGGCGCGCCCTGAGCGAATCGGGCGACTCCGCCCAGGCGGTGCGGCTGTGGCAGTCGGTGCTGCAGCGCGACTCGACCTCCTACTACGCCTATGCCGCCGCGTCGCAACTGGGCGTGCCCGGCTGGCAGCCGGCACCCGCCGCAGAGCGGTTCACCGACTACCCCGACCTCGACAGCGCGATGACCCGCATCGCGCGGCTCGAGGACGAGGGGATGACCGAAGAGGCGGAATGGGAACGGGCGTGGCTCACCGCCCCCCAGGTCCGGTCCGCCCAGCGCCTGCTCTCCGTCGCCGACGCCTTCCGCCGCGCGGGCGACCCGATCCGGGCCATCACCACCACCAGGATTGCGTTGGCCCGGGGCGCCCGGTCGGATGCGCGCACGTACCGCCTGCTCTACCCCCGCCGCTACGAGCAGCACCTCGCGGCGCAGGCGGAGACGATCGGGGTGGACCCGCTGGTCGTCGCCGCACTCATCCGGCAGGAGTCGGCCTGGAACCCGAACGCACGCTCCCGGGTGGGCGCCCGGGGACTGATGCAGGTGATGCCGTCCACCGGACGGGTCATCGCCCGGCAGCTTGGAGTGCGCGGCTGGCGGGTGGACCACCTGGACGAGCCGCTGGTGAACCTGCGCTTCGGGACCTTCTACCTGGGCCAGGTGCTGCAGAAGTTCAACGGCGACCTCATCAGGGCCCTCGCGGCGTACAATGCGGGCCCCGGCCGCGTGCCCCAGTGGTCGGTGGGCAAGGCCCAGGACGATCCCGAGCTGTTCATCGAGCTGATCGGGTTCCGGGAGACCCGGGACTACGTGCGCACCATCAAGCGCAACGTCGCCGTGTACCGGGCGCTGTACGGAAAGGATCTCGAGGGACCGGCGAGCTGACCCACGTGACCGGATTTCGGGCAGCCGATTGGTGGGGCTTGAAGCCCGACCGGGCGGTCTTTATATTGAAAGCATTAGAGTCATAGCCCTACGGGGCCCCGGAGGCGGCAACCGGGTGATGCCAGGCCGCATGAAGGCGCTCGGTCCCAAGCGGGATCGGGCGTTTCTCTTTTCCCCCCCCCCCGCCAACTCAGCGCCCGTCCAGCACGCCGCGGAGGAACCGCCGGCAGGCCGCGACGTCGCGCAGCCGCACCGAGGCACTGCTGGCCCGCGGTCCCACATGCACCGCCAGGCCGTCATCCGGCAGCGCGGCGAACATGTCCTCATCGGTGGTGTCGTCACCAATGGCGCAGATCAGCGTGCCCTGCGGCACCCCCGCGCCGAGCCGGGTCACGATCACGCCCTTGTGCACCCCGGCCGGGCGGATCTCGATGACCTTCTCTCCCTGCAGCACATCCACCATGTCGGCGGGGAACCGGCGCCGCGCCTCTGCCACGAGGGCCTCGGCATGGCGCGGTCCGCTCGCACCGGACGCCTGACGGAAGTGCCAGGCCAGGCCGCCGGACTTGCGCTCGATGTGCGAGCCGGGGGTGAGCTCGGTGAACTGGCGCAGCAGCGCCAGCACCTCGTCGTAGGGCACCGGACGCACCCCCGCGCCGCGCTCCCATTCCAAAGCGTGCGGCAGCCGGGACCAGAGCCCGTGCTCGGCGTGCAGCCCGAGTGGCAGGTGACCCAGCCAGGTCTCCAGCACCGAACGCTGCCGCCCGCTCACGATGTGCAGCCGGAGCCGGGGATCGCCGGCGAGGCCCTCGAGCAGGCGCAGCAGCTCCTCATCGGGCGAGGCAAGCTCGGGCGTGGGTGCGTAGGGCACCAGCGTCCCGTCGTAATCCAACAGCAGGAGCACGCCGGGCGCCTGGCGGACCCGGGCCCGGGCCTGCTCCACCGTCTCCGGCGCGGAGGTGGGCTCGCGGTCCACCGCCTCGGAGACGACCGCCTCCCGCAGCGCCGCCAGGAACGATTCCGCCCACCGGTCCACGCCATTCGCCTTCACCCGCTCGCGCAGGGCCCGCATCCGGGCGCGGCGCTCGTGGCGCTGCATGGTGAGCGCGCGATAGTACGCCTCGGCGGTCGCCTCGAGGTCGTAGGGATTCACCTGCACCGCCTCGGCCAGTTCCGCGGCCGCGCCGGCGAACTCGCTGAGCACCAGCACGCCGTCCCCGTCCACCCGGCTGGCGACGAACTCCTTGGCGACCAGGTTCATGCCGTCCCGCACCGGGGTCACCAGCATCACGTCGGCGTTGCGGAAGAGCGAGACCAGGTCCGCCTGGGTGAACCCGCGGTAGAGGTAACGCACCGGGGTCCAGTCCGGCGTGCCGAAGCGGCCGTTGATGCGGCCCACCATCGCGTCCACATGGCGCCGGAAGCGGCGATAGGCCTTCACCGTGGTGCGGGAGGGCACGGCCACCTGGATGAGGGTGACCCGCTCGTTCAGCTCGGGGTGCCGCTTGAGCAGCAGCTCGAACGCCAGCAGCCGGCGGGGAATGCCCTTGGTGTAGTCCAGCCGGTCAATGCCGACGAGGATCTTGCCCGGGCCATCGGGGCCTCCGCCCGGGCGATCGCCGCCGAACGGGCTGTCGGCCGCCAGTTCCTTCTCGAAGCGGGCGACCTCGATCCCCATGGGAAAGACCCCGAGGCGCGGGGTGCGGCCCTCGTACTCCAGCTGGCCCTGCTCCAGCTCCGATGCGCCCAGCAGCCGGGTCGCAGCGGTGGTGAAGTGCTCGGCGTAGATCGCCGTGTGAAAGCCGATCAGGTCCGCGCCCAGCACCCCCTCGAGCAGCAGCCGGCGCGACGGCAGGGTCCGGAACACCTCGTACGCGGGGAACGGAATGTGGAGGAAGAACCCGATGCGCAGGTCCGGCCGCAGTTCGCGGAGGTGGCCCGGCACCCGCATGAGCTGATAGTCGTGGATCCACACCTCATCGCCGGGGGCGGTGCGCTCCGCCACCACCTCGGCGACGCGGCGATTGACCGCCTCGTAGGTCTCCCAGTGCCGCGAGTGCAGCGGCACCTGCTGGATCAGGTAGTGGAACAGCGGCCAGATCACGCCGTTGGAGTAGCCCTGGTAGAACCCCCGGACCTCGGGGCGCGTGAGGTGTACCGGCACGCAGTGCATCGCGGCCAGGCGGCGCTGCACCTCCCGGGCGACGTCGGGCGCCAGGTCGTCGGTCGGGCCCGGCCAGCCGATCCACGCGCCGCCGCTCGACTGCTGCAGCCCACGCAGCCCGGTCGCGACGCCGCCCACGCTCTCGGTGAGGGTGAGCCCGTCGGCGGTGAGCCGGATGGTGACCGGCAGGCGGTTGGACACGACGACAAGTGCCATGGCGTCAGCTGCTCCCTGTTCGAGTGGGCCCGGTCCGGCACGGATCCGGCGCGACTCCGGCCCGCGGCGCCACTACGATCGTGGCGCGGGAGCCGCGGCTGCCGTATGATCCCCGGGGGCCGGCCGCGCCGGCCCTTCCGCCCGAACGTCCGGGCGGCAGCGGGATGACATCGCTCATCGAGTGCCTGCCTTCATGACCAGAGACCTCGAGTACGTACTCCTGCTGTTCGTGCTGTTCGTCTTCCCCCGGTTCCTGCAGCGCTATCGGCTGCCGGGGGCGATCACCAGCCTTGCGCTTGGAGCGGCCGCGACGGGCCTGGGGCTGTTCGCGGGCGACGAGACGATCGGCCTGCTGGCCACCTTCGGCATCGTCGCGCTGTTCCTCTTTGCCGGGCTCGACGTGGACATCGAGGCGCTCCGGCCCGACGCCCGCGTGCTGCTCACCCACCTGGGCATCTGGACCCTCACCCTGGTGCTGTTCGTGGTCCTCGGGGTGTGGCTGTTCGCCCTGCCGCCCCGGCCGGCGTCGCTCGTGGCCCTGGCGCTCATCACCCCCTCCACCGGCTTCATCCTCGACTCGCTCGACCTCTTCGGCCTCTCCGAGGCGGAGAAACGGTGGACCAAGTCGAAGGCGATCGCGTCCGAGCTGCTCTCCCTGCTGGTCATGTTCTTTGCCCTCCAGTCCACCTCGGCCCGGCAGCTGGGGCTGAGCGTGGTGGCGCTGGTGGCGCTCATCGTGGTGCTGCCGCCGCTGTTCCGGTGGTTCGCGGCGCGGATCGCCCCCTGGGCGCCGCGCTCCGAGTTCGCCTTCCTGCTGATGGTGGCGGTGGTCTGTGCCTCCGCCACCCGGCATCTCGGCGTGTACTACCTGGTGGGCGCCTTCGTCGTGGGCCTCGCGGCACGCCAGTTCCGGGCGCGGCTCCCCGCGATGAGCTCCGAGCGGATGCTCGGGGCGGTCGAGGCCTTCGCCTCGTTCTTCATTCCCTTCTACTTCTTCAAGGCCGGGCAGGCGGTACGGCCGGCGGAGCTGGACCTGGCCGCGGTCCTGATCGGCGTCGCCTTCCTGGTGACCTGCGCCGGCATCCGGCTGGGCGAGGTCGCCCTGCACCGCTGGATCGCCCTGCGGGAGCGGCCGCGGGAGAGCCTCCGCATCGGCGTGGCGCTGCTGCCGACGCTGGTGTTCACCCTGGTGCTGGTGGACATCCTGCGGGAGCACCCCGAGGTGCCGCCGGCGCTCACCGGCGGGCTGGTGCTCTATGCCACGCTGATCACCCTGCTGCCCGGCCTGGTCCTGCGCATGCCGGTGGTCGACTACCAGGCCCTCTACCTCGAGCCGATTCCCGCCGCGGAGCCGATCGAGGGCCCCGCCACCGGCGGCGAGCCGGACGGTCCGGCGGACGGCGGTGCGGAGGGATTGCCCGGGGCGCCCGCCAGGATCCTGCCGTAGAGACCCAGCACGTCGCTCCGGCTGAGCAGTCCCGCCAGCCGTCCACTCTCCCGATCCACTACCGGCAGCGCGGCCGCACCCCGGGCACCCATCCGCCGCATCGCCTCCAACAGCGAGTCGCCCGCGGCCAGGGTCTCGGTGGTCTGGGCCACCTGCCCCGCTGACAGCTCCTGGTGCCGGGCCCGGTCGTCGCGGGAGATCCGCGCCAGGTCCGCGACCGTCAGCACCCCGAGCAGGCCGCCGGCGGCATCCACCACCGGATAGACATCCTGCGAACCGGAGCCGAGATGGGTGAGGAACTGGCTCGCCACGGTGGCCGCGCCGATGATGGCGGGGCTCCGGTCGTAGGCGTCGTCCACGCGCAACGTGGCCAGCAGGTCGCGGTCGGCGCCGTGCTCGATATGCTCGCCCCGGCGCCGCAGCCAGCCGCTGTACAGCGAGTCCCGCTCCAGCCGCCGCGCCAGCATGTGGGCGATGACCACGGAGAGCATCAGGGGCAGCATGATGGCCGAGTTGTCGGTCATCTCCCAGACCATCAGGATGCCGGTCATCGGCGCGTTGAGCGCGCCGGCGATCATCGAGCCCATGCCCACCAGCGCGTACGGCTGCAGGCTCAGCTCGAGCCCGGGAAACAGGGCGATCAGCAGCCCGCCGAAGGCCGCCCCCACCGACGCCCCGACATAGAGCGAGGGGGTGAACAGCCCGCCGGAGCCGCCCGTCGTCAGGGTGATCGCCGTGGCCACGATCTTGGCCAGCGCCAGCAGCGCCAGCAGGTACCAGGCGAGCTGGCCGAAGCGGTCGATCGGGATCGCCAGGTGCCCCGAGCCGGTCAGCATCCCGCGGGTCAGGAAGGTGATCCCGCCCACCACCACGCCCCCCGCCAGCGCCAGCGGCATCGGGCGGAGCGGCGTCTCCCGCATCCGGTCGGAGATGCGGAAGTACCAGCGCACGAACAGCGCCGCGACCAGCCCCGCGAGCACGCCAAGCAGGGGGTAGAAGACGATCACCTCGCGGGTGAGGCGATAGCCCTCCTCCAGCGCCACCGGGAACACCGGATGGTTGCCGAACACCGAGCGCGACACCACCGCCGCCACCACGCTGCTCACCACGACCGGGGCGAAGGCGCCGACACTGAACGACCCGAGGATCTCCTCCAGCGCGAAGAACGCACCCGCGAGCGGGGCGTTGAACGCCGCCGAGATGCCGGCCGCCGCCCCGGCCCCGACCAGGATGCCCACCCGGTTGGGGGAGAACCGGAACAGCCGGCCCAGCTTGGAGGCGATCATCGCGCCGAACACCGCGACCGGGCCCTCGCTGCCGGCGGACCCGCCGCTGCCGATGGTCACCGCACTGGCCGCGGTGCGCGCCAGCGCCGGCTGGGTCGGGATGTAGCCCTGCCGCCGCACCACCGCGAGCTGCACGTCAGGCACGGTCAGGCCGTCGTGCCCGCGCGCGAACCGCTCCATCACCCACCAGGCCGCCACGGCGCCGGCGCCGGTGAGCACCGGGCGGTAGGCCAGCAGCCCCAGCTCCGGCATCACCGACTCGG
>CAZYIV010000063.1:0-22158 GCA_964647615.1 uncultured Gemmatimonadaceae bacterium | reverse complement strand
AGCCGGTCGCCCATCTGGCGGTGCCGCTGCCAGTAGTAGGTCAGGAAGTGGTTGGCCAGGAGCGGGATGTCCTCGGGCCGCTTGCGCAGCGGCGGCAGCTTGATCGGCACCACCCGCAGCCGGTAGAACAGGTCGCCCCGCAGGATCCCCTGGTTCACCGCGTCCTGCGGGTCCCGGTTGGTGGCGGCGATGTAGCGCACGTCGACCACCGCGTCCTGGGTCTCGCTGCCCACCCGCCGCACCACGCCGTCCTGGATCACCCGGAGCAGCTTGGCCTGCAGCGGCATGGACATCTCGGTCAGCTCGTCGAGGAACAGGGTGCCGCCGTTGGCCGTCTCCAGCAGGCCCGGCTTGTCGCGGTCGGCGCCGGTGAAGGCGCCCTTGCGGTGGCCGAACATCTCCGACTCGAGCAGCGGCTCCGGCAGCGCGGCGCAGTTGATCGGCACCAGCGGCCGGCTGGTCCGCCGGCTGTGCTGGTGGATGAACTGGGCGATGACCTCCTTGCCGGTGCCGCTCTCGCCCGAGATGAACACCGAGGCGTCGGTCGCGGCCACCTTGCGGGCCAGGTCCACCGCCTTGCGGAAGGTGGGCGAGATCCCGATGAGGGAGATCTTGTCGCTGTGGCCGCCCTGGGTCGCCAGCTGCTGCTTGAGGTCGCGGGTCTCGCGCGCCACCATCACCGCGTGCGAGGCCCGCCCGATCAGCACCTGCAGGTGGGTGGCGGAGAACGGCTTCGGCAGGTAGTCCCAGGCACCCGCGCGAAGCGCCTCGATGCTGCTGGTCACGCTCGGGTTGCCGGTCATGACCACCACGATCGTGTCCCGGTGGAACTCCAGCGCCGACCGGAGGATGTCCATCCCCGAGGTCTGCGACATGTAGAGGTCGACCAGGATGATATCGAACTTGCGCCGCCGCACGACCTCCAGGGCCTCCTCGCCCCGGCCGATCAGGGTGACGTTGTAGCCGTCCATCTGGAGGACGCTCGCGCAACTCTCCCGCAGGGTCCGTTCATCATCCACGATCAGGATGCGGATGCTTGCCTTCACCTCGCCGGGGATGGAGAGCGGATCCCGCCCCCCGGCATCGCCCGGGGGGCCCTCCGGCCTGCGGGGGGCATGCGTCAGTGGGGATCCCATCAGTCACTCCTCCGGCCGGGGCGGCGGACCGCCCGGACCTTGCAAAACCGCCGGATGCAGGTGAATCACCCGGCGCCAGGCGCCGGACAGGGGTATCTTTCCCCCTACACCTTGCATCCTTGGTGCCACAGTCCGGTGCGCGGCCGGGGCACCAGCGTGTTGCGCAAGCTACCTTATAGTGCCACGCACCAGCAACACTGATGCGTGAACGCAACACTTCGTGGGATCCGGAGGGGTTTGCCGAGTCCCGCCGCGCCGTGCAAGTCGTGCCGGGGGCGGCATCTCCGGGGGCCCGGCCGCGGTATTGACTTTGCACTAGGCCGATCCGACCATGAGCGACCGCCCCGGTCGCCGGGAACCACCAGCAGACGCCAGGACGCCAATGGCCGGCAAAATCGTCACGTCCAAGAGCGCCGCCCTCTCGGCGGACCGCGCCGTGGACATCACCCCCTTCCAGGGCCATGGCTCCCCCATGGGGACCATGGAGCCCCGGGAAGAGGGCGTGAACTTCGGGCGCTATGTCTCTGCCCTCAAGCGCTATCGCTGGCTCATGCTGCTGATCATGCTGGTGGGCACCACGCTGGGCGTGGTGGCCACCCGCTTCGTGCCGCCGGAATACACCGCGGTGGCCACGATCTGGATCGAGGACAAGGGCGGCGGGTCCGGGCCGCTCCGGGCCGGCGAGCTGTTCAACCAGCTCGGGTACGTCCAACTGCTGCAGACCCCGCTGGTCTACGAGCCGGTCGTCCACCGGCTGCGACTGTTCGTCGAGCCGCGGCAGGTGCGTGACACCCTCCTGTTCGCCGATTTCGACATCGACAGCCGGTTTCGCACCGGCAAGTACTCGCTCGAGGTGGGCAACGACGGGAAGAGCTACACCCTGTTCCGCGCCAGCCGGGAGATCGAGACCGGGCAGATCGGTGACTCGATCGGCCGCCGGCAGGGGTGGCTGTGGGCCCCGAGCGCGGCGCAGCTGAAGGGCCGCAAGGAGGTCGAGTTCAAGCTCTCCGACCCGCGGGCGACCGTGCAGAAGCTGGCGGCCGACCTCCGGGCCCAGATGCCCGACAAGGGCACCTTCATGCGCGTGACACTGGCCAGCAAGGACAAGCAGCGGGTGGCGGGCGTCCTCAACGCGATCAGCCAGGAGTTCGTGGACATCGCGGCCGATCTCAAGCGCCGCAAACTCACCGAATTGCGGGTGGCGCTGGACTCGCAGGTGAATACGGCCTACCAGAACCTCCGCAAGGCGGAGGTGGCGCTGAAGAACTTCCAGATCGCGACCATCACCCAGCCACGCGCCGGCGCGCTGCCCATCGCTCCCGGCCTGGCCTCCACCACCGGCGATGCAACCGGGATCTACACCCAGCAGCGGGTGCAGCTGGACCAGATCCGCCGGGACCGGGAGCAGATCGAGGGGGTGCTGCAGCGGGGCCGCGCCGGCGCCATCACGGTGGATGCCTTCCAGACCATCCCGTCCGTGAACAACGCCCCCCAGCTCAAGCAGGCCCTGGCGGACCTCACCGTGCGTGAGGCCGAGATGGCCGCGCTGCTGCAACGCTATACCCCCGAGCACCCGCTGGTGAAGCAGGCCCAGGCGACGATCGACCACCTGCGGAACGAGACCATCCCGCAGTTCGCCCAGGCGCTGGTGGACCAGCTCAAGTACCAGGAGCACGACCTCGAGGGCCGGCTGGGCCAGGTGGCCACCGAGCTCAAGGCGATCCCCACCGTCACCATCACCGAGACCCGGCTCACCCGCGACCTGCAGGCCGCGGACGAGCTGTACAAGATGCTGAACGGGCGGCTGGAGGAGGCCAAGCTCTCCGAGCTCTCCGCCATCCCCGACGTGCGGGTGCTCGACTGGGCCGCCACGCCCCAGAAGCCGACCAGCAACTCCGCGCCCAAGATCATCCTGATGGCACTGGGCGCGAGCGTGGGCCTGGCCGTGGGCCTGGCGCTGCTGCTGGACCAGATGGACAAGCGGTTCCGCTACCCGGAGCAGGTCTCGAGCGAGCTGGGCCTGCCGATCCTGGGCGCGATCCCGGCGATCAAGAAGACCCGCCGGGGCGAGCTGGCGGCCGACCAGGCGGCCCAGGTGGTCGAGGCGTTCCGCACCGTGCGGCTCAACCTGGCCCACTCCTACGGCGCCGCCGGCCCGGTCACCCTGACCATCTCGAGCCCCGGCGCCGGCGACGGCAAGTCGCTGGTCTCGTCCAACCTCGCGGTCTCGTTCTCCGAGGCGGGGTACCGGACGCTGCTGATTGACGGCGACATCCGCCGGGGCGAGATCCACCGGATGTTCGGCGTGGACCGCCGGCCCGGCCTGCTGGATTACCTCACCGGCGAGGCCACGATGGACGACACCATCCGGCCCACCAGCCAGCGGGGGCTGTCGGTCATCCCCTGCGGCACCCGCCGGCACCAGGGCCCGGAGCTGCTGGGCTCGGCGGCGATGGCCGAGCTGATGGCGGCCATGAAGGCCCGCTTCGACGTGATCATCGTGGACAGCCCGCCGCTCGGCGCCGGCATCGACCCGTTCGTGCTGGGCACCACCACCGGCCACATGGTCATGGTGTTCCGCTCCGGCGAGACCGACCGCCAGATGGCCGAGGCCAAGCTGCGGCTGCTGGACCGGCTGCCGGTGCGGGTGCTGGGGGCGGTGCTGAACGAGATCCAGGCGGAGGGGGTCTACCGGTACTACTCCTACCTCTACGGCTACACCTCGGACGAGGAGCCGCAGGCGCCGCAGGTCGCGGCGCAGTCCTCCGCCGCGGGGGACGAGGGGGTCTAGGGCAGGATCAGGTCGCGACCGGCTCGAACGCGCGGATGCGTTCGGCGCCGTCGGTGGCCTGCAGCTGACGGAGCGCCGCGGTGGCCCGGAGCAGCAGCTCCACCGGATCCACCTGGGCGGCGGCGAAGTTGGGAACGGCGCAGTAGCCGGCACGCAGGGGCAGCCGGCCTGCGCCGTTGCCGTGTTCGGCCGCGAGCAGCTGCTCGAGGCGCTCGAACAGGCGCACCGCACCCTCGGACTCGGTCGCCGGCGCGATCACGGCGAACTCGCCGTCGCCCAGCCGCCCGATGGCGTCGGAGGAGCGCCCGCGGGCCTGCAGCGTCCGCCCGATCTGCGCCACCAGGGCCTCGGCCGCCTCGGAGGCCTCGGGGGCGAACACCACGCAGGCGAGGGCCTGCTGTCGCCGCACCACTTCCGCGCCGATCTCGCGGGCGCGGCGGGAGAGGCCCTGCATGTTGTAGAGCCCGGTGAGCTGGTCCAGCAGGGTGTCGTTGCGCAGCCGGTCGGCCTCGAGCTTCGCGGCCAGGAAGGTCGAGAGCTTGAGCAGCAGGCTCTCGCCATCGAGCGGCTGGCCCAGGAATTCCCAGGCCCCGGCGCGGTAGGCCTCGAGCCGCTGGGCCCGGCCGGAGGGGCCGGCGGTGGTGATGAGGATCGGGGTGGTGGCGCTGAAGCGCGGGTCGTTCCGCAGCTGGCGGCAGACCTCGAAGCCGTGCAGGTCCGGCATCTGGGCATCGAGGATGACCAGGTCGGGGCGCGCGGTCCGGGCCCGCTCCAGGGCCTGGGTCCCGGTGTAGGCCCGGAGCACGGCATAGCCGTTCGGCGCGAGGATGCTCTCGAGCGAGCGCGCCGACCACTCCTGATCGTTGGCGATCAGGACCAGGGGCGGGGGCGACAGGGACTCGGCGTCGGTCATGCACACCTCGGGCAGCCGGTCCAGCACTCCGGAGCCACGGCTCCGGCGCGCCGGAGCCGGCCGGGCCGCGAAACAGCAGGATGATGTTCGGCGTGTCGGGACGGGCGAGGCCTGGCAGGCCCGGTCCGCCCGGGTACGATACGACGACGCCGGGGCAGGATCAATACGACGCGGCGCTCGGGTGAATCGCCGGTCTGGGCGGTATACCGCGAGGGAAGTGCCAGAACCGCGGGGCCCGGATTCCCTCGAAAGCCCACGGGCCGGGGTGCCGATCCGTGGCGCAAGTGCAGCACTCAGTGTAGGCTTGTGCCTACATGGAGCCGGGGTCGCCGGGGCCAAGACCTTGCCGCGGCGGCACTTGGCATCGGCAGCCGGAGCGCGGCCGACAGGACCACCCTAGCACACGGTGTGCACGGAGAATCAGGCAACCTATGACCTTCCCGCTCCTGTTTCGACTTCCGATGGCCCGGTCTCGATCGGTATGCGCCTTGCTCGTCGCCGCGCTGATGTTCGCCCGGGGCGCAGCTGCCCAGGAGACGGTGGAGGATCCCGGCATCAGCGGGCGGCGCCCGGTGGCCACCCGCGCCGACCTGCAGCAGGCGCTGGACGCGGCGGAGGCCCTGGCCAACTCGGAGGCCTACAGCGCGTCCTTCCGCGAGGGCAAGCGGAACGAGGCGGCGCTGATCCGGGAGCGGCTGATCGAGGGAGACTTTTACGTCGGCGACCAGATCAGTGTGACGATGGTCGGCGATAGTGGCAGCACCGGGATCCGGACGGTCGGCCCGGGCCGGATGCTGACCCTGCCGGGACTGCCGGACATCCCGATGCGCGGGGTGCTGCGGTCGGAGCTCGAGGGCTACCTCATCGAGCAGGTGAGCCGGTACGTGCGGGACCCGCAGATCAAGGCCCGGCCCACGATCCGGCTGACGATCCTGGGCGGGGTGGCACGGCCGGGATTCTACCAGATGGACGCCGACATCATGGTGAGCGACGCGCTCATGCAGGCCGGCGGCATCGGGAACCAGACCGACCTGAAAACGACCAAGGTCATGCGGGGCGAGGACGAGATCATCGACGGCGAGGCCTTCAACAAGGCCGTCACCGAGGGCGCCACGCTGGACCAGCTCAACCTCCGCGCGGGCGACATCGTGGAGGTCGGGCAGAAGAAGCAGAGTGACTGGTACAGCACCCTGCGCACCTTCGCGATCATCCCGGCGCTGATCATCAGCACCTACGGCGTCGGCAAACTGTTCGGGGTTTTCTAGGCGTGAAGCAGACCCAGGCGACGGACCGCACCATGGCGACCCAGAGCACCACGCGAGCGCCCCGCGCGACCCCGCGCGAGCGCTGGCTCAAGCTGGTCGAGGAGGTCGAGGAGCCGATCGTGCCCAAGGCACGGTCGGAATTCCTGTCGCGCGCCCTGAACTTCGTCCTGGCCCTGATCGCCCTGCTGCTGCTGGCCCCCCTGCTGCTGCTGATCGCGGTGGCGGTGAAGCTCACCAGCCGGGGCCCGATCTTCTACACCCAGACCCGCATCGGCCTCGACCGCCGGTGGAACCGCGCCCCGCCGCCCGACGGCGAGACCCTGCGGACCCACGACCTCGGCGGCCAGGTCTTCACGATCTACAAGTTCCGCACGATGTGCGTGAACGCGGAGCACCTCTCCGGCGCCGTGTGGGCCGCGAAGGAGGACCCGCGCGTCACCCGAGTGGGCAAGTTCCTGCGGCAGTACCGGCTGGACGAGCTGCCCCAGCTGTTCAACGTGCTGCTCGGCGACATGAACATCGTGGGGCCCCGCCCCGAGCGCCCCAGCATCTTTGCCCAGCTGCGCACCAACATCCGCGGCTACCAGGCCCGGCAGCGGGTCAAGCCCGGCATCACCGGCCTGGCCCAGGTCAACCAGCAGTACGACCAGTGCCTCGACGACGTGCGCAACAAGCTCGACTACGACCTGCAGTACCTTCGGCGGCAGAGCCTGCTGGGGGACGTGTTCATCATGCTCAAGACCGTCCCGGTCATCCTCTTCCGCCGGGGTGGGTGGTAACCCCAGGTGGGCACCACAGCCGGGAGTAACACGGCCCCGCCGCCCGCGCGGGCGCTCCGGCAGTCCGCCCCGCTGATCCTCGCCCTGCTGCTGTTCCTGCTGCTGTTCGCCAAGCCGCTTCAGCTCCTCGTCCTCGACTGGTGGAACGACCCCGACGCCGGGCATGGCCTGCTGCTGGCCCCGCTCGCGGTGTGGCTGGCCTGG
This sequence comes from uncultured Gemmatimonadaceae bacterium, assembly GCA_964647615.1. Lineage (GTDB taxonomy): Bacteria > Gemmatimonadota > Gemmatimonadetes > Gemmatimonadales > GWC2-71-9 > JADJOM01. The sequence continues at coordinate 15,070 of CAZYIV010000063.1, read as the reverse complement.
AAGCGCGGGCTGCTGCCGGCGGCGCCGGCCCGGGTAAGCGGCCTGCTGCTGCTGCTGGCGGCGGTGGGCATCCGCTACCTGTCGGGACTCGCCGCCGAGCTGTTCACCATGCGCGGCTCGATGCTCATGGCCGCGGTGGCCCTGGTGCTGTTCTTCCGGGGCTGGCGCCAGGCGCTGCACTGGTGGCTGCCCACCATCCTGCTGGCGCTCTCGGTTCCCATCCCGGACGTGCTCACCACCTCGCTGGCGCTGCCGCTGCAGCTGCGGGCCTCGCGCTGGGGCGCCGCGCTCCTGTCCGTGCGCCACGTGCCGGTGGACCTCTCGGGCAACATCATCCGCCTGCTCGACCCGTCCGGCCGGGTGCTGCGGGAGCTGTTCGTCACCGAGGCCTGCAGCGGGCTGCGCTCGCTCACGGCGCTGCTGGCGCTCGGCGTGCTGGTGGGCGGGCTGTGGCTGCGGCATCCGCTGAGCCGGGTGCTGCTGGTGGCCCTGTCGATCCCGGTGGCCATGATCGTCAACGCGATCCGCGTGTTCCTGACCGGCTTCCTGGTGTACTGGGTGGACCCCAAGCTGGGCGAGGGGTTCATGCACCTGAGCGAGGGGTGGATGATGTTCGTGATCGCCTTCGTGATCCTGGGTGGCTTCACCTGGCTGGTGGCCTGGGTGGAGCAGCGGGTCCTGCCGGAGCCGGCCGATGCGTGAGTGGACCGCCTGGCTGCCGAGCGGCGTGCTGGCGCTCGGGTGCGTGCTGACGCTCGGGATTGACCGCCAGCACCCCATGCCGCTCCGGGAACCACTCGACTCGATCCCGCGGGCGCTCGCCGGGAGGGCCGGCCTCGATGCCACGCTCGACAGCGCGGAGGTACGGGCGGCCGGCGTCTCGTCGTACCTCCGGCGGGTCTACGCGGCGGAGGACACCCTCAACCCGGTGGCGCCGTTCGAGACCTACGTCGGCTACTACACTCACCAGACGCAGGGGCGGACGATCCACAGCCCCAAGAACTGCCTGCCCGGCTCCGGCTGGGAGGCGCTGCGCCAGACCACCACGACGGTGACCACGACGGACGGCGACTGGACCGTCAACCGCTACCTGCTCCAGAACAAGGACAAGCGTGCCCTGGTGTTCTACTGGTACCAGGGCCGCGGCCGGGTGGCGTACAATGAGTACCGGGTGAAGTGGGAGCTGCTGCGGGATGCCGCAGTGCGGGGGCGCTCCGAAGAGGCGCTGGTGCGGATCGTGGTGTGGCTCACCCCCGCGACCGACGAGGCGCAGGCGGCCGACTGGGCCACCCGGGTGGCGCAGGACCTGATCCCCGGTGTGTTCCGGGTGCTGCCGCCGCGCTGAGGCCTACGACGGGCGGCGGGTCGGCTCCCAGATGGGATTGAGCTCGCCGCGCAGCGCCTTGGTCCAGGCCAGGAAGCCGGCCAGGTGGCTGGCCAGCACAAACCCGCACAACGAGACCGGCCGGGGCAGCCGGGTGCCCTCCGGGGCCTGCATGGCGATGGCGCCGAGCCCCACCGCCACCGCGACCAGCGCCAGCAACCAGCGCGCAACGGCATAGTCCACCGCCAGCAGGGCCAGCCCCACCAGCGCCACCGGCGCCGCCAGGAACACCAGCCACCGCACCAGCTTGTGGGACCACAGCATCCAGGCGAAGCGGCCGTAGCGGAACGGGTTGAGCAGGTGGCGCTTGAACCACAGCGTCTCCAGGCCCCGGGCCATCGTGCGGATCTTGCGCCGGAACTCACGCTGGAGCGAGACGGTGCGCGGCACCAGGCAGATGGCCTCGTCCACCGACACGGCGCGGAGCCCCGCCTCCCGCGCGGTCAGCGCGGAGGCGAAGTCGCGGGAGAGCGCCGCCGGCACCAGGTTGGCGTGCAGCGGCCGGCGGATGGCGTAGAAGCAGCCGCTCGCCCCGACGATCGACCCGACCCGGGTCTCGAGCGAGCGGACCCACATCTCGTACCCCACATAGCCCGACTCGCCCTGGTTGGCCTCGGCCGCGAGGTCACCCACGCTCACGTCGCGCCCGGAGGCCACCCCGATGGTCGGGTCCTGGAACACCCGGATGAGCGGCTTGAGCGACTGCGGCAGGATGCGGATCGTGGCGTCGGTGTTGACCACGATCTCGCCGCGGAGCCGGGGCAGCGCGGCGTTCTCCGCCGCCGTCTTGCCGGAGCGTTCCGCCAGCCGGAGCAGCTCCACGCCGCGGTCGGCGTAGCCCAGGACCACCGCGTCGGTGCCGTCGGTGGACGCGTCGGACACGACCAGGATCTGGCGCCGGTCCGCCGGGTACTCCAGCGCCAGCAGGGCGTCGAGCGTGCGCCGGATCGCGTTCACCTCGTTGAACGCGGGGACCACGATCGAGATCAGCGGCCATTCGGGCGGGTCGCCGGGCGCCCCAGCCCGGGGGAGGAGGCCACCCCACAGCCGGAGCAGCGCCGGGTAGGCGAAATAGGCGTAGCCGAACAGCAGCCCGGGCAGCAGGACCAGCAGGATCTCGAGGTACAACGGGTTCATGCCGGTTCCTCAGGAACGACGCGCCATCATGGCGCGGTAGAGTTCAGCGTGCCGATCGAGCCACGGGCCCGGGGCGTACCGGGTGGCGAGCCGCTCGGCGGCGTGCGCCGCACGGGCCGCGGCCCCGGCCGGGTCGGCGTGCACCGCCTCCAGTGCCACGGCGAGCGCCGCCGGGGACTCCGGCGGCACCAGCAGTGCCTCGGCCGGCGTGACCACGTCGGGGATGCCGCCCACCGCGGTCGTGACCACCGGCACCCGCGCCGCCATCGCCTCGAACAGCGCGATCGGCGTGCCCTCCGTGCGGGAGCTCATCACGAAGGTGTCGAAGGCGGCGTAACAGCGCCCCGCCTCCGGAACGAGGCCGGCCCAGTGGACCCGGCCGGCCAGCCCGAGCTGCTCCGCCTGGGCCCGCAGCGCCGCGGCCTCGGCGCCGTGGCCCACAATCACCGCCTCCAGCGAGGTGCGCGCCAGCGCTTCGAGAAAGACATCGGCGCCCTTCTCCCGCGACAGCCGTCCCACCCAGCCGAGTATCGGCCGGTCGGGGGGCAGACCGAGCCTGGCACGCGCCTCCGCCCGCGGGAGCGGGGTGCCCGCCGGGGCCCAGGCATTCGGCACCAGGTGGATCCGATCCCGGGGCACGCCCCGCTTTGCCAGCCGGCCGACGATCGGCTCCGAGACCGCGAGCACGGCGTCGAAACGGCGGAAGGCGCGGAGCTGCAGCCACTCGTACAACCGGTTCTTCCAGTCGCCGCCGGTAAAGCCGTGCACGGTGGAGCAGCGCGGCACGCGCGCGGCGGCGGCCGCGGCGCCGGCAAGCAGGTCGGCGCGATAGCCGTGACAATGCACCACGTCGGGTCGGAACGCCGCGATGTCCTCGCGATACCTCGCCCGCTCCTGCCGGTAGGCGCGATGCGGGAGGGGGTGGCAGAACACCCGGACCCCGGCCTCCTCCACCCCCCGGAAGGGGGCAGGCCGCTCGGCCCCCTGGTCCAGCATCAGCGCCACACCAGCCTCACCCCCGCGGGCCACCCAGCCCGTAACATGGGCCCGGACCACGCTCTCCAGGCCGCCGGCGGCGCCGGGGGCCAGGGCGTGAAGGATCCGGGGGGACGATGCAGCCATGGAGCGCCTTCCTCCAGCAAGAGCTGTACTGGTGTGGGATCCCTGGCCCGGCGAGGCCGCCTGGGTGATGCGGGAATACTACACGCACCGTCCCCCGCCGGCGGGGGCCCCGGGGCCCCCTGCCGCCCCCGGAGGGATGGGGCCAGATTTCGGCCGGCCGCCCCATCCCTCCCCGTGGTCCTGCCAGAGGTGCTTGTCCGGCAATAGGTTCCCAGTCTCCATCGGATCGATCTCCGGGTCCGTCGCCGTGCCTGACGACCGCGGTCGGAATGCGGCCAAAGTCAGAGCTGAGCGGCGGGCTGTTCAGGGTTCCGGCTGGGCCAATCGGATCGCGCCGGCGAGCGAGGGGAGGCTCGCCGGGACCGCTGCCGAGGTAGACGCCGTTGGCAGCGCCGGGCCACCTGCTGGCCCGGAACGCTCTGCTTCTGCGGCGGTGACCACGCCTTGAAGGCCGGGCGCCGGCGGCTGAGGGTTGTTGCCTGCGCCCGAACAAACGCCGACAGCAACGACCAACCGGCGCCGGGTCCTTCTGCGGAATCTCCCAGCCAGGGTGCTCGAACTGGCGGGACTCGAGGCTGCGCTGTCGTGCAGGTCGCTGGCCCGGTTCTGGCTGCAGGAGGTGAGCCTCCGGACACCCTCCTCGTGGAGCCCCGGATGGCGCCCTTCCGGCCGGCCGCACGTGCCTTGCCGGGGCGGCCGGCAGATGCTGATCCGCGGTGAGTTCTACTTCGACCGTCACGCGAGCTGCACCACCGGCGAACGGATTCGCTCGCAACCGACAACCTGACGGACCGGCCCGACGGGGCAGCGCCTGCGCCACTGTGCACGCGCTTCTGGACCGGGCTATGGGACCGCCGGGGCGCCGCCAGCCCCGAGCCGGGCCCGGTCCTTCGAGAGGACATGGGAAGACTTCGCGGGTTTCTCACCATCGGCGCCACGCTGGGCCTCTTCGCCGGAATGCTGGAGCTGGCGGGCCACGCGGTGCGCCGCTTCGGGCTGCACGAGTTCCTGTTCGTCGGTCGGGACCTGCTGTGGACCGCGCCGCTGGTGGACGGGGGTCTCTTCGTGCTGCTCGCGCTCGTCGCGTGGCTCGCGTCGCGGCTGATCCCGCGGCTCTCCCCCGCCGTGCTGGCGGGCTTCTTCCTGTTCCTCGGCGCCTTCGGCGCGTTCTACATCTTTCCCCAGTTCCACCGGGTGGCGGCGCTGATCCTCGCCGCCGGCCTCGGGGTGCAGGCGGGACGCTTCGCGGCGCGCCTGGGCGAAGCGGAGCTGCTCCGCCGCACCCGGCGGGCGCTGCCGGTGCTCGCAGGCCTGGTCCTGCTGTTCTTCGTGGGCGTGCGTGGCGGGCGCTGGTGGTCGGAGCGCGCGGCGCTCCGCGCACTGGGGCCGGCAGGGCGGGGGGCGCCCAACGTGCTGCTGATCGTGCTGGACACGGTGCGGGCGTTCAACCTCGGGCTCTACGGCTACCCCCGGAACACCATGCCGATGCTGGGGCGGTTCGCCGAGGGCGGGACGACCTTCGACCGGGCCTTCTCGACCGCGCCGTGGACGCTGCCGTCGCACGCCTCGATGTTCACCGGTCACTGGCCCCACGAGCTCGGGGCGGACTGGCTGGTGCCGCTCGGGCCGACGCCGCCCACCATCGCCGAGGCGCTCTCGGCGGCGGGCTACTACACCGCGGGTGTCGCGGCCAACACCAACTACGTGTCGGCGGAAGTCGGGCTGGCGCGCGGGTTCGTCCGCTTCGAGGACTACGTGCTGACGCCGGGGCTGCTGCTCCGGAACAGCTCGCTGGTGCGGGTGGTGAGCCGCAACCGGATGCTCCGCCGCCTGGTGGGCAACGAGGACGCGCTGGGCCGGAAGACGGCGGCGGACATCAACCGGAGCGCGGAGCGGCTGCTGGACACCCGGCCCGCCGGCCGGCCGTTCTTCCTGTTCCTCAACTACTACGACGCCCACCGGCCCTACCTGCCGCCCGCGCCCTACGCCCGGATGTTCGTCCCCGACGGCACCAGTCCGGACCCGCGGCTGCAGCGCACCGCCCAGCCGGGGGACTCCGCGCGGATGGAGAAGACCGCCTGGGCCGAGAATGCCTACGATGGCGGCCTGGCGTGGCTGGATCACGAACTGGGGCAGTTCCTCGACGACCTCGCGCGCCGCGGGCTGCTCGACAGCACCGTCGTGATCATCACCTCGGATCACGGCGAGGAGTTCGGCGAGCACGGCCTGTTCGACCATGGCAACAGCCTCTACCGGCAGGCGATGCAGGTGCCGCTGGTGATCCGCTATCCCGCCGGGGTCCCCGCGAATCACCGGGTGCGCACGCCGGTGAGCACCCGCGAGCTCCCGGCGACGATCGTGGACCTGACGGGCATCGCGCCGGCGCGCCCCTTTCCCGGCGAGAGCCTGCGCCGGTGGCTGGCGGACAGCGCGGCCCCGGACTCGCTCCTGGGCGGCGTGCGCAAGGCGATCCGCGAGCCCGAGTTCTACCCCGCCGCGCAGGGCGACCTTGCAGTGATTACCGATGGCGGCCTGCGCTACATCCGGAACCTCGGGACCGGCGCGGAGCGGCTGTACGACTTCGAGCAGGACCCCACCGAGCGCCACGACCTCATCGCCGACAGCCTGGCCGAGCCGCGCCTCGCCGGGCTCCGGGCGATGATGAACCAGATCCATTTCCGCCGATGACCGACACGTCCGCCCCCCGCCCTGTCGACGCCTTCCGCCTCGTCCTGTGGACGGGGCTCCTGACCGGCCTGGTGGAGGGCGGCACGCTCACCTTCCGCCGCTTCGTGCAGCATCACTCGGTGTGGGCCCCCGCCGACGTGCTGTGGATGGCCCCGCTGGTGTACCTCGTGGCGGCGGTGCCGCTGGCGCTGCTCGCCGCGGGGGGTACCCGCTGGTGGCCGCGCGGGTTCACCTGGCGCCGGGTCACGGGGGTGGCGGCGTTCCTCGGCGCGGTGATCCTCTCCGATCTGTTCTTCGGGGGGCTGCTCCACTGGTCGGCGCACCTGCTGCTGGCCACCGGCGTGGGCCTGCAATGGAGCCGGCGGGCTCCCCCGCCGGCACGCGCGGCGCGGAGCCTCCCCTGGCTCACCGGCCTGGTACTGCTGGTGGGCGTGGGCTTCGTCGTCACCGGCCGGGCCCGGCAGCACTTCGCGGAACGGCGGGCCGGCGGCGCGAAGGGGCCCAACATTCTGCTGATCATCTGGGACACGGTGCGGGCCCAGAACCTCGGGCTGTACGGCTACCCGCGGCCGACCTCGCCGGAGACCGAGCGGCGGGCTGCCACCGGCGTCACGTTCGATGAGGCATTCAGCACGGCGCCGTGGACCCTGGGGTCGCACGCGGGGATGTTCACCGGCCGGTACACCCAGGAGCTCTCGGTCGGCTGGCGCGCGCCGCTCGAGACCGACGCGCCCACGCTGGCCGGCGCGCTTACCGCGCGGGGGTACCGGACAGCGGGGTTCGTGGCCAACCTCGTGGCCGCCTCGAAGGAGACCGGGCTGGCCCGAGGCTTCACCCGGTACGACGACTTCCCCTTCACCGTCGGCACGGCCTTCCGCACCACCACGCTGGGCCAGCGCTACGACCGCTGGCGCCCGTTCTTCCGCGGTGGGCTGCTGCACTACCCGCCGCGGCATGCGCCGGAGATCACCAACCGGTTCCTGGCGTGGGAGGGCAGCGGTGCGGGCCCCTGGTTCGCGTTCCTCAACTACTTCGACGCTCACGACCCGTACTATCCGCCGCCCGGGTACCGGCAGAAGTTCGACGGGCAGCGGAAGACCCTCGACCGCTACGATGGCGCGATCTCGCTGCTCGACAGCGAGCTGGGCCGGACCCTCGATTCGCTGGCCCGGCGCGGCGTGCTCGATTCCACGATCGTGATCCTCACCTCCGACCACGGCGAGCTGTTCGGCGAGCACGGCCTGTTCCAGCACGGCAACAGCCTCTACGGCGAGGTGCTGCACGTTCCGCTGGTCATCTGGGCGCCGGGCCGGGTGCCGGGCGGCAGCCGGATCTCCCGCGAGGTGAGCCTGCGCGACCTGGCCGCCACGATCTACGACCTCGCCTTCCCGGGCGAAGACCCCCCCTTCCCCGGCCAGTCCCTGGCGCGCGCCTGGCGCGCACCGGATGCGGCGCCCGACACGGTGGTGGCGGGCGTTCCGAAGGGCATCAACAGCCCCAAGGGCGAGCCGGTCACCCGCGGCAACATGAGCACCGTACTGGCCGGCGGGCTGCACTACATCCTGAACGGCGACGGCGTGCCCGAGCTGTACGACCGGCGGGCGGACTCGGCGGAGGCGCACGACCTCGCCCCGGAGCGCGTGGGGGTGGTGGACACCCTGCACGGCGCACTGGCGCGCCGGATTCCCCCGGCGTGGCACGCCGATACGGCCCGGCGGAGCCGGCCGTGACCGCGACCGTGGCCCGCCCGGGCCAGCTGGTGCGGCTGGGCCTGTGGCTCGGCCTGGTGGTCGGTCTGGTGGAGGGGATCGAGTGGATCCTCCTCGGGCTGATCCCCGGTGCGCTCTCCTGGCGCACCGGGAATTCCGCCTACGGAGTCTGGATGGCGCCGGTGGTGATGGGCGTGGTCGGCCTGGCGGCCGGCGCACTGGTGGCGCTGCTCAGCCGTCTCGGCCGGGGCCGTGGCTGGGACGCGGGGCTGGTGGCAGGGGTGACGTTCCTCGGCGCATACCTCGTGGCCACCCTCCAGGGACAGGTCTTCTCGGAACTCGCGGCGGTGCTGCTCGCCGGCGGGGTGACGACCGTCGTGCTGCGCTGGTACCGCGCCCGGCGCGACACCCTGCTCCCCTTCTGCCTGCGCACGGTACCGCTGCTGCTCGGCGTGGTGGTCGTGCTGGCTGCCGGGACGATGGGGTGGAGCCGGCTCGCAGAATGGCGCGCGCTGCAGCGCCTGCCGGCCGCGGCCGCCGACCGGCCCAACGTGCTGCTCCTGGTGCTGGACACCCAGCGCGCCGATCACCTCTCGCTCTACGGCTACGGCCGGCCGACCTCGCCCGCGCTGGAGTCGTTCGCCCGGGAGGCAGTGCGCTACGCCAACGCCTCCGCCGGATCGTCGTGGACCCTGCCCAGCCATGCCAGCCTGTTCACCGGCCAGCCGCTGCACGAGCACCTGGCCGGCATCCTGCGCCGACCGTACCTCGACGGCCGCTTCCCGACGATCGCCGAGGCACTCCGTGACGCGGGCTACCGCACCGGCGGCTTCGTCGCCAACACCTTCTGGGTGGGGCGGCAGACGGGGCTGGCGCGGGGATTCATCCACTTCGAGGACTTCTACGGCACCCTGGGCGACGCGCTGGCGCGCACGACCCTCGGGCGGCGGCTGGCGTACGAGGTGCTGCCGCGGTTCGGGTTCACCGCAATGCCGGGCCGCAAGTGGGCGCCGCGCCTCAACCGGGACCTGCTGCACTGGCTCGACGGGGGCGGGCGCCGGCCATTCTTCGCCTTCGTGAATTACTTCGACGTGCACGCCCCCCTGGCGCCGCCGGCGCCCTACGCCGGCCGGTTCGGCTCGCCGACCAGCCCGGCGCACGGCAAGGAAATCGACATCGGGGCCATCGGGACCACGATGGAGCTGCCCCCGCCGGAGCGGTTGGCGGCGCTCCGGGACGAGTACGACGAGTCCATCCTGGCGCTCGATGCCTCGCTGGGCGACCTGTTCGCCGCGCTGCGCGCGCGGGGGCTGCTCGACCACACGCTGGTGATCGTCACCGCCGACCACGGCGAGAGCTGGGGCGAGCACGGGATGATCTACCACGGGCACAGCCTCTACCGGGAGCAGACCGAGGTCCCGCTCCTGGTGCGCTGGCCCAGTGCCACCCACGGCGGGCTGGTGATCACGACGCCGGTGAGCAACGAGCAGGTGCCGGCCACGATCCTCGACGCGCTGGGCCTGTCCCATGGGGCCTTCCCGGGGCTGCCGCTGCCGCTGGTGGAGCAGCCCGGCACCGTGGTCCAGACCGAGCTGGCGCGGCGGTCGGCGGTCCCGTCCAACTGGCCGGCGTCGCGGGGCTCGGTCGCGGCACTGGTCACCGATTCACTGCACTACATCGCGGAAGAGGGCGGGCCCGCCGAGCTCTTTCACACCGGCCGGGATCCCGGCGAACTGCAGGACCTCGCCCCGGATCCGGCGTTCGCGTCCCTGCTACCCGGTTTCCGTGACCGCCTCGCGGCCACACTCGCCGGGCACGGCCTCAGCTGGCCGCGCCCGCCTGCACCCAGGACCGCCCCATGACCGCAGCCCCGACCACCACCCCGCGCATGCGCCCATTCGACGCGCTGGTCCTCCTCCTCGCGAGCGGCCTGTTCCTGGGCCTGCTCGACAGCGGGTGGTACACCTTCGACCGCGTGGTCCGTCACCATATCACCTATGCCCAGCCGGAAGGGCTGTACCTTGCGCCGCTGGTGTATGCCGGGCTGTGCCTCCTGCTCGGCCTGCCGCTGGTGCTGCTCGGGGCCCGGTGGGAGGCGATCGCCCGTCCCGGTGTCTTCGCCGGGCTCGCAGCCGCCCTCGGCACCGCAATGCTCCTCTTCATGGGCACGGGCGGTCAGCTTGACGCCTGGGCCATCGCCCTCGTCAGCCTGGGCATCGGGGTGCGCGGCGGCCCCTGGCTCGGGTCGCGCCTCTTCGCGCGACTGCGGGGGGTCCGCCTGTTCGCCGGTGTCGTGAGCCTCCTGGTGCTGGCCCTTGGCGCCCGGGACGTGCGGCGGCTTCAGGTGAGCCCGAGCCCGCGGGGCGCCACTTCCACCCGGCCCAATGTCCTGCTCATCATCCTCGACACGGTCCGGGCGCAGTCGCTGAGTCTGTATGGCCACTCGCGACCCACCACGCCCCGGCTGGCGGCGTTCGCCCAGGGGGGCGTCGTCTTCGACAGCGCGATGAGCACGGCCCCGTGGACCCTGCCGTCTCACGCCTCGATGTTCACCGGGCACTATCACCAGGAGATGTCGACCGACTGGCGGGTCCCGCTGCTGGGGCGCGACCGGGTCCTCGCGGAGGCATTCAAGGCCTCCGGCTACGAGACGGCGGGGTTCGTCGCGAATCTCCTCTACACCAACGTCGAGACGGGCCTCGCGCGGGGGTTCGACTACTTCCGGGATTACATCCCGTCGTGGACGCAGGCGTGGTATGACTGCACCCTGTGCGCCAACATCACCCTGCGGTGGGCGAATCGGCGCCTTGCGCGCCGCGATCGGGTCCGCAAGGACGGCGCGCGGGTCTCCGCGGAGTTCCTCTCCTGGCTGGACGCGCGGAAGCCCGGCCGGTTCTTCGCCTTCCTGAACTACTACGACGCCCACCTGCCGCGGCCCAGGATCCCCAAGGGGAGCCCGTGGGACACCGGGAACCGGGTCCAGGACCGGTACGATCATTCGATCCACCTGCTGGACGACTACATCGGCGACTTGATGGACTCGCTCCGAACCCGGGGCATCCTCGACAGCACCATCGTGATCATCGCCTCGGACCACGGCGAGCTGCTGGGCGAGCACGGCCTGACCGAGCACGGCAACGGGCTGTACCTGCCGGAGCTCCATGTCCCGCTCCTGATGCGCGGCCCGGGGATCCCCGCCGGGATGCGGGTCCGCCGCCCGGTGTCCCTGCGGGACCTCGCCGAGACGATCCGTGGGGTCGCGGGACTCCCGGGCCCGGCCTTCCCGGGTGCCTCGCTGGCGCCGCTCTGGCTCGGCCCGGACACTGTGGCCACCAGTCCGGTGCTTGTCCAGGTCACACAGGGCATCCGGACCGACCCCGAGTGGCCGGTGACGCGGGGCACGATGAACGGGGTCATCCGCGGGGACCTGCACTACATCCTTGGCGGTGACGGGAAGGAGGAATTGTTCCGGCTCTCGTCGGACCCGGCGGAGGAACACAACCTGGCCGGGGTTCCATCGGAGGCCGCGGCGCTCGAGACCGTGCGGGCCGAGCTGCGCGCGTTGCTGCACCCCGGCTGGCAGGGCAGCAAGCCGGTGCCGGCGCCTGGCGCGCCGGCACAGGGCGGGCCATGACGGGCCCGCAGGCGGCCCCTCGCGAAGGCGCCACCACACTCGCGGTCGCCGCGCTGCTCAGCGTAGCGGCGGCGGTCGCAGTGACCCTGCTGTCGCCGCTGATCGCCGGCTTCTCCCCGACCCTGTACCTCCAGCGGGACGAGATCGCCGTGCTGGACGCCCTGAGCCGGCACCTGACCCTGGTACCGGGCTACGCGGAGACCATCCGGCGCTCGGTCCGCGGCGCGGGACCGCTGGCGGCTCCGGGGCTCCGGCTGCTGGCGGTGATCGGGCCGGCGACCGCGGCTTCCCTGGCGCTGCTGAGCGCGCTGCGCTGGGTGGAGCGACAGCCGGACGACCGGTTGGACCCCGGGCTGCTTCGCCGGGTGCTCATGGTTGGGCTGCTCTGCGCCCTGGTCGTCAGCTGTGCACTGCCGAGCTACACCGTAGACTTCTGGCTGTCGGTGGCCTGGGGCCGCATGTTCGCGGCGGGCCAGAATGCCTACTATCAGTCGTTCAGCAGTGCGGTCTTCCACGGCATTCCCGGCGGCAACTTCGAGGTGTTCGAGCGCTTCACATACGGCCCGCTCTGGGCCCTGCTGTGCACCGTGGCCGCCCGGATCACGGGCGACAACACCCTCGCCGCGTTTGTGGTGGGCAAGCTGGTCCTGTTCTTGTCCTGGGCCGTGACGGTGGCCATGCTTACCCGGGCAGCGGCGCGCCAGGGCCTCCGGCCCGCGCTCCGAACCGCGCTGCTGACCGCCTGGCTCCCCCCGCTGCTCCTCTTCGGGCTGGCGGAAGGCCACAACGACGTTGCGATGCTCATGTTCGTGGCGCTCTGGGCAGAGGCGGCCGACCGCGGCGACCATCGGTGGACCCCGCTCTGGCTGGCGCTGGCCTGTCTGACCAAGCTGGTGGCAGCCCCCCTGGCCGGGGTGGAGCTGTTGCTCGCGGCACGGCGAGGCGCCCTCCGCCGGCCCGGCTACTGGGTCAGCAGTGCGGCGGCCCTCCTGCTGGGCCTCGGACTCCTGGCGCACTATTACCAGGGCGAGGGATTCATGGCCTCGACGGCCGCCATGCAGCGATGGATCTACTGGGTCCCCACCACCTTCGTGACCAGCCTGACCCGGTTCCTGGGCCACCCGCTGCCGGAGCGCCCGGTGGACGTCGCCTTCGGTGCGGTGGGCCTCTGCGGTGTGGCGCTGGTGCTGGCGCGGGACCTCCGCCACCCCGCCGCACGGCGGTGGGTGGCGAGTGGAGCAGCGATCGTGGGATTCACGCTGGCGACGCTCACCGGGCATGTCTGGCCCTGGTTCGCGCTGTGGCTGGTACCGTTCGTGGCCCTCGAGTGGCCTGCGCCCTGGTGCGTGGTGGCGCTCGGCTTCCTGCTCCTGACTCCGACCCTGAACCTCGCGTGGGTCCTGCGACCGGACTGGAGCCTGCGGCCCTGGTATGACCTGCCGCTGTACGGCGTTCCGCTGGCCCTGACCCTGATGATCCTCCTGCCGGGCCGACGGCCCGCATCGCTGGAGTCCCCATGAAGATGCCTGCCCCTGGCGCTCCCGGTGCTCCCGGCCCCGCGCCGGCCGCGCTCCGGCCTGCGGACGCCATCGCGATGTACGCCGCCCTGGCCCTGGGGACCGGGCTTGCCTGCGCGGGCGTCCTGGCATTCCGGCGCGAGGTGCAACAGGAGTTCACCTGGAGCGGGCCGGACACGGCGTGGATGACGCCACTGTCCTACCTCGTGTTCTACGGGTCGGTGTTCCTGCCCGGGATTGCCCTGTGGCGTGTTGCGCCACGCCGGAGCCAGCCGGTGCTGCTGACGGCGTTGCTGATCTTTACCTCTGCCTTCGCGCTACTCTCGGTGGCCTTCGGGGACGGCCTCCACAGTGGCGCCCGGTTGCTGCTTGCCCTCGGCGTCGCGGTCCAGGGCAGTCGCCTGGTGAGCGCCCGGCTGGACCGGGTTTGCCGGTACGCCCGGTCGGTCACCGGCATCCTGCTTGGGGTCGTCGCGGTGGCGGCCGCCCTGGCCGTGGGGCTGCAGCCGTGGCGCGCGCACCGGCGCCTTGCCGCAAGTGCCCCGCCGGCCAACCGGCCGCCCAACGTCCTGCTGCTGGTGCTCGACACGGTCCGCGCCAGCGCGCTGAGCCTCTACGGTTACGACAAGCTCACGACTCCGCAGCTCGAGCGCTGGGCCTCGCGGGGCGTGGTGTTCGATTACGCCTTCTCCGGCGCGCCCTGGACCCTGCCCTCGCACGGGACGCTCTTCACCGGCCGGCCCTACCGGGAGCTTTCCGTCGGCTGGCTGAAGCCCCTCGACAATACCCACCGGGTGCTTGCCGAGGCCTTCGCGGCCGCCGGGTACCGAACGGCCGGGGTGTCGGCCAACTATGTGTATGTGTCCGAGGAAACCGGGCTGGCGCGAGGGTTCGACCTGTTCGTCTCGCACCCGCGGACGGTCCGCCAGCTCCTGCTCTCCTCGGTCCCCGGCCAGATGCTTCTCGGGCTGCACCTCGGCCGCTACGATCGCGAACGCGAGGCGGACCGCATGGAGGCGTACTGGGCCCGCCGGCGAGTGCAGCAGTGGATCCTGGCCGACCGGTCGCGGCCCTGGTTTGCCTTCGTCAACTTCTTCGACGCGCACCAGCCCTATCTGACCCCCGTCGCCGGCACCGCGACCCTCGGCCACCTGCGCACCAACCGCGACCGATACAGCGCGGCCATCTGGTCGATCGACCGCGAGATCGGCGCACTGCTGGAAGCCCTCGAGGCGGAGGGTATGCTGGACAACACCGTCGTCGTCGTCACCGCGGACCATGGCGAGCAATTCGGGGAACACGGCCTGCGGGGCCATTCCAACAGCCTGTATGCGCCCCTCCTGCGGGTGCCGCTCCTGATCCTCGGCCCGGGAGTCCGCCAGGGCCTCCGAGTGCCCACCCCGGTCAGCCTGGAGGACGTGCCCGCCACCCTGCAGCGCCTGACGGGCCTCGGGGGTGCGCGCTTCCCCGGCGAGTCCTTCGCCACCTGCTGGCAGGTGCGCCACTGCGGCCGGAAGGTGCCTGACACCCTGACGGCTGCCCTGCAGGGACGGCCGCCGGCGCTGGCAGGCGGGGCCGGGATCGATGCGCCCCTGGTCGCGATCATGGTCAACCAGTGGCACTACATCCGGAATGTCGAGGGGCAAGAGAAACTGTACGACCTGCGCCAGGACCCGAGGGAGCGCCGCGACCTCGCGAGCGATTCCACGCTCCGCGCGGTGCTCGTGCGGCTCCGGGCCTCCGCGGATGCGGCCGAACTCCCCGCGCCAGAGTCACAGGCGGGCGGCCGGTGACCGACGCCCGGCCGGGGCGACGCCTCGCCGACCTCTGCTGGACCGCGGTGACCCTCGGCGTGGTCGCCGGGGCGCTGGACGTGGCG
>CAZYIV010000062.1:0-22348 GCA_964647615.1 uncultured Gemmatimonadaceae bacterium | reverse complement strand
CATCCCCGCCCAGCCGAACGGCTCCACCACCTGGCGCCGGATGCGGCTGGCGTGCTCGCCGATGCCACCGGTGAAGACCAGGGCGTCGAGCCGTCCCTCCAGCACCGCGAGGTAGGCGCCGACGTACTTCCGCACCCGGTAGCAGAACAGCTCCACCGCCAGCCGCGCCGCGTCATCGGTCCGGGCGAGCAGCGGCCGCAGGTCGGCGTCGCCGGCCAGGGCGCAGAGGCCGGAGCGCCGGTACAGCAGGTCGGTGAGGCTCTCCAGGGTGTGGCCCTCGCGGAGGAGCTCCAGCACCACGCCGGGGTCCAGGTCGCCGGGCCGGGTGCCCATCACCAGTCCCTCGAGGGGTGAGAGCCCCATCGACGTGTCCACCGAGCGGCCGTCGCGGATGGCGGCGGCGCTGGCGCCGTTGCCGAGGTGCAGCACGATCAGGCTGGGCGCGGTGGTGCCGGTGAGGTCAGCATACCGCTCGACCACCGACTGATAGGACCAGCCGTGGAAGCCGTAGCGGTGCAGCTGGCGGTCACCAGGTATCGCATAGCGGGTGGCGACGGGAGGCAGGGAACGGTGGAACGCGGTGTCGAACGCCGCGACCTGGGGCACCGGCAGGTGCCGGCAGGCGCGGATCCCCGCGAGCGAGGCCTCCCCGTGCAGCGGGTCGAACGGCACCAGCTGCTCCAGCTCACCGATGACGGCGTCGGTGATCGGCGCGATCGCACCGAACCGCTCGCCGCCGTGCACGCAACGGTGCGCCACCGCCTCCGGCGCGGCGGGGAGCCGGCCCAGGAGCTCGGTCACGGCCGCCCCGTGGCTGTCGGCGAGCTCGGTGCGCCCCTGCGCCACGATAGTCAGGACCGGGCCCGCCACCTCGACCAGCTTGTACTTGAGCGTCGCGCTGCCTGCGTTGATCACCAGCACCCGCATTGGCGTCCCCCCGTTGGGCCGGAAGGATAGGCGGCCCCGGGAGGCCGGGGCAGGGGGCATCCCGCCGCGGGCACGATTAGCTTCCGGGGCATGACCGACGCGATGCAGGGCTTCGTGGCGCTGGTGGCCCAGGGGCGCGCGGACTACGCGCTGCCGGCCCAGGCGGCCCGCCTGGCGGAGGAGTTCACCCAGGCCTCCCTGGCGCTGCTCTTTCCCCACTTTGCCGCCAGCCAGAACACCTCGCTGGCGGCGGTGCGCGGCGAGCTGGAGCAGTTGCGCAGCCGGCTCGGCGCCTTCATGCTGGCCCAGGGCGTCGCGCCCGAACGGGCCACCGAGCTGACCGGGGGATTCATCGCCGCGCTGCCGGGGCTCCGCGCCTCGCTGCTGCTCGACGCCCAGGCCACCTGCGAGGCGGACCCGGCGGCCCACAGCGTGGACGAGGTGCTGCTCGCCTACCCCGGCTTCATGGCCCTGGCGTGCTACCGCCTGGCCCACGGCCTCTGCCACGCCGGGGTGCAGCTGCTCCCCCGGCTGATCACCGAGTACGCCCACCGGCAGACCGGCATCGATATCCATCCCGGGGCCCAGATCGGCCGCTCGCTGGCCATCGACCACGGCACCGGCATCGTGATCGGCGAGACCACCGTGATCGGCGACCGGGTCCGGCTCTACCAGGGCGTCACGCTGGGCGCGCTCAGCGTGCGCAAGGACCTGGCCCGGCAGAAGCGCCACCCGACGCTGGAGGACGACGTCGTCATCTACGCCAACGCGACCATCCTGGGCGGCGACACCGTCATCGGGAAGGGCAGCGTGATCGGCGGCAACGTCTGGCTCACTCACAGCATCCCGGCCGGCTCGGTGGTGACCCATGGCGCCACGGTGGAGCGGCCGCGGGTCGCCGAGGAACCGCTCCTCGAATACAATATCTAGGACACCTGTCCCCTTGCCCGCGGGGCATTCCCTCGTCCCCGCACCGGAGATCCCCTCATGAAGGCCCGCACCATCCTCGAGACCATCGGCAACACCCCGCACGTCCGCCTCAACCGGCTCTACGGCGACAAGGCCGAGGTCTGGCTCAAGCTCGAACGGGCCAACCCGGGCGGGAGCATCAAGGACCGGATCGGCCTGTCCATGATCGAGGATGCCGAGCGCCGGGGCGTGCTCACCAGGGCCAGCGTGATCATCGAGCCGACCTCCGGCAACACCGGCATCGGCCTGGCGATGACGGCGGCGGTGAAGGGCTACAAGCTGATCCTGGTGATGCCGGAGTCCATGTCCATCGAGCGGCGCAAGGTGATGGCGGCCTACGGCGCGCGGCTGGAGCTCACCCCCAAGGAACTGGGCGTGAAGGGCGCGATTGCCCGGGCCGAGGAACTGGTGGCCATCACTCCCGGCGGGTGGATGCCGCAGCAGTTCGAGAACCCCGCCAACGTGGACATCCACAAGCGCACCACGGCGCGGGAGATCCTGGCCGACTTCCCCGAGGGGCTCGACGTGCTGGTGACCGGCGTGGGCACCGGCGGGCACCTCACCGGTGTGAGCGAGGTGCTCAAGGAGAAGTGGCCGGCGATGCAGACCTTCGCGGTGGAGCCGGCCAAGTCGGCGGTGATCTCCGGTGGCGAGCCGGGACCGCACCGGATCCAGGGGATCGGCGCGGGCTTCATCCCGAAGAATCTGCACACCGCCACCGTGAACGGCCCCATCGCCGTGACGGAGGAGGAGGCCTTCGCGTACGCGGCGCGGGCCGCACGGGAGGAGGGGATCTTCGTTGGCATTTCCACCGGCGCCACCCTCGCCGCGATCGCGAAGAAGCTCCCTGAGCTCAAGCCGGGCGCACGGGTGCTCGGGTTCTGCTATGACACGGGGGAGCGGTACCTGTCGATCGAGGGGCTGTTCGGGTAGGGTGGTGGGACGGTAGGAGACGGTAGAGGACGGTAGGACGGTAGGCAGGGTACCGTCTGTACCGTCCTTGCCGTCTCTACCGTCTGTTCTCAGCAGATCCGCGGCAGCTGATCCCCTGGCAGCATGTCCACCACCCGGGTTCCGCCGATCCGGGTCTCCAGCACCACGTAGCCGGGGTGCTGGTCGGTCACGACGCCGATGGCGCAGGCGCCCGCGCCGGTGGGGTGGGCCCGCAGCGCGGCGAGCGCCGCATCGGCCCGCTCGGGCGCCACGATGGCGGTGAGGACGCCTTCGTTGGCCACGTACATCGGGTCCAGGCCCAGCATCTCGCAGGCGGCCGCGACATCGCCAGGCACCGGCATCCCCTTCTCGCGCAGCATCATCCCCACCTTCGAGGCCTGGGCAATCTCGTTCAGGCTGCTGGCGAGCCCGCCGCGCGTCGGGTCGCGCAGCGCATGCACCGCCGCACCGGCGGCCGAACGCAGCCCGTCGACCAGCGGTGCCAGGTTGGCGGTGTCGCTGGTAATGGCGCTCTCGAAGCTGAGCCCCTCGCGCGCCGCCATGATCGCCATGCCATGCCGGCCCAGCGGCCCGCTCACCAGTACCACGTCGCCGGGGCGGGCGCGGTCGGGCGCGGGGCGGAAGGCCGGGTCCAGCTCGCCCAGGCCGGTGGTGTTGATATAGAGCCCGTCGGCCTTGCCCCGCTCCACCACCTTGGTGTCGCCGGTGACCAGCGGCACCCCGGCGCCGCGTGCCGCCTCCGCCATGCTGGCCACGATCCGGTCCAGCACCGAGAGCTGCAGCCCTTCCTCCAGCACGAAGCCCGCCGTCAGGAACCGAGGCCTGGCGCCCATCATCGCCACGTCGTTGATGGTGCCGTGCACTGCCAGCATGCCGATGTTGCCGCCGGGAAACTCCAGCGGGCTCACCACGAAGGTGTCGGTGGACAGCACCGCCTGCCCGCCGGCCAGCGGCACCACCGCGCCGTCACCCAGTTGAGCCAGGTACGGATTGCCGAAGTGGGGAAGGAAGCGCTCCTTGAGCAGCCGGGCGGAGAGCTTGCCGCCCGAGCCGTGCCCCAGCTGGATCCGCTCCTGGTCGTCGAGCGGCAGCGGGCACGCCGCGCCGCCAATCTTCACGCTGGTCATGCGCCCTTCCCGGTGGGGCCCGCCGGCTCGCGGAACCGGGCGTAGTTGAAGTACGCGGCGCAGGCGCCCTCGGACGACACCATCGGCGCGCCCAGCGGATGCTCCGGCGTACAGCGGGTGCCGAAGGCGGGGCAGGCGTTGGGCTTGAGCATGCCGCGCAGCACATCGCCGGCACGGCACTCGGCCGGTTCATCCGCCCGGATGTCGCCGAGCCCGAAGCGCACCTCGGCGTCGAAGTCGGCGTACTCCTCCCGCAGCACCAGCCCGCTCCGCGGGATGGTGCCGATCCCGCGCCACTGCCGGTCGGCGAGCATGAACACCTGCCGCACCAGGGCCTGGGCCGGCGGGGTGCCCTCGCGGCGCACCGAGCGGACGTACTGGTTTTCCACCTCGTGGCGGCCCTGCTCCAGCTGGGTCACCGCCATGAGCATCCCCTCGAGGATGTCCACCGGCTCGAAGCCGGTGACCACGATCGGCACCCGGTACCGGGCGGCGATCGGCTCGTACTCCTCCCACCCCATCACGGCGCAGACGTGCCCCGCGGCCAGGAAGCCCTGCACCCGGTTGTCCGGCGCCTCGAGCAGCGCCGTCATCGCCGGCGGGACGGTCACGTGGGAGACCAGGATGCTGAAGTTCGGGATGCCGAGCTGCTTCGCGCGCCAGACTGCCATCGCGTTGGCGGGCGCGGTGGTCTCGAACCCGACGGCGAAGAACACCACCTGCTTGTCCGGGTGGCGGAGCGCCAGCTCCAGCGCGTCGAGCGGGGAATAGACGATCTTCACCTGCCCGCCCCGGGCGCGGACCTGCAGCAGGTCGCAGTCGGAGCCCGGCACCCGCAGCATGTCGCCGAAGGAGGTGAAGATCACGTCCGGCCGGCCGGCGAGTGCCAGCGCCTTGTCGATCTGTTCCAGCGGGGTGACGCACACCGGGCAGCCCGGCCCGTGGATCATCTCCACCGCGCCCTCGAGCAGCTGGTCCAGGCCCTGGCGGACGATGGTGTGGGTCTGCCCGCCGCACACCTCCATCAGGGTCCAGGGCCGGGTGGCCGTGGCCTTGATCTTCGCGATCAGCCCGCGCGCGACGTCGCCGTCGCGGTATTCGTCGAGGTACTTCATCGCGCGTCCTCCGGCGGGGCCGCGGCCAGGCTCTGCTCCGCCACCTCCTTCATCCACTCCAGCTCCTCCAGCTCGCTCATCTCCCGGAGCGCCTCGAAGGTGCGGCGGGCCTCCTCCTCGTCCACGCGGGTGATCGCGAACCCGACGTGCACCACGACGTAGTCGCCAGGGCGGACCTGGTCGGCCACGTAGGCCAGGCAGACCTCCCGGCGCACGCCGCCGAAGTCCACCGTCCCCATCAGCAGCCCCCGGTCATCGCGGGTATCGAGAATGCGGCCGGGAATGCCGAGGCACATGGTGCTCCTCCTAGGAAACGGTGAGCCCGCGACGGGCGGCGAGCGTGGCGGCGGCGACCGCCGCCTGGCCGTAGCTCACCCCGCCGTCGTTGGGCGGCAGATGTCGGGCCGTGAGGACCCGGTACCCCGATTGCTCCAGGCGGCTCCGGATCGAGGAGAGCAGGCGGGCGTTCTGGAACACGCCGCCGCCCAGCGCCACGGTGCGCAGGCCGGCGGCCTCCGCCACGCGCCGCACCGCCATCACCGTCCCCCGCGCCACGCTGGCGTGGAAGTCGGCGGCCAGGTCGGCCAGGTCGGCCCCGCGCTGCCGGCGCACCCCGAGGCGCACCAGCACCGGGATCGGGTCGAGGACGAACGACCCGTCGGGTTCATCCTCCAGCGGCATCGGGTACTCGGCGGCGGTGCGGCGGCCGGCCAGCGCCTCCAGCTCCATCGCTGCCTGGCCTTCGTAGTCCACCGTCTCCCGCAGTCCGAGGATCGCGGCGGCGGCATCGAACAGGCGGCCCATCGAGGAGGCCAGGGGGCTGTTGAGCCGGGCCTCCAGCTGCCGTTCCGCCGCGGCCAGTGTCGTGGCGGGCACCTGCTCCACCACCGGCTCCATCAGGGTACGCAGCGAGCGCTCCAGCGAGGCGTAGCCCAGCAGGGCCCGCCAGGGCCGCCGCGCGGCGAGGTCGCCGCCGGGGAGCGGGGCGTAGCGCAGGTGCGCCACCCGCCGGTAGCCGGTGAGGTCGGCCACCAGGATCTCGCCGCCCCACACCGCCTGGTCCGGCCCGTAGCCGGTACCATCGTACGACACCCCGATCACCGGGCCGGTCTCGCCATGCTCCGCCAGCACCGCGGCGATGTGCGCATGATGGTGCTGCACCGCCACCACTTCGGGGATCCCCATCTCCTGTGCCACGCGGGTGGAGAGGTAGCCCGGATGGAGGTCATGGGCCACGGCCCGCGGTTCCACCGCGAACAGCCGGCGGTAAACCGCGAGCGTCTGCCGGAAGTGATCCAGCCCCTCGAGGTTCTCCAGGTCGCCGATGTGGGGGCTGACCCAGGCGTGGGCCCCCACCGCGACCGTGAAGGTGTTCTTGAGATGGGGCCCCACCGCCACCAGCGGTTCCGGTGTCGCGACCGGGAGCGGGGCAGGGAGCGGGGCGTAGCCGCGCGAGCGCCGCAGGAACACGGGGGCCCCGTCCACCACCCGGGCGACGCTGTCGTCGGCCCGGCTCAGGATGTCGCGGTCATGGAGCAGGAACCCGTCGGCGATCGTCGCCAGGCGGCGCCGGGCCTCGCCGTTGCCGATCGCGATCGGCTCCTCGCTGTGGTTGCCGCTGGTCATCACCAGCGGGCGCGGGCAGGCCTCCTGCAGCAGCAGGTGCAGCGGTGTTGCCGGGAGCATCAGCCCCAGGGTGCGCACGCCCGGCGCCACGCCGGGGGCGAGGCGGTGGTCATCGCGCGCGGTCAGCAGCACGATCGGCCGCTCCGGCCGGCGGAGCAGCATCGCCTCCGCGTGACTCACCTGCGCCAGCGCCCGGGCCGCCTCCACCGAGCGTACCATCACCGCGAAGGGCTTCGCCTCGCGGCCCTTCCGGGTCCGGAGCAGTTCCACCGCCTTCGGGTTGGTGGCATCGGCCACCAGGTGGAAGCCGCCGAAGCCGCGCAGCGCCAGCACTCCGCCCTGGAGCAGCAGGGCGGCCGCCTCGCGGATCGCGCCCTCCGCGCCGCAGGCGGGCACGCCCGGCTCCCCGGCCTCGAACCAGAGGGTGGGGCCGCAGGCGGGGCAGCTGTTGGTCTCGGAGTGGTGGCGCCGATCGCCGGGGGTCTCGTACTCCCGGCGGCAGGCGGGACACTGGGTGAAGGCCCGCATCGTGGTGCGCTCCCGATCGTAGGGGAGGCGCTCGATGACGGTGTAGCGCGGGCCGCAGTCGGTGCAGGTGATGAACGGGTAGTGATGGCGCCGGTTCATCGGGTCCAGCAGCTCCGCCTCGCAGGCGGGGCAGATGGCGACGTCGGGGGGAACCGGCAGCCGGGCATCGGCGGCCGAGGTGCTGGCCTCGATCCGGAAGCCCTCGTGCCCCTCCGGCGCGGTCCAGGTGACGGCCACCGACTCGATCGCGGCGAGCGGCGGCGCCTCCCGCCGCAGCGCGTCGAGAAACGCCTCCAGCTCGGGTCCCGAGCCCTCCAGCTCCAGCGCCACCTCGCCCGAGGCGTTGCGGACCCAGCCCGCGAGGTGGTGCCGCAGCGCCAGCCGGTGGACGAAGGGCCGGAAGCCGACGCCCTGCACCACGCCCTTTACCGAGACGCGGCAGGCCAGCCGAGGGGGGAGGGGAGGGGCGGTCATCGGATGGCGGGGGCGCGTGCCTCGCTGCGCAGGAACTCGAACCACTCCTCCAGCCCCTCGCCGGTGCGGGCGGAGGTGAAGAAGAACCGGAGCTCCGGGTTGATCTCGCGGGCGAAGGCGACGGCCTTGTCCAGGTCGAAGTCGAGGTGGGGCAGCAGGTCGATCTTGTTGAGCACCGCGTACTTCGCCATGCGGAACATCTTGGGATACTTGAGCGGCTTGTCCTCGCCCTCGGTCACCGAGAGCAGGACGATCTTCGCGGTCTCGCCCAGGTCCCAGCTGGCGGGGCAGACCAGGTTGCCCACGTTCTCGACGAACAGCAGCCGGGTCTGGGCCAGGTCAATCGCCTCGAGGGCCGAAGTCACCTGGGCGGCGTCGAGGTGGCAGGCGCCGCCGGTCACCACCGCCTGCACCAGCCGCTCGGTGCGGCGGGCCAGCCGGTCGGCGTCGTTCTGGGTCTGGACGTCGCCGGTCACGACCGCGATGCCCAGCTCCTCGCCGATCGCCTCGAGGGTGCGCTCCAGCAGGCTGGTCTTTCCGGACCCGGGCGAGGAGACGAGGTTGAAGGAGGGGACGCCCGCCTCGCGCAGCCGCTCGCGGACCTGGGCGGCCAGCTCGTCGTTCCGCGCCATCACCCGCTCCCGCACGTCAATCGTCCGGACGGCCATCGTCTACCTCCAGGTGGGTCACTCGCAGGTCCGTGCCGGGCAGCAGCGCCAGCTCCGCCCGCGCCCCCGCGAAGGGGGCGTCGGACAGCAGGGCCTCCAGGCAGAAGCGGAAGTTCTCGATCTCGATCCCGGCATCCTCCCCCACCTCGACGGCAACGGCGCGCACGGCGCGCGCCGGATGGGGAGCCGCACTCGCCTCCGCGATGCGGCAGACCTCGAGGGCCAGGCTCAGCTCATGCATGCGCCAGCTCGGCGCGGCGCGCCGGGCGGTGGCCCCAGTGGGCCAGCCGGTCCACCGCGTGCAGCACCACCTCCGCCACCCGCGCCTCGACGGCGGGGGTGAGCGCGGTGCCCAGCTCCACCTCCGCCGGCTCGGCCCCGATGGCCACGGCGGCCTCGGGCAGGGTGCCGCGCAGCTCGGCCAGGCCCAGCACCTCGCGCAGGTCGATCTGGTGGGGGGAGATCTTGTGGCTGAAGTAGCGGGGCAGGTCGGCCCGCTCGATCACCACCAGGGTGCCGGGGGTGGTCCCGGCGCGGATGGCGTCCAGCAGCAGCAGCTGGTCGCTGCCCTCGATCAGGGGCAGCAGGTTCATGCCCCAGGTGCCGCCGTCCACCAGCGTCACCGACGGCGGCAGCTCCCACTCCGCGGCCAGCCGGGCCAGGGCGGCAAGCCCCAGCCCGTCGTCCCCCATGATGGGGTTGCCGAGCCCGAGCACCAGCGCGCCCGGGCCCGGCACGGGGTCACATGCCTTCTTCATCAACGAAGTGCTGCCGGGCGGGCACGAACCGCCCGCCGCTGAAGATGGAGCTGATCACGCCCGAACGCTCCAGGTGGTCGGCCCGGATCGCCAGGTAGATGTGCATCGGGATGAAGGTGGCGAACACCCAGGTCAGCACGTGGTGCACGAAGCGCACGATGGGGAACCCGCCCATCGCGGGGCCGACCCAGTTGAAGGCGCGGTAGAAGATCCCGCCCGGGTCCGCCTGCCCGTACATCGCGAAGCCGGTCACCACCGCCAGCATCGCCGAGAGGTAGATCCCGGTGTAGCTCAGCTGCTGCAGCGGGTTGTGGCCCAGGTAGTGGGGCGCCTGCTCCGGCTTGATCATCAGGTAGAACTTCACCTGCTTCACCATGTTGACCCAGTCGCGCGGCTTGATGGGGAACAGCGCGCCCAGCCGCTCGAACTTGTTGCCCGCGAACAGCCAGTAGAACCGGATGATCCCGGTCATCACCAGCAGCGCCGCGGCGACGAAGTGGGCCAGCCGGAACCACCCCATGATGAAGTGGTCCCGGGTGTCGCCGGCGGCGATGAAGTAGGGCTTGCCGATGTAGAGACCGGTCACGGCCAGGGTCAGCAGGGACAGCGCCGCGATCCAGTGCATCACCCGGATCGGGACGTCCCACAGGTACACCCACTTGTATTCGCCGCTCTTGGGCGGGACCTTGTGGCCGAGGTTGGTCATTGCACCTTCACCTCCGTCACCGTGTTGCCCTGGGCGTCGAGGACGTGCACGCCGCAGGCCATGCAGGGATCGTAGGAGTGGATCGTGCGCAGGATCTCGATCGGCTGGTCCGGGATCACCAGCGGGTGATTGTCCACCAGGGACTCCTCGTAGGGCCCCATCTGCCCCTGCTTGTCGCGGGGGGAGCAGTTCCAGGTGCTGGGGACCACGCACTGGTAGCGGCTGATCTTGCCGTTCTTGATCTGGACCCAGTGCCCCAGCGCTCCGCGGGGGGCGTCGAGGTAGCCGTACCCCTCGCAGCTGGCCGGCCAGGTAGAGGGCTCCCACTTGTCGCCCGCGAAGGTGCGGGAGTCGCCGCTCTTCACCCGCTCGATCAGCGAGTTGAACCAGGTCTCCATCCGGCGGGCGATCAGCACCGTCTCCAGCCCGCGGGCGGCGGTGCGGCCCAGGGTGGAGAACAGCGCCGCCGGCCCGACGCCCAGCTTGCCCAGCGCGCCGTTGACGATCTCCTTCACGTCCTCGTGCCCGCTGGCGTAGGCCACCAGCATGCGGCTGAGCGGGCCCACCTGCATCGGCTTGCCGTCGTACCGCGGCGCCTTCATCCAGGTGTACTTGTCGAGGCCCTGCAGGTACTCCCACGGGGCCGGCGGGCCGGTGTACTTGGCCTTGGTCTCGCCCTCGTAGGGGTGCAGCCCGACGTCATCCCCGCCCGGGTACTCGTACCACGAGCTGGTGATGTACTCCTTGACCAGCTTCTGGTCGTACTCGTGGACCGTGCTGAGGTCGCCGTTGAGGATCACGCCGCGGGGGAAGTAGAGCTTGTCGTAGTCGTGCACCCCCGCCTCGGGGAACTCGCCCACGCAGAGGAAGTTCCGGGTGCCGCCGCCGATGGCGGCCCAGTCCTTGTAGAACCCGGCGATCGCCACCAGGTCCGGGTAGTAGACCTGCTCCACGAACTCGCGGGCCCGGCGGATCATCGCCTGCACGTCCACCAGCTTCTCGGCGTTGATCGTCCCGGTGTCGTCCAGGTTGATGGCGCAGGCCATGCCGCCGACCAGGAAGTTCGGGTGCGGGTTCTTGCCGCCGAAGATGGTGTGCAGCCGGATCACGTCACGCTGCCAGTCCAGGGCCTCGAGGTAGTGCGCCACGGCCATCAGGTTGGCCTCGGGCGGCAGCTTGTACGCCGGGTGGCCCCAGTAGCCGTTGGTGAAGATGCCGAGCTGGCCCCCGGCCACGAACTTCTTGAGCCGGTCCTGCACCGCCTTGAAGTAGGTCTCGGAATTGTTGGGCCAGGGGGAGATGGACCGGGCCAGGCGGGAGGTGCCCGCCGGGTCGGCCTTGAGCGCGCTGACCACGTCCACCCAGTCCAGCGCGTGCAGGTGGTAGAAGTGGATCACGTGGTCCTGGATGAACTGCATCCCGTGGACCAGGTTGCGGATGAGGGCGGCGTTCTGGGGGATCTCGATCCCCAGTGCGTCCTCGACCGCCCGGCAGGAGGCGACGGCATGCACCACCGTGCACACCCCGCAGATGCGCTGGGTGAACGCCCAGGCATCGCGCGGGTCCCGGCCCTGCATGATGATCTCGATCCCGCGGAACTGGGTCGAGCTCGCCCAGGCGTTGGTGATCTTGCCGTTCTCCGCCTGGGCCTCGATCCGGAGGTGGCCCTCGATGCGGGTGATCGGATCGACGACGACTTTCGTGGCAGCCATGGGAGTCTCGGGCCTCAGGCGTTAGGGGTGCCGGAACCGGGGTTATCCACCACGGGGAGCGCGCGCTTCCGTTCCCGCGCCTGGTGGATGCTGGTCGCGCCCGCGTGCGCCAGCACGCCGGCCGTCGCGCCGACCGCCAGGGCGGCGCCGAAGATGTCCACCTTCTGCTCGATGCCGAAGCCGCCCACGTCCGGGAGCCGGTCGTAGAAGGGGGTCATCGTGTCCCAGAAGTGCCGCTCGGTGCAGCCGATGCAGGGGTGGCCCGCGCCGATCGGCCAGTCGGTCTTGCTGTTCCACTGGAAGATCGGGCAGGGCGAGAACGTCGCCGGGCCCTTGCAGCCGACATGGTACAGGCACCAGGCCTTCCGCGCCGCCTCGTCGTCGAACTTCTCGACGTACTGGCCGGCATCGAAGTTGGCCCGCCGCGGGCACTGGTCGTGAATCCGCGCCCCATAGGCGAACAGCGGCCGGCCGTCCGGGTCGAGCGACGGCAGGCGGCCGAAGGTGAGGAAGTGCGCGATGGTCGCCGTGACCACGTCGGCGATCGGCGGGCAGCCGGCGATGTTCACCACCGGGCGGTTCTTGATGATCTCCGAGACGCCCACCGCCCCGGTCGGGTTCGGCCGCGCGGCCTGCACGCTGCCCCAGTGCGCGCAGGCGCCCAGTGCCACGATCGCCGCCGCCCCTTCCGCCGCCTCCTCCAGGATCGTCTTCGCCGTGCGCCCGCCGACGGTGAGGTAGATCCCGCCGTCATTGAGCGGCACCGAGCCGGTCACCACCAGCAGGTACTTGCCCTTCTCGGTCTCCATCGCCGTCTTCGCCGCCGACTCCGCGGCGTGGCCGGCCGCCGCCATCAGGGTGTGGGAGTAGTCGAGGGAGATGGTGTCGAGCACCAGGTTGCCGATGGACGGCTCGGAGGTCCGGATCACGCTCTCCACGCAGCCGGTGCACTCCTGCAGCTGGATCCAGATCACGCTCGGCCGCCGGTCGGCGAGGATCGCCGCGGCCATCTTCGGCGCGGCCGACTTGCCGACCCCGAGCACCACGCAGAGACTGCTGCAGTACTCCATGAACTCGCGACGCGAGATTCCGCGCCGGGCCAGTTCTTCCTCGACCGACTCGGTGGCGGGGAACCAGGATGGGGCGACGAACGACATCGGCGTGACCTCCGCGTGAACGGATGGCGGCGAGACCCGGCGGTATGGGACTGGTGGCGGTAGCTGCAGCCACGAGCCTGGTGGGGGGTCGGAATGTCCGACCAAGATTGGGGCAATCTTCTGAAGGAAACCTGAAGGCCCGGTGAAACCGTCGTGCCTTCCTTCATCAAGCATCGCGACCGGTCGCCGACGACTGACCACCGGTCAATCCACGCCCCGCACTCGACAGTGACCCCTCACCGGAAGGCTCCCATGCGCGCCACCCTCGCCCTGCTCGCGCTGGTCCCCATCGCTGTCACCGCACAGCGTCAGCCCGTCGTGACGGAATGGCCGGTCCCCTGGCCTGAGACTCGGCCCCGCGACCCGGCCGTCGCCCCCGACGGCCGCATCTGGTTCGTCGGCCAGGTCGGGAACTACGTTGCCGCGCTCGATCCCGCGACCGGCCAGTTCCGCAAGTTCGACCTCGAGGACCAGGCCTTCCCCCACAACATCACCTTCGGGCCCGACGGCGCCGCCTGGTACACCGGCAACCGCAACGGCACCATCGGCCGGATGGATCCCGCCACCGGGACCGTCCGCCGGTTCCCGATGCCGGCGGCGGACCTGACCGATCCCCACACCCTGGTGTTCGCCCCCGGCGGCTCCGCCTGGTTCACGCTGCAGGCGGCCAACGCGGTGGGCCACCTCGATCCCGCCAGCGGCGCCATCCGGATTCTCCGGATGCCGGAGGCCGGCTCCCGGCCGTATGGCATCGCGCTCGACTCGAAGGGGCGGCCCTGGTTCGCGGAGTTCGGGGCCAACCGGGTGGGGACCATCGACCCCGCCAGCTTCACGCTGCGCGAGTACACCCTGGCCTCCGCCGGGGCCCGGCCCCGGCGCCTGGTGATCACCCCCGATGACCGGATCTGGGTGGGCGACTATACCCGGGGCAAGCTGGTGCGGCTCGACCCCGCCACCGGCGCCTTCACCGAGTGGCAGAACCCGGGCGGGAACCGCTCGGCGCCGTACGCGATGGCGGTGGACGACCAGGGGCTGGTGTGGCAGGTGGAGACCGGGCCCCAGCCCAACCAGCTGGTGAGCTTCGACCCGAAGACCGAGACCTACGGCACGCCGGTGCCCATCAGTGGCAGCGGCGGCATCGTGGTGCGCAACATGACCTTCGACCGGCGCACCCGGAGCTTCTGGTTCGGGACCGACGCGGGGACCATCGGGCGGGCGGTCTTGGGCGGGGGGCGGGCGCCCGCAGGCGCGACGCCGTAGCGGCCTGGGGGCGCCGCCAGGGCGCTCCCATATGAATGAGGGGGGGCGGGCGGGCCCGAGGGTCTGCAGGGGGGGCAGCCCGCCCGCGCCGTCCCGCGCCTCGGGACTTGAGGGGGGATGCGGCGGCCGGTGTCCGAAGGCAGCCGTTTGGCTCCTTGACAACATACCCACTAGTCGGTATGTTATCATCCGTCCCAGCCAGACGGTACCGCATGCCGACCGCCCACTCCGACTCGAAGACCAGGCTCCTCGACGCCGCGCTCACCCTGGTGCGCCGGAAGGGGTACACCGCCACCCGGATCGAGGACGTCTGCGCCGAGGCCGGGGTCACCAAGGGGAGCTTCTTCCATCATTTCAAGAGCAAGGACGACCTGATCCACGTGGCCGTCGCCCGCTGGGACGACGTCACCGGGGCCCGGTTCGCCCAGGCCTCGTACCACGATCGCCCGGACCCGCTCGATCGGGTGCTCGGCTACCTCGAATTCCGGAAGGCGCTGCTGGTGGGGGCACCGGCGGACTTCACCTGCTTCGCCGGCACCATCGTCCAGGAGGCGCACCAGACCCGGCCGGAACTGGTGGCGGCGTGCGAACACAACATCAGCGGGCACGCCCGCACCCTGGAGGGGGACATCGCCGACGCGATGCGGCGCTACCGGGTGCAGGGCGATTGGGGCGCCGCGGACCTCGCGCTGCACATCCAGGCCGTGCTCCAGGGCGGGTTCATCCTCGCCAAGGCCAAGGGCGGGGCCGCCGTCGCCGCCAGCAGCATTGACCACCTCGCGCGGTACCTGGAGCTGCTGTTCCGTGGCCGTGCCGATCATTCACCGAGCTGAGCTCACACCCCCGGGGCATCCCTCATGCCGAACACCATCCGCCTGCACCGCGTCATCACCTCGACGCCTGACAAGGTGTACCGCGCCTTCCTCGAGCCCGACGCGATCGCCAGCTGGCTGCCGCCGTTCGGCTTCGTCTGCACCGTGCACGAATGCGACCCGACGGTCGGCGGCACCCACCGGATGTCATTCCGCAACTTCACCACCGGCAAGAGTCACGCGTTCGGGGGGACGTACGTGGAGCTGGTCCCGGGCGAGCGGCTGGTCTACACCGACCGGTTCGATGATCCCGGCCTGCCGGGGGAGATGCGGGTCACGGTGACGCTGAAGGCGGTCTCGGTGGGCACCGAGCTGACGATCGAGCAGGCGGGCGTTCCCGACGTGATTCCGGTGGAGGGTTGCTACCTGGGGTGGCAGCAGTCGCTGCGGAAGCTGGCCGGGCTGGTCGAGCCGGACATCCGCCCGTAGCGCCGGCTGCTCTGCGCCGCCGGTGCCCCAATGCCAGCGCCCCACCCGTCGCCAGGCGACGGGTGGGGCGTGATGTTCCAGCGAGTGCGCCCGAGACGATTCGAACGTCCGATCTCTTGCTCGGAAGTAGTGCCACGCTGTGACGCCAAGGGGCGCCCACTCCGAGTGCCTGAAGGACCTAGGCCACCCTCTGCGCCTGCTGACGCAAGCCATGGTCAGGGTTGTTGGCACAAGCGGTGGCACGAAGCGTCGATCGCCCTCTCGGGAGCACAACTCCAATGCAGCGATGGTCTACGAACAGCCCAGCGCTAACCGACAGCGCCTGCGCATGCCGCGTCAGAACCGTGAACTCGATCCCGGTAGCTTCCCTCTTCTTGATGGTGACGAGGGTCGCCCGGCGGACACCGGCCCAAGCCATCAGCTCAGCTTGACTCCAACTGCGCACCTCTCTCAGCTCCTTCCCCCGAAGGCGGATGCGCGTCATCGGAAGTATGCGACCTGAAGTGGTACGGGCCGGCCCCGGTAGTTTCGGGCCAGCTCGTGGATGGCCTCTCCTCGGAGATCCGAACTCATTCGCGAGTAGCGAGATCAGCCCCACCTCACCCCGCCAGCAATGCGTGGAGTCGGTCAACCCGTTGGCACGGAGACACCAGATCAATGCAGTGGTCGTGCAGGCGCCCGGGCCAGTGTGGGTTGGCGGTAGTGGCGCGCCTCAGCGTTGCCATGCATGTGTCTTCGTCGAGTATTGCGAAACAGAGGTCGAGCCCCACGATATTCTGACAACCATTCAACTTACCGTCTGAACGGCATACCGTCCACGTAGTCGAATACCAACAGGGGAAATGAGCGCCGAATGTGATCACTCAAGGAGGCCATAGTCGTGCATGAACCTTAGGTAATCCCTCGCGTGGACCCGAGAGCCAAGTGGCAAAGGCCAAGAGCCCCCAGGAACGAATCGTCCTCGGGGGCGAATCCGGACCTCGCCATGCCCCGCCATTCGCTGTAGAGGCACTGTCGCCGGTCCGGCGGTGAGGCAAACGCAGCGTGGTGTGGTTGGCGGTGGACGGTTTGGGGGGGCCTCGCCCGGTCTCGCCTTCGGTAGCGAGGCGCGTCCAATCCGCCGCTCGTGTTGGCTCTTTAGAGTATCAGGGCCGCACTGTTCGCAGAGCGCTACCCGTCCTCGCCGACTGTTCAAGAGACATGAGGGCTTGGAGAGGCCAGACTGGCTTGGCGCGGACTAGTGGCCTTCACTGGGGCCCGGAGCCGCCGTCACGGACTTCTTGGAGGCCCCTGGGCCAGCCGTGCCTGTAGGTTGGTTGAGACTCGGTGAAGGGTGGGTACGTATCCGTTCGGCGCCTCGGTGGAGCACGTCGTGTCTTCGGCTGCCCTTCGGGTGCCATAACGCAGAGACGTCGCCCTTCGACTGGGGCGGGCCACCGGAACTACGGGGGCGTCCGCTACCCACTTGTCAGCGGATCATGCTCGAACAATCTTGGTGTTGTCAGGCTCCACGCCACCCCCTCGAGGCGGGGCCACATCGAAAGGTGCCGGCTCATGCGCACGCCCGGCCGAGTCTCCCACTGCACCGTCTTCCTGCTCGCGATCGTCTCGTGTGGTGGGCCTACGGAGCCGCCAGCATCCAGACTGCAATTGCGGATGGACACCCATCGGGTTGCACCGTACCTTCTCGTTACGGTGACCCTCCCGGGTGCGTCATTGGGTTCTAGCCAAGTGACAGGACGGATTCGCAGCAACCCGGTCAATCTTGCGGTCGTCAACGACAGTCAGGCTGTCTTCCTCGCGCCCGACCTTGCACCAGGCCCTGCGGCGCTCGAGGTAACCGTAGGGAGGCGCTCCGGGTCTGAGAGGTTTGTGGTGGTGCCCTCGGACAGCCTCCCGCGGCCGTACTCTTACGTCGACTCCATCCTAGTTGCGATGGATTCGGCACTTGTTGGCATCGAGAGCGACACGACCCTCAGTTCTCGGTTGAACGCGACTGGAGCGACCGGCCTCCTCGCAGACGTCCGCGCCCTGCGCACAGCGGTCGCAAGTTTCCGGATGGGCCTAGATTCCCTTTCTCCGGCCACCGTGACCCGGCTCGCGCAGCTGCTCCATGCTAACGCTGGCGTTGCGGCTCCCGCCCCGGGAGCACGCTTTGCGCAGTTAACGGGGTATGTCGATGGATGTGCGTCTGGGGCCAAAGTCCGTCTCTTGCAGGACGCGGCCTTTTGGGTGACGGCCCTGGTCCTCTTCAACGCGTCGCTCGTGGCCACGCCCGCGTCACTCCCGGTTGTCTTCATTGCGACAATCGTCTTCGCCACGGCTACAGATCTGTTCATCGCCGACATAGCGTCCGTTGCGCATGACTGTGTCGTGCAGTCCGGTGCGCCCACAAATGCTCCCCCCGTTGAACTGAAGGTCGGTGTGGCCCGAGCGATCTCCCCAGTCGTGCTGTATGATGGCACGCCGACGATCGTCCCATTCCACTCAACATACGAGTCGTTTTCCCGTGCGGCGGCGAACGGCAGCCCAGTCTTGACAGCAATCGTGGACGCTCTCGATCAAGCCGCAGCGCGGTGGAATGCGGTTCAGGGGCTGCTGCCCCTGCCCTTGGTTGCCAGAATTCCGACCGTCGACGACCTACCTGCGCGAGTTCTCGACCTGCCGACTGATCCTTCGTTCCTTACGGTCAGTGCGCCGACTGGAGGGGTGCAGCTCGCGTCCTTTCCAGCGTCGACAGGTTTGGCCATCGCCGCCTCCGCACCTCTGGGTACCGCCCTCCCAACGACGTTTGCCTTCACGCTTACCTACTCAGACCCTGGCATCCGCAATGCGGTGACGACCGCACAGGCCTCCCTTTCGGGGATTGGTGCCAGCCCGGTTGTAGGACTTTACGCGCTGGTGGCGGTGAACGGTCAACCGCTTCCGGCGACCGCCGGCGGCCAGCAGTTCACGAGCGGCAGTATTTTGCTTGGGTCAACGGGGACCTGGACTGGCACAACTACCCCGGTCGGCTGCTGCGAGGATTCAGGGCCGTATGGCGTCACTGGGGTCCAGGCGGACGGCAGCGCCAGTCTCGCTCTGACCAACAGCAGGACAGGGGCTGTCTATTCGGGCGCCGTCACACCCGACGGAAAGACCCTGGTTGTGACCTCGCAAATTGTTGCTACATACGTTCGATGATTGGCTTTGATGTCCCGCCCGCGCCATTCTCATGATGGGTGCACCCATTACTTGACGGGGTCCGTTAGCAGGCCTTTCAGCTTCGGTCTTTGCGCTCGCCCCCCATGCGCCCGCCCTGACCCTTGCTTCACAACTGCTTCTCCCCCGCGACGGGAATCTTGGACTCCAACGGCGGACCTCCTGGGAGTAGGGCCACTTGGGGCGCAGGCTGGCCGGCGGTTCAGGCCAGGGAGTAAGTGCTCACAGTGGTGCGGCGCGGCCGGCACTCGGTGTGCGGAGCCGCAGTCGGGCCGCAGGTTGTAGTAGTCCTCTCTCCATGCTTCGAGGATCTGTGCGGCTTCGGTGAGGGAGGCAAACCAATGTTACGAAACGAACTCCCGCCGGAGCTGGTGGTTGTGACTCCAGCTGGAGGGGATCCTCCGGGAGTACTTCCGGAGCCCCAAGAACTCGACCGGTGGTCTGCTCTTCCCCGCTATTGGCGTGGGTGGCCGTGAATAGATGATCACCGACTTCCGGAAGAGGCTCGATGCGGTGGCTGTGGGGGCGGAGCTGCTCACCTGCGGCGAGGGGCCGGACGGCCGACCCCGACTTGCGGGGCGGTTTCTCCGTACAAAGATGTTCCGGCCACCTACTGTGCGGCCCGCCTCCAGAAGCTCGACCAGGGCGCGCAGGTGCCGATCTACACCGTCAGCCGCGAGCTCGGCCACGGCTTCGAGGCCATGGTGAAGCGGGTGTACGGCCACCTAGGCCAGGTGCGCCACCGGGCGGGGGGCGTTGAGTATCGGCTGCGGTCCTCCCCCCTCGGCTCAGGATGGAGAGCTGGTTCGGTAGATTCCCGACCGATGCCTCGCTTCAGTAACACTCCCTCCCACCCGATCCTATTCTTGGGCCAGTAGCTTACATTCGGGCGTTAGGTGAAGCCCGCTGCCCTTCGGGAGGTGTTCGGATGGCCAATCCAGGCGAGTCCGTGCGGATCGTTTACGAGGAGAATGAAGGCCACCCGGTACTCCCGGTGACCGGCGCATACGGAGGCCCAAGCCCGGACGGGGCCTCGATTGTCGCCCATGCCTATGTGGATTTCGGGACCGTCCCCAGTATCGAGGAGCACGAGGTCAACGCCGATGGCCTTGTCCTCGTCAAGGATGGCAACGTCATCAAGCGTGCCGACATCACCAGGTCGGTGCAGTGCAGCCTTGTCTTCTCTCCCGAGTCCGCAAAGCGGTTTGGCGAGTGGTTGCTCGAGAAGTCCGATCTTGCATTCCGTGCCCGGAGTGACGACAAGTGAGCGCAGCCCCGCGGTTCGATGCTACTTCGGCCCGCCTGCGTTGGCGTAGTCGCGCGGCGGCGGGATCCGCTACCAGGCACGTGGCGGTTCCCTCAGTACTCGAAGGTCGGGGCGATGAGGCCCCCGACAGGGTGCCAATGACGGGTCTCGACTCGAGCGTGCGGAAGGCGGCGACTCTTTCCGGACCTCAATCGGTCGAGGTGAGGCCTGAGGCGCTTTTGGTGATCGAAGGGGAGATGTTCGCTGTTCGGATCGAGGACGGGATGGTGACGATCGCCCATCAGCGGTGGTCCCTATTTGGGTCGGGCGCGACCCTTCGTGCGGCTGAGGACGACTTGTGGAGCGAGCTCGGCGAGGTGGCTACCGTCATGCTCGCACAACACTCCGAAGACCTGAGCCCGGACGCCAATCAGCTCCGCAACTTCGCGTTGACTCACCGTCGGTAGCATGCCCAGGGACCGCGCGGACGTGGTCGCGACCCTCTGCCAGAAGGGCTTTACCCTTCGCCAGGGTAACCGTGACCACGATTTTCTTTTTCTCCAGTGCGATGGAATGACCCAGGCCGTCTTCACCAAGGTGTCGAGGGGTACGGGGCACAGGACCATTGGGGATCCCCTGCTCGGGAGGATGGCTCGCCAGCTCCGGCTCTCGAAGGGCGGCCTCCTGGACCTGGTCGATTGCCCGATGACGGGCACCCAATATCTGGATCACCTCAAGCGCCTCGGCATCTTGTACTGACCCAGCACTTGGCACCACTCCTGACACCACGGTCTGGGCACGAGCGAACGCGAAACGCCCCATTAGCACCTAGGTGCTGATGGGGCTTCGACTTGGCGAGTGCGCCCGAGACGATTCGAACGTCCGACCTCTTGCTCCGGAGGCAAGCGCTCTATCCAGCTGAGCTACGGGCGCGTGGGGGTGGGATAATCGCCAGCTTACCCCGATTCCGCAACCGCGGCGACCCGCCCCGGACTCCAGGTCGGGCGCCCGTCGATTCCCGCCGGCACCGCCTCCCCCAGCCACTCCAGCAGCGCCGGAAAGACATCCACCGTCCGCAACGGCCCCGGCGGCACCGGCTGGCTGGCCCAGACCGGCACCTGCATGTGGGCCCGGATCAGGCTGCCGTGTCCCGCCTTGTGCTCCGGCACCTCGAACCGCCTGCGGAAATCATACCCTTCCCGCGCGATCACCAGCAGGTCGCCGGTGCGGCCGGCGCGGAACTGGTCCAGCAGCTGGCAGGCGCCGTCGGGGTAGGGGCCATTCCAGTCGGCCTCGAGCCACTCGGCATCGGTGCGGCGCACTGGTCCGCCCGCCTCGAGCGGGTCGCCGGTCTCCGGGCGGTAGTGCACCAGGTCTCCGTCGCGGGTGAGCGTCGCCTGTCCCTCGGCGTTCGCCACCCGGACCGTGCCCGGCCGCTCTTCCGCCGCCACCAGCGCGACGGCCGGTTCCGCCAGCAGTGCGGCGATGACGTCGTGCCGGGCGCCGAAGTTCGCGCCATCGCGCAGCCGCGCCAGCGGCCACCGCTCCCGGCGCGGCAGGCCGGGCCGGGCGTACACCATCGCGGAGCCGTTGCCGGCCACCATCACCGCGGCGGCGGGATCGCGTTCCCACACCACCGGGTGTGACATGGTGCGGATCCCCTGCGCCCGGAACCAGTCGGCCAGGTCCAGGTGGGTGTGCACCACCGAGGCGCCGTGGTCGCTCACCAGCACCACCAGCGTCTGCTCCACCTCGCCGCGCGACTCGAGCCGGGCCATCAGCTGTGCCACGGAGCGGTCCACCCGGTGCAGCGCCCGCAGCACCTTGGGGCCCTCCGGGGTGCTCTGGTGGGTGTAGCCGTCCACGGCGGGAAACTGGGCGAAGATGAACCGCCAGCCCGCCTCCACGCCGCGCAGCAGGTGCCGCGTCACCGCATCGTCCGAGGGCTGGTGCCACTCGGCGTAGTGCGCCAGCGCGCCCCAGAACTTGCGCTCGCCGCTCGCCGGGTCGCGCGCCGGGGTGAGGCCGCGGGCGACGGGGGTGAAGATGCCGAGGCTCTCGGGCACCAGCTGAAACAGGGTGCGGACGTCGGGCGCGATATCGCCATCCAGCCGGCCGGCCTGGTAGCCGCAGTAGCTCCGCACCGCCTCGCGCTCGGCCCACCACCGGCCGGCGTATGCCTGCCGGTCGAGCCAGCGGATCGAGGGAATGTTGCAGCGGCCCGGTGTGCAGCCAGTGAGGAACGGGAGGTAGGCGACGCTGGTGGTCGAGGGAAAGACGGTGACCCCGCGGGTCCGGCCGTCGGCGCCGGTGAGCGCGGCGAGGGCGGGGAGTTCGCCCCGGGCCAGCGCCGCTTCGGCGACATCCGGGCGCAGGCCGTCCACCAGGAGGAGGATCGCGCGTCGCATCGGGCTCCGGGGGCGAGGGACGGGAACTGGCCGAGGGGTCCGGGGGCATTGTACCGCCGGGGCAGACCGGGGACAACCGCGGCCGGGGGGGAAACAGCACGCCCCGCCGGGAGGGCGGGGCGTGGCGGGACAATCGGGGCGCCGGGATTTGAACCCGGGACCTCCTGCTCCCGAAGCAGGCGCGCTAACCGGGCTGCGCTACGCCCCGTGT
>CAZYIV010000061.1:20851-22457 GCA_964647615.1 uncultured Gemmatimonadaceae bacterium | reverse complement strand
TCCCCACGCCCAGCCCGAGCATCGTGGTCATGTTGAGCACGAAGACCGACATCGGCGTGTAGTCGGCCAGCATCACCACCACGGCGAGCGTGACCCAGATCGCCAGGAAGCCGATCACCAGCGGCAGCATCGCCGCCACCAGCGCGCCGAAGGCCAGCAGCAGGATCCCGGCGGTGAGCGGCAGGAGCCGCAGCTCGCCCCGCCGGCTGTCGGCCGCCACCACGGTGCGCACGTCGAGGTCGAGCGGCGAGCGCCCCGTCACCCGCACCGGGTGGGAGAACGAATCCACTCCCGTCTCGCGGAAGGCGTCCTGCACCAGCGCCCGGACCGGGGCCACCAGCTTGCTGACGCTGTCGCCCTTGTCGGCGTCGACCGCGACCACCAGGAAGGTGGTCCGGCCGTCCCTGCTCACGAACGTGGAGTCGTGGGTGCTCCGGAACGAGGCGACGGTGCCGAGCCAGGGCTGGCGGGAGAACTTGGCGATGAGGCTGTCGAGCAGCAGCGCGGCCGGCCCGCTGTCCACCGGGGTGGGCGACTGCAGCGTGACGGCGAAGAAGTCGTTGAGCGGCTTGTCGAACCGGCCGCGCAGCAGGGCGTCGGCCTTGCCCGCCTCGGTGGGCTCCCGGGTGCCCCCGCGCACGTTGAGCACCTGCACGACCTGGGGAGACTTCTCCGCCGCGAGGTAGCCGATCACCGCCCAGCAGACGATGATGACCCAGCGCCAGCGGATCAGGGCGCGCGAGAAGACGGAAGCCACGAGCGGCAGGACTCCCTGCGGGAACGGGGGCGGGTGACGGGTTGCGGTCGGCCAAATTCTAGGGGGACAAACACTTGGGCGCCAGCCGTGGCGCCCCGCGGGCCCCGGCGCCGATATTCAGGGCATGCTGCGCCGCCTGCTGCTCGTGGCCCTCCTGGTCCTGGTGGGGCTGATCGTCCTGGACCGTGCGGGGCGGGGACGCCGCGCCGCGCCGCCCGGCGGCCTCGCCGCCACCGGCGACACCCTCCGGGACCTCACCCTGAGCCATGCAGCCGACGGGTCCCGGCGCCCGCCGCTGGAGCTGCCCGGCCTGCTGCCGCTCGACTCCCTCACCCGCGCCGGGGTGCGGACCCGGCTCGCGGCCGAGGCCGACCGGCACTGCCTCGACTCGCTGTTCGGCGAGACCGACTCGATCGTCCGCCACTGGCCCATCGGCGAGCGGGTAATCAAGGTGGCGATCGTCCCCGGCGGCTCCGCCAGCTTCGATCCGGCGATGGTCGCCGAGGTGCGCTGGGCGCTCGACGCCTGGAACCCCGCCGCCGCGGGCCTGCGCTGGTTCGAAGTGGAAGATTCCACCCAGGCCGACTTCGTGATCCGCTGGGTGGATGCCCTCGAGGCCGACCGCGCCGGCGTCACCGACGTGACCTGGGACCGCGGCGGTCGGATCCGCCACGCCGAGCTGCAGCTGGTCACCCGCTCCCCCGGCACGGGGCGGCCGCTCCCGCCCGACAGCCGCAAGGCGGTGGCGCTCCACGAAGTGGGCCACGCCCTCGGGCTGCCCCACTCCGCCCGCCCCGGCGACGTGATGTACCCCATCGCCACCGCGCTGGCGCTCTCCGACCGCGACCG
>CAZYIV010000061.1:0-20751 GCA_964647615.1 uncultured Gemmatimonadaceae bacterium | reverse complement strand
CCGGCGACGTGATGTACCCCATCGCCACCGCGCTGGCGCTCTCCGACCGCGACCGGTTCTCGCTGCGCCTGCTGTACGAGCTGCCCACCGGCTACATCGGCGCCACCCGGCACGGCGGGGCGCGGTGAGCCGGCGCGCCGCGCTGCTGGCGCTGGCGGTCCTGGGCGCCGCGCCGCTCGGGGCACAGTCCACCCGGGTGGTGGATTCGATCGTCGAATCCGGCATCCGGCGTGGCATCTATCCCGGCGCGGTGCTGCTGGTCGGCTCGCGGAGCGGCCTGCGCTACCAGCGCGGGTACGGGCATCTCACCTGGGCGGCGAGCGCCCCGGTGCCCTCGCCCGACTCCACCCGCTGGGACCTCGCCTCGCTGACCAAGGTGGTGGGGACCCTCCCCGCCGTCGCCACGCTCATCGCCGCGGGCAAGGTGGACCCCGACGCCCCGGTGTCGCGCTACCTGCCGCGCTTCGCGGGCGGTGCCAAGGACCGGGTGACGGTGCGGATGCTGCTGGCGCACACCAGCGGGCTGCCGGCCTACGTCGAGTTCTTCCGCCGCACCGCCACCCGTGACTCGGCCATCGCGCTGCTCTACCGCACCCCGCTTCGCCGCCGGCCCGGCGCGGCCGTCGAGTACAGCGACCTCAACTTCCTGCTGCTCGGCCTGCTGGTGGAGCGGGTGAGCGGGGAGCCGCTGGCCACCTACGTGGGCCACTCGGTGCTCGGGCCCGCCAGCCTCACCCACACCGGCTACGGCGTGCCGAAGCCGGTGGAGCGGGAGACCGCGCCCACCGGGCAGTGGCGCGGCCATCCCGTCTGCTGCACGGTGAACGACCAGAACGCCGCCCGCTTCGGCGGGGCCGCGGGGCACGCGGGGCTGTTCAGCACCGGCACCGACCTGGCGCGCTACCTCCGCTTCTGGCTCAACGATGGCACGCTGGACGGCGTGCGGCTCTTTCCCGACTCACTGGTCCGCGCCGTCCTCGCCCCCGCCACGCCCGGTGCCACCCGGGTGCTCGGCTGGGAGCGGCCGCCCCACCGCGCCGGTGACGCCACGCCCTGCGGCCGCCCCTGCGACTCGGCGTATGGCGGCTCGCTCACCGACGCCGCCTTCGGCCACACCGGCTGGACCGGCACCCTGCTCTGGGCCGACCCCACCCGTGACCTGTTCGTCGTCTTCCTGACCAACCGGGCCTACGCCCCCCGGATCGGCGGCTCGATCCGTGCCCTGCGCGGCGTGCGCGGCGCACTGGCCGATGCCGTGGTGCGGACCTGGGCGCCCTGAGCGCGCCCCCGTTCCCTCAACCCGACCGCGGCGCTAGGATACAGGCGGGAGGCGAGATGCAGACACCGGAAACGGTCCGCAAGGCGCTGCGCGGGGTGAAGGACCCCGAGCTGAACCTGAACATCGTGGATATCGGGCTCGTGTACGAGATCACCGTCAGCGAGGCGGGGGACGTGCACGTGCAGATGACGCTCACCAGCCCCGGCTGCCCGGCGGGGCCGGAGATCGTGGGCGACGCCAAGCGCGCCATCGAGGACCTTGAGGGCGTGAACTCGGTCGAGATCGAAATCGTCTGGGAACCCTACTGGACGCCCGAACGGATGGACCCGCGGATCCGGGCGTTTCTCGGCGGCTGAGCGCCACGGGCGCGGCCCCGCGCCCTCACCCCTGGGCCGGGGGGCCCGCCACCGCCTGCAGCAGCTCCTCCCCGATCACCTCCCGCTGCCACCGCCGCATCCCCTCGACCTGGGCCAGGTCGTCCACCCGCTTCGGTTCCAGCCGCGCCACCGCCTCCAGCAGCCCGTTGGCGCACAGCACCCCGGGGGCGAGCGGAATCCGCTCCGCCGCCTGGTTGCGCGCCACCTTGAGCCGCTCCAGGCGCGCTTCGTAGGCCAGGTCCGGCGGCGGCCGGCGGCCGCGCTCGAACACCGGAAGGCTCGAGGTCGGCGCGGCCACGCCGCGCGCCACCGCGGCGAGCAGGTCGGCGCCCCGGCGGCGCAGCTGGTCGGGCGAGAGCGCCTTCAGTTCCTTGAGCGCCACCTCGTCCGCCGGCATCGCCTTGGCGATCGCGAGCATCGCGTCGTTCATGAGCACCCGGAAGGGCGCCCGGTCGAGCTGGCTCGCGACCCCTTCGCGCCAGGCGAACAGCTCCCGCAGCACCGCGAGCTGGTGCCCGCGCAGGGTGCGCGCCCCCTTCATCCGCAGGTACGCCTCCTCCGGCGGGCCGCCCGCGTTCCACCGGGTCTCCTCCAGGAGCGCGAATTCCTCCGCCGCCCAGGACCAGCGGCCCAGCGCCACCAGCTGGTCCTTGAGGATGTCGCGCAGCCGCGCCAGGTAGCGGGTGTCGTCGGCGGCGTAGGCCAGCATGCCGGGGAGCAGCGGCCGCACGGACCAGTCGGCGCGCTGGTACTTCTTGTCCAGCCGCACGCCGAGGTACTTCTCCAGCAGCGCGGCGAGGCCGATGCCGGGTTCGTTGAGCAGCTGGGCGGCGATCCGGGTGTCGAACAGGTTGCGCGCGGTGAAGCCGTAGTCCCGGTGCAGGATCCGCAGGTCGTAGTCGGCGTCGTGGAACACCGCCTCGACGGTGGTGTCCGCGAGCATCCGTCCCACCGTATCGAGGTCCGGCACCGCGAGCGGGTCGATCACCGCGGTGGCATCGCGGGTGGAGAGCTGCAGCAGGTAGATCCGGTCGCGATAGCGATGGAAGCTCGCCGCCTCGGTGTCCACGGCGAGGAGCGGCGTCCCGGCGATCTCCGCGAGGAACGCGTCGCACGCGGGCTGGGACTCGAGGTAGCGGAGGTCGCCGGCGGCCTCGGTCACGCGCGCACCTGCGCGCGGCACCGGAGGGGGCGGGAAGCTGTCGCTGGCATCATGGTGCGCACCGGCAGTCGAGGGGCGGTCGGGGACGAGCGTGGAATCTAGTCGCGGCCGGCGCGCGCCCGAACCTCCCGTGGCCACGCCGGTTCCTTCCCGCCCGTCGGCTTCCCGCATACCTTACCCGCCGGACTCGTCGCTGCCCCTCCTCGCCGGCCATGCGCGACGCCCACCGACACACGGAGCCGCCGTGGCCCCCGCCGAAATCGACCTGACGGTCTATCCCGACGAGTGCGACGCCTACGGGCACCTGAACCAGGCGTCGTTCGTGGCGCTGTTCGAGCGCGCCCGGTGGGAGGCGCTCGCCCGTGGCCCGGGGATGGACTTCTTCTCCCGGCAGGGGGCGTGGCCCGCGGTCCGCAAGTCGCTGGTGGAGTACCATGCCCCCGCCTTCCCCGGCGACGTGCTCCGCTTCGCCCAGGTGCTGGTGCACCTGGGGCGCACCAGCTTCACCCTGCGGCAGACCGCCCGCCGGCTGCGGGACGACTCGCTCGTCGCCACGGCGGAGCTGGTGTTCGTGTGCGTGGACGCCGAGGGCCGCCCGGTCCCGGTGCCGGAGGCGCTGCCGCAGGTGATGGCGGACCGGCCGCTGGCCGGGAACCTCCGCCGGGTGGCGGTGAACGGGGTGAACCTGGCCGTGGACGTGCGCGGCCGCGGGCCGGCGGTGCTGTTCATCCATGGCTACCCGCTGGATCACTCGATCTGGGATTATCCGCTGGCCCACCTCGAGGGGTGGATGCGTATCGCACCCGACCTCCGCGGGATGGGCCAGTCCGATGCCCCCGACCTCGGCTACTCCATGGCCACCTACGCCGAGGACCTGCTGGCCCTGCTCACCGCCGTCGGGGTGGACCGGGTGGTGCTCTGCGGGCTGTCGCTGGGCGGGTATGTCGCCTTCGAGATCCTGCGCCGGGCGCCGGAGCGGGTGCGCGGCCTGGTGCTGATGGATACCCGCGCGGAGGCGGACACGCCGGAGGGACGCCGCGCGCGCGATGCCGCCGCCGCGCTGGCCCGCGACGGCGGGGCGCACGCCATCGCCGAGGCGATGCTGCCGAAGATGCTGGCCGGTGCGGCCGTCGCCGACAACCCCGGCCTGGTGGACCGGGTGCGCCGGATGATGGAGTCCACCCCGGTGGCCGGGATTCTCGGCGCCCTGGGTGCCATGCGCGACCGCCCCGACAGCAGCGCCTTCCTGAAGACCCTGGCCGACGTTCCCGCGCTGGTCGTGGTGGGGGAGGACGATCAGCTGACCCCCCGGGAACGGGCCCAGTTCATGGCCGATGCCCTGCCCGACGCCCGGCTGGCAGTCGTCCCGGGTGCCGGTCACCTCACCCCGATGGAACGTCCGGAGGCAGCCACCGCCCTCCTGGCCGACTTCCTCGCCGGGCTGGGGCGGGCGGGATAGCGCTGCAACTTTCCGCGGGGTTGGCGCGTCTATCTACCGTGGCGGGGTTACCCCCCAGGTAACTGCGCTGACATTCCTCTCCTCAACGCCCCGGTGCCGCGGCCAGAGCAGTTCGGCACCGGGGCGTCCTTCCTTTCCGTTCCCCGGTGAAAACAACGACCCCCCGCGGGTGCGGGGGGTCGGGAAATACCTATCGGCTGATCGCCGGCGCCACTCGCTACTTCTTGGGGCGGCCCGGCGGCGTGTCGCTGGTGAAGGCGTCGCGGTTCTTCGCGATGAAGCCCTGCTGGTTCCCCGGGACGTCCTCCTCGGGAAAGATCGCGTTGACCGGGCACTCCGGCTCGCAGGCCCCGCAATCAATGCACTCGTCGGGGTGGATGTACAGCATGTCCTCCCCCTCGTAGATGCAGTCCACCGGGCAGACGTCCACGCAGGCGCGATCCTTGACGCCGATGCAGGGTTCGGTGATCACGTAGGTCATGCAGCGGGTCCTCGATCGGGTGGCGGTCCGGGCTGGGTGGGGGAACGGTGCCCCGCAGCGCATAGTATCGTGACCCACCGACACCCCGCGCAAGGGGGCGAAGATTATGTTTTCGGCATGCGTCGCCCGTTCATTTTCGGCTGCCTGATCGCCCTGCTCGGGGCGGGCACCGGCCGCCCCCTCCGGGCCCAGGCGGATGCCTGCCAGGCGCCCGGCCCGCTCGCCCTGGTGCTCTCCGGCGGGGGGGCCAAGGGGCTGGCCCACATCGGCGTGCTGCGGGTGCTGGACAGCCTCGGCATCCGGCCTGACATGGTTGTCGGCACCAGCATGGGCTCGATCGTCGGGGGGCTCTACGCCAGCGGCTACAGCGCGCAGCAGATCGCGGCGCTGGCCGACTCGATGAACCTGTCCAACCTGTTCAACGATGCCGACCAGCACACCCCCCGCACCTTCGGCGAGCGCCGGCCGATCGTGGTGTGGGAGCAGGGCACCGGCGGCTTCCGCGTGGCCCAGGCGATTGCCCGGGAGGCGGGGGTCAACGCCGCGCTGAGCCGGGTGATGCTCCGGGGGAACCTCGCCGCGCGGGGCGACTTCGACTCCCTGCCGATCCCCTTCCGCGCCGTGGCCACCGACCTCCGCACGCGGAGCACCGTGGTCCTCTCCAGCGGCGACCTGGCCCGCGCCGTCCGCGCCAGCATGGCCATCCCGCTGGTGTTCGACCCGGTGCGCATCGAGGGCCGCCAGCTGGTGGACGGCGGGCTGGCCGCCAACGTGCCGATCGCGGTCGCGCGCGGCATCGGCGCCCGGCGGCTCATCGTCTCGGACGTCAGCTGGCGCCCGCCCGA
Source organism: uncultured Gemmatimonadaceae bacterium (assembly GCA_964647615.1). Classification (GTDB taxonomy): domain Bacteria; phylum Gemmatimonadota; class Gemmatimonadetes; order Gemmatimonadales; family GWC2-71-9; genus JADJOM01. The sequence continues at coordinate 15,148 of CAZYIV010000061.1, read as the reverse complement.
CTCGGTGCAGGGTCAGAATCCGCTGGTGGTGGCGGACCTGCTCGTGGCCTACCTGTTCACCCAGCCGCTCGACTCCCTGGGGGCGTCGGACCTGCTCATCCGTCCCGCGGTGGACCTCTTCCAGTCGCTCGATTTCGACCCGCTGCACCAGGAGGAGATCCGGGCCGCCGGCTACGACGCGGCGCGCGCCGCCCTCGAGGGCCACGCCACCTGCCCCGCCCCGCCCCGGCCGCACCCGCGGTCCACGTATCAGCTGGACGAGGTCTCGGTCAGCGGGGGCCGCTCCGGCGACGCCACGCTCATCCAGCGGCAGCTGCAGCTGCAGCCGGGCAACGACATCGAGGTGTCCGCCCTGCGGGACAACCTCGACCGTCTGGCACAGTTCGACGAGTTCCGCGAGGTGTGGCTCCGGCCGGCCGGCCCGCCGGACGCGCTCCGGCTCGACGTGCTGGTGCGCCCCGCGGCCCCCCGCGTCGGCATGGCCGGCCTGGCGTACGACAACGACCTTGGCGGACAGATGTGGCTTGGCGGCGTGGATCGTGGCGCCACCATCCCCCGGATCGAGACCTCCGGCACCCTGGTGCTCGGGGAACTGCGGCAGGAGTTGGCGCTCCGCTTCCGCACCGCCGGCGTCGGCCGGCTGCTGCAGCGGCCGTTCATGAGCTTCACCGGTGCGCGGGAGGAGGTGCGCAACTTCAACGGCGAGGGGGGCAGCCTCCCCTCCACCCGCATCAAGGAACTGAGCGGCGTCGCAGGGGTGGAGCGGCAGTTCGGCCGGGAATGGCTGCTCGAGGTGGGCGGCACCATGCACACCTGGCGCGGGCTCCCCAACGGGCTCAACCACACCGGCCTGGGCGGCGTGGCGCGGCTCTCCAGCGGGCCGCGTTACCGCCCCAGCGGCTTCTGGGCCGAGGGGATGCTGCTGGATCAGTATCGCCGGGTGGAGTTCGAGGCACGGCAGGTGTTCCCGATCGGCACCGTGCGCCTCACCCCGACGCTGCGGTACGGCTGGGGCCGGGAGCTGCCGCTGCAGCGGAGCTTCGTCCTGGGTGGCACCGACGGCTTCCCCGGGCTGAGCATCGGCGAGCTGCGCGGCGACCGGGAGGTCTCCGCGTCGGTGGTGATGGAGCGCCGCCTGTTCGGCCCGCTCTCCGCACGCTTCACCGCGATGAGCGGGCGGGTGGCGTTCGGCGGGCCCGCCCTGCCCCACGGGCGGTGGAACACCGGCGGCCGGGTGGGCGTCGGCGCCACCACCCCGATCGGCGCGATCCGGGTCGAGTACGGCGTCACCCGCTCCGGCCGGAACGGGATGTTCGTGCGGCTCGGGGAGTGGTACTAGGCGGCGTCTTCGCCCAGGCTGGCGCGGCGCTCCATCGCGCCGAAGCGCTCCGCCTCCGCCGGCACCGGCCGGACGAGCGAGACACCCACCCCCGCCAGGAACCCGAGCGGCAGCGTGACGATCCCCGGGTTGCGGAGCGGGAACACCGCCGCGGCGTGGTGCAGCAAGTCCACCTGCACCGTGGGCGAGAGGTAGATCAGCAGGATGGTGACGCCGGTGCCGGTCAGCATCGCGGCCACCGCCCCCGCCGTCGTGGTGCGGCGCCAGAACAGGGTGAGCACCAGCGCGGGGAAGTTGCCGCTCGCCGCGATCGCGAACGCCAGCCCCACCATGAAGGCCACGTTCTGACCCTCGAAGGTCACTCCCAGCACCACCGCCAGCGCTCCCAGCAAGAGCGTCGCCACCCGTGCGACCCGCAGCTCCTCCGCCGGGTCGGTCCGGCCGCCGCGCACCACGTGGACCCAGAGGTCGTGGGAGAGCGCCGCCGCGCCGGAGAGGGTGAGCCCCGCCACCACCGCGAGGATGGTCGCGAACGCCACCGCGCCGATGAAGCCCAGCAGCGTGGTGCCGCCCAGCAGCTCGGCCAGGAGCGGCGCGGCCATGTTGCCGCCCGGATCGGCGGCGCGGATCGCGTCCGGCCCCACCAGGCGCATGGCGCCGAAGCCGATCACGAACAGCAGCAGGAAGAAGCCGCCGATGAGCCCGGTGGCGTAGAACACCGAGCGCCGCGCCGCACGCGCGTCGGGCACGGTGTAGAACCGCATCAGGATGTGCGGCAGCCCCGCGGTGCCGAACATCAGCGCCAGGCCGAGGGAGATCGCGTCCACCGGGTTGGCCACCAGCTTGCCGGGCGCCAGCACCCCCGCCCCGTTGGCCGCCGCCGCCTCCGCAAACAGCCGGAGCGGCGAGAACCCCACCCGGGCCAGCACCAGCACCGTCAGCAGCACCGCGCCGAGCAGCAGCAGCCCCGCCTTCACGATCTGCACCCAGGTGGTGGCGAGCATCCCGCCGAACAGCACGTAGACGATCATCGCCACACCCACGATGGCCACGGCGGCGCTGTAGGGAATCCCGAACAGCAGCCGGATGAGGCCCCCCGCCCCGACCATCTGGGCGATCAGGTACAGGCTGACCGTGGCTAGGGTGCCGATGGCGGCCGCGATCCGCACCGGCACCTGCGTCAGCCGCGCGGTGAGCACGTCGGCGAAGGTGTAGCGGCCCAGGTTGCGCAGCGGTTCCGCGATCAGGAACAGCACCACCGGCCACCCGACCAGGCCGCCGGCGGCATAGATCAGCCCGTCAAAGCCGGAGAGCGCCACCAGTCCCGAGATCCCGAGGAACGAGGAGGCGCTCATGTAGTCACCGGCCAGGGCGAAGCCGTTCTGCCACGCGGTGACGGCGCGGCCGGCGGAGTAGAACTGGTCGGTGGTGCGGGTGCGGCGCGCGGCCCACCAGGTGATGCCGAGCGTCAGGCAGAGGAAGAGGAAGAAGAGCCCGCGGGCGACGAGGCCGGGGTCCCCGCTCACCGGGGGCCCCGCAGCCGCGCCACGTGGGGATCGTAGTGGGTGTTGGCCCAGCGGACGTAGAGCCAGGTGAGCAGCCAGCAGGCCACGATGAGCAGTGCGCCGAGCAGCAGCCCCAGCGAGAGCCCGGGCGCGAGCAGGGTGCCCATCAGCGGCTTCCGGAACGCGAGCAGCCCGAGGAAGCCGAAGTACAGCAGCACGATGACGGCGGTGAGCCGCACCGCCACGCGGCGCCGGGCCCCCGCGAGGACCCGGAGTTCCGCGTCAGCGTCCCGCACCAATCACTCCTGGCCCAGCACGTCCTTCTTGAAGCCTTCGCCCGGATCGGGCTTGGGGCCGATCCAGCAGCGCAGCACCGCGTCGGCGAAGTCCTTCCCCGCGACGTTGCCCATCATCGCGCCACCGATCTCGATGTTGGTGCCGCTGCCGGGGACATAGGTGATGACCACGTCCTCACCGTTCTTGATGTCCCGCATCATGCCGCAGAGCTGGGTGAACTCCTGCTTGAGCTGCTCCGAGGCGTTCGGGGTGTTGTCCTTGAGGCCGTCGTTCCAGGCCCCGCACATCTTGTCCTTGGTGGCACGCCCGGTGACGAAGTGCATGACCATCCGCCGCGGCGCATCCGCGCCCAGGATCTCGTCGGCGCTCTTCGAGGGCGTGACGAGGTACAGCCCCCCCACGTACACCTTCACCTTCAGGAACGTCTTGGTGCGGAGCGCCATCCCGTTGAGGGAGAGCGTGTGCCCCTCGACGTCGATGGTCTCCGGCATGGTGACGCCGTTCTTGGTCCGGCCGGTGTCGGCAGGCGCCACGACCTGCGGGGCAGGCGCGGCGACGAGCAGGGTCGAGAGCAGCAGGAACATGGGAGCCTCGTGCAGCAGGGTGAATGACTGGCGCATCCACGGCCAAGTTGCGGTGGCCCGGAAGGGGGCGCAACCCGTCAGGGCGGCCCGGTGAGCACCACCCCCCCGGGCGCGAGCGCCATCGCCGCGCCGGCGGGGAGTCGGACAAAGAGGTCACGGCCGGTCTCGGTCAGCGCCGGGTAGCGCCGGCCCACGTCGGCCATCATCAGGCCCAGGAACGCCTCCGGCACCGGGATGCCGCGCACTGTGGCGGTGGCCAGGTGGAAGCGCACCGCCTCGGGACCGGCCCGCAGCAGGGTGACCTGCGCCTCCAGCCGGGTGTCCGGCGGGAGCAGCAGCACCAGCTGTGCCAGCGCCTGGCGGGCCTCCGCCGGCAGGTCCGCCACTCGGCCGCCGATCCGGATCTCGCTGCTGTCCACCAGCACGCCGAACCCGAAGTCGGGCGGGATGGGGCGGAGCCCCAGCCGCGCCATCAGGTAGGCCGCGAAGTCACCGCCATCCACGGTCGCACCGGGGAGCTGGTCGTCCAGGTAGACCGAGTCCACCAGCGCCGACGCCCGCAGCACGCCCGGGTTGGTGATGGGGCGGGGCAGGGTGTCCGGCGCGGGGGCGGTCTGCCCGGCCAGGTGCGGTGCCAGCCCCAGGAGCAGCAGCCAGCACGTCAGGCGCATGTCCCTTCCCGGGTTCCGTTGCCATATTGGACGCCAGCCCGGCAGGCGGCGTGCACCCCGGACCCCGGAGGGGCAATGGAGTGGAACATCATCGGTCTCAACTTCCTGTATGCGGCGCTCGGCGTGGTGCTGATGTTCATCTCCTACCGGCTGATCGACCGGCTCACGCCCGAGGTGGACTTCGCGGAAGAACTGCGGAAGGGGAACGTGGCCGTCGCGATCTTCATTGCGGCCATCTTCCTTTCCATCGCGGTCATCATCGGCGGCGCCCTCAATTGATCCTGCGGCTCCGGCGCGCGCCGCTGCCGGCGCTGCTCGCCCTCTGCCTGGCCCTGCCACTCACGGGCCAGGCCGTCCCCACCCGCTACGACGGCACCTTCCGCAAGTACAGCAAGCGCTACTTCGGGGTCGCCTTCGACTGGCGCTGGTTCAAGGCCCAGGGGATGACCGAGAGCGGCCTCGATCCCGCGGCCCGCAGCGGGGTGGGCGCCCGCGGCGTCATGCAGCTCATGCCCACCACCTTCGAGGAACTGCGCCGGGTCCATCCGGGACTGAACTCGGTGGACGACCCGGAATGGAATATCGCCGCCGGCATCCTCTACGACCGCCAGCTGTGGCGCCTGTGGGCCGAGGACTCGGTCCGCGCCGAGGACCAGGCCGACTTCATGTTCGCCAGCTACAACGCGGGCCGGATCCCTCTGCTCCGGGCCCAGGCGCTGGCGCGGCGGCAGCTGCTCGATCACCGTGACTGGCACATCATCGTGAGCGTGGCCCCCACCGTACCCCGGTGGCGCCATCGCGAGACCCTGAACTACGTCAGCCGGATCGCGGGCAACCTGGGCCGCATGGACGATGAGGGCCGGGTGGTCCGGGCGGGCGTCGCCCCGGACACGGTGCTGGTGGAGGCCCCCCGCCCCTGAAGCCCCCCGGGCCTCAGCCGTCGAGGTCGTACGCCTGCCGCAGCCAGCGCTTCAGCTCGGCGTCGATGTCCGCCGGGCTGCTCACCGCGATGCGATGGGTGATGCGGTCCTTCTTCGCGTAGCCGCCGGTCTCCAGCAGCCGCCCCTTCCGCTTGAGCGCCCCGAGCGCCAGCCCGAAGTCGATCCGGGTCTTGGTCGCGGGCTTGATCTGCGCGATCACGTGCTTCCGGTACACCGGCACGATGGTCTTGCCGGGACAGAGCCGGATGTCCGGCCCGAGCCCGAAGGCCAGCTCCTCCAGGGCGTCATGCAGGGGCCGCAGGGCGGGGCGGGCGGCGTACATCGCCTCGACGTAGCCGGGCGCCTCCGTCATGTAGCTGGCGGGATCGCCGCCCATGCGGAGGATGCTGGGATGCAGGGCGTAGCGGGTGCGGGCGGTCATGGGGCGGTGGGGGCAGGGGCCGGCCGGGACCGGCGCCCCGGGTGGGGCGCCGGCGGGGCTCAGAGCAGGCCGGGGAGCTGGGTGGCGTAGCTCTCGGAGCGGGGTTCGGGCTCGCCGTAGCGGCCCTCGGGGGCGTGCTGCCGGTTCCATTCCTCGCGCAGGCAGTAGGGATCGAGGCCATGGGGCCGGTCCACCGCGAGCACCCCGTCGAGGTGGTCGATCTCGTGCTGCAGCAGCTCCGCCCGGTCGCCCTCGAGCTCCGCGACGTGGGTCACGCCCTTCGGGTCCTGGTACCGCACCTTGATGCGGTAGGCGCGGGAGACCCGCACCAGGAGGTTGGGGAAGGAGAAGCAGTCGTCCCAGACGGTGAAGTCCTCGTTCCCCACGTCCACGATCTCGGGGTTGATGAGGGCCCAGGGCTGGTCCATCTCGATGTAGACGATCCGCACCGGGGCGCCGATCTGCGGGGCGCTGATGCCGCGGCCATACCCGAAGCGGGACTGGAAGTCGCGGAGGGTCTCGCGCAGGTCGTCCACCACCACCCGCACGGCGGCCGACTGCGGCCGGGCGATCGGTTCGCAGCGGGTCCGGAGGATGGGGTCCCCGAGCATGCGGATGCGGTGGATCGTCATGTCCTGGTCCGGTAACGGGTCGCCCCAATCTTGTACGGAGGCTGCCGGGCCACAATAGGAGTCGTCACAGCGGTGGACCGCGGGCCGTTCGGGCGGTCGCCGTCGGGCGAGTCCGCGCGGGTTCATGGCGCGATAAAACGCGTAATGACAGTGTTTTGCTGGAGTAGTTGTAGAGGATAGTACTATTGGGCGACTGGCACCAACCCCTGGCCTCCATCGCACCCTCACTCGGATACTGCGCCCGCCAGAGAACCCCACCAACCATCCCCGGCGAGTCAATCATAAGGCCTTCATGAACAACAACTTGGAAGTTTGCCCCAATCTTCTGGTAATTAGTTGACAAAGGCGGACCCCGCCTGTAGGGTTCCCCCCATCATGGGCACCTCGATCACGGAGCAGCTCGCCGAACAGCCCCTCCCGCCGGCCTACAAGGGCCCGCGGGGGCTGATCCTGGTGGCGCTCAAGCGGGCCGGGGCGCTCACCGCGAAGGAACTGGGCGAGCAGCTGCGCCTCTCCTCCAACGCCATCCGCCATCACCTGCGGGAGCTCGAGACCGAAGCGGTGATCGGCTACCGGCGGGAGCAGCGTGGCGTCGGCGCGCCCACCTACGCCTGGCACCTCAGCGCGGCCGGCGAGGCGCTCTTCCCCCAGCGGTACAAGGAACTGCTCACCGAGGTCCTCGACCGGGTGGCGGAGCAGGCGGGACGGCAGGCGGTGGTCACCGCGCTCGAGACCCGCTTCACCGACCTCGCGCGGAAGCTCCGGCTGGAGCTGACCGATGCCCCGCCCGAGCGGCGGATGGACGTGGTGATGCGGGCCCTGGTCGAGGGCGGCTACATGGCCGAGTGGCGCGAGGGGGAGCAGGGCCTCCGGCTGACGGAGCACCACTGCGCCATCCGGGCCCTGGCCGAGCGGTTTCCGGAAATCTGCGCGGCGGAGCGGCGCTTCCTCGAGGAAGTGCTGTCGGCCGCGGTCCAGCGGGAGACCCACATGCTGGAAGGGTGCCCCGCCTGCGAGTACAGCGTGCACTTCCCGGGCGGGTCTCCCGCCCTCACGGCACTGGAAGGGCCGGCGCGGCCGGCCCCCGAGGAGCAGGCATGAGCTCGAGTGAATCGTCGGTCGAGACCCTGGTCAACCGCGAGTACCAGTACGGCTTCGTCACCGACATCGAGGCGGATACGATCGCCCGCGGCCTCAGCGAGGACGTGGTCCGGCTGATCTCCGCCAAGAAGCAGGAGCCCGCCTGGCTGCTGGAGTGGCGGCTCAAGGCGTACCGCCGCTGGCTGGAGATGAAGGAGCCCCACCACTGGGCCAACATCTCGTACCCGCCGATCGACTACCAGGACGTGATCTACTACTCGGCGCCGAAGACCAAGAAGCCGCTCGGCAGCCTGGAGGAGGTGGATCCCGAGCTGCTGAAGACCTACGAGAAGCTCGGCATCCCGCTGTCGGAGCAGAAGCTGCTCGCCGGGGTGGCGGTGGACGCCATCTTCGACAGCGTCTCGGTCGCGACCACCTTCCGCGAGACCCTCGCCAAGGCGGGCGTGCTGTTCTGCTCCATGTCCGAGGCGGTGCGCGAGTACCCCGAGCTGGTGCAGAAGTACCTCGGCTCGGTGGTGCCGGCCAACGACAATTTCTTCGCCGCGCTCAACTCCGCGGTGTTCAGCGACGGCTCCTTCGTGTACGTGCCGAAGGGCGTCCGCTGCCCCATGGAGCTCTCCACCTACTTCCGCATCAATTCGGCCGACACCGGCCAGTTCGAGCGGACCCTGATCGTCGCCGACGAGGGCGCCACGGTCAGCTACCTCGAGGGCTGCACCGCGCCCAAGCGCGACACCAACCAGCTGCACGCGGCGGTGGTGGAGCTGGTGGCCCTGAAGGGCGCCACCATCAAGTACTCCACGGTGCAGAACTGGTATGCGGGGGACAGCGAGGGGAAGGGCGGCATCTACAACTTCGTCACCAAGCGCGGCAAGTGCGCCGGCGACGACAGCAAGATCTCCTGGACCCAGGTGGAGACCGGCTCGGCCATCACCTGGAAGTACCCCAGCGTCATCCTCCAGGGCGATCGCTCGGTGGGTGAGTTCTACTCGGTGGCGGTGGTCAACGGAAAGCAGCAGGCCGACACCGGCACCAAGATGATCCACATCGGCCGGGACACCCGGAGCACGATCGTCTCCAAGGGCATCTCGGCGGGGCAGGGGAACAACAGCTACCGGGGCCAGGTGAAGGTGCTGGGCAAGGCGGCCAACGCCCGCAACTACACCCAGTGCGACTCCATGCTCATCGGCAACCGGTGCGGGGCGCACACCTTCCCCTACATCGACGTCCAGAACCCGAGCGCGGCGGTGGAGCACGAGGCCTCCACCTCCAAGATCGGCGAGGACCAGATCTTCTACCTGAAGCAGCGCGGGCTCAACACCGAGAACGCGATCAGCATGATCGTCAACGGCTTCTGCAAGGAAGTCTTCAAGGAACTCCCCATGGAGTTCGCCGTCGAGGCGCAGAAGCTCCTCGGCGTGAGCCTGGAAGGCAGCGTCGGCTGAGCGCGCGGCGCGCCCGGTGGGGCGCGCCACCAGCCGGCCCCAGTCATCGGAGAACCAGCACGTGCTCGAGATCACCAACCTGCAGGCGACGGCGGGCGGGAAGCAGATCCTCAACGGCATCACCCTGGCGGTGAAGCCGGGCGAGGTCCACGCCATCATGGGTCCCAACGGCTCCGGCAAGAGCACGCTGGCCCAGGTCCTCGCCGGCCACCCGGCCTACGAGGTCACCGGCGGCAGCGTCAGCTACCTGGGTCAGGACCTGCTCGACATGGAGCCCGAGGCGCGGGCCCAGGCCGGCGTCTTCCTCGCCTTCCAGTACCCGGTCGAGATCCCCGGCGTCTCCAACGCCTACTTCCTCCGCGCCGCCCTGAACGAGATCCGCAAGGCGAAGGGCGAGGAGGAGATGGACCCGATCGACTTCATGGACATGGTCGAGGAGAAGCTCAAGCTGGTGGAGTGGGGCCCCGAGATCCTGCAGCGTGCCGTCAACGCCGGCTTCTCCGGCGGCGAGAAGAAGCGCAACGAGATCCTGCAGATGGCGGTGCTCGAGCCGAAGCTCGCGATTCTCGACGAGACCGACTCCGGCCTCGACATCGACGCGCTGCGCATCGTGGCCAACGGCGTCAACAAGCTGCGCCGCCCCGACAACGCCACCATCGTGGTGACCCACTACCAGCGGCTGCTCAACTACATCGTGCCGGACTTCGTGCACGTGCTGGCCGGCGGCCGGATCGTGAAGTCGGGCGGCAAGGAGCTGGCGCTGGAGCTGGAGGCCAAGGGCTACGAGTGGCTGACCGAGACGGTGGGGTCGGCGTGACCAGCACGATCCTCCAGGACTACGAGCGCGTCGCCGGCAACGGCGGCGCCAAGGCGCCGTGGCTGGCGGGCCTCCGCCAGTCGGGGCTGGAGCGCTTCCAGGCCGCCGGGTTCCCGACCAGCCGCGAGGAGGACTGGCGCTTCGTGAACCTGGCGCCCGTCGCCGGCGCCACCTACCGGCTGGCGCAGCCCGCCGCGGCGGTCTCCGCGGAGGCGCTCGCGCCATACCTGTACCCGATCCCCGGCGTGCGCACCCTCGTGTTCGTGAACGGGCGCTTCGTCCCGGGGCTGTCGAGCCTCCCCGCCCTGCCGGCGGGCGTGACGGTGCTGCCGCTGGCCGAGGCGCTCGCGCGTCATGGCGAGCTGCTGGGGCGGCACCTCGGCAAGTACGCCACCCCGGCCGACAGCGGCTTCACCGCGCTCAACACCGCCTTCGTGCAGGACGGGCTCTTCGTCCACGTGGCGAAGGAGGTGGACGCCGGCGCCCCGATCCACGCCGTGTTCGTCACCGCCAGCCCCGCCCCCGGCGCGGCCACCTACCCGCGCAACTTCATCCTGGTGGAGCGCGGCGCCCGCGCCGCGGTGATGGAGAGCTATGTGGGCCTGGGCGACGCCGCCTACCTCACCAGCGCCGTGACCGAGGCCCTGGTGCAGGACGGCGCCACCCTGGAGCACACCAAGATCCAGCGCGAGAGCGAGCAGGCGTACCACGTGGGGACCACCCACATCCGCCACGCCCGCGGCAGCCACGGGATGTCGTACTCGGTGAGCTTCGGCGCCGCGCTGTGCCGCAACAACCTGGACGTGGTGCTCGACGGACCGGGCGTGGACGCCCACATGCTCGGCCTCTACATGGGCCGCGGCACCCAGGAGGTGGACAACCACACCTCCCTGCTGCACGCCCACCCCGACTGCGGCACCCGCGAGATCTACAAGGGGATCCTGGACGGCCGGGCCCACGGCGTCTTCAACGGGAAAATCTACGTCACCCCGATCGCCCAGAAGACGGACGCCAAGCAGACCAACCGGGCGCTGCTGCTCTCCGACACCGCGCGGATCGACACCAAGCCGCAGCTGGAGATCTTCGCCGACGACGTGAAGTGCACCCACGGCGCCACGGTGGGTGCCCTCGACCAGACCGCCGCCTTCTACCTGAAGAGCCGCGGCATCGGCGGCGCCCTGGCCCGGAAGATCCTCACCTACGCCTTCGCGGCGGAGGTACTCGAGGAGATTCCCCACGCGTCGGTGCGCGCCGCCCTCGAGGCGGTGGTAATGCAGCGGCTGGATGAGCGGGAGGACGCGGCCGCGCGATGACCGCGTCCCGTGCTCCCGTGGCGGCCGCGACGCCGGTACCGGGCCTCGACGTGGCCCGGCTCCGGCACGACTTCCCCGTCCTGCGGGCCCGGATTCACGGCCACCCGCTCGCCTATCTCGACAACGGCGCCACCAGCCAGCGCCCCCGCCCGGTCATCGAGGCGGAGGCGGACTTCGCGCTGCTCGAGAATGCCAACGTCCACCGCGGCGTACACACCCTCAGCCAGCGCGCCACCCAGCGGTATGACGCGGTGCGGGCCCGGGTGGCGGGGTGGATCGGCGCGGCCGCACCCGAGGAGGTGATCTTCACCTCCGGCACCACCGCCGCGCTCAACCTGGTGGCGCAGAGTCATGCCCGCACCGTGCTCCGGCCGGGGGACGAGATCCTTGTCACCGAGATGGAGCACCACTCGAACATCGTCCCCTGGCAGCTGGTGGCGGAGGCCACCGGCGCCGTGGTGAAGGCGCTGCCGGTGTCCGATGACGGCTCGCTCGCGCTCGACCGGCTCCCGGCCGTGCTTGGCCCGCGCACCAGGGTCGTCGCGCTGGCACACGTCTCCAACGTGCTCGGCACGGTGAACCCCGTGCGCCGCGTGGCGGATGCCGCGCACGCCGCGGGGGCGGTGGTGGTGGTGGACGGCGCCCAGGCGGTGCCGCACCTGCCGGTGGATGTGCAGGCCCTTGGCGCGGACTTCTACGCCTTCAGCGCCCACAAGATGTACGGCCCGACCGGGGTCGGGGTGCTGTACGGCCGCCGGGCGCTGCTGGACGCGATGCCTCCCTGGCAGGGCGGCGGTGGGATGATCCAGTCGGTCAGCTTCGAGGGCACCACCTACGCGCCGGTCCCGGCCCGGTTTGAGGCCGGCACCCCGCCGATCACCGAGGTGATCGGGCTCGGGGCCGCGCTTGAGTACCTGGCCACCCTCGACTGGCCGGCGCTGGAGCAGCACGAGGCCGACCTGCTTTCCTATGCCACGGCGCAGGTGGGCGCGGTGCCCGGGGTGCGGCTCATCGGCACGGCCGCGGAGCGGGTAGGGGTGCTGTCGTTCGTGCTGGAGGGGATCCACCCGCACGACGTGGGCACCGTGCTCGACCTGCACGGCGTCGCGGTGCGTGCCAGCCACCACTGCGCCCAGCCGCTGATGCGGCGGTTCGGGGTCCCGGGGACGGTGCGGGCCTCCTTCGGCCTCTACAACACCCGGGACGAGGTGGACCAGCTGGTCGCCGGGCTGCACGAGGCCCGGAAGGTCTTCGGCGCATGACCGACGCGAGCGAGCTGTACCAGAGCATCATCCTGGATCACAACCGGTCGCCCCGGAACTTCCGCACCATGGAGGCGCCGGACCGCTCTGCCGAGGGCTACAACCCCCTCTGCGGCGACCAGCTCAAGGTCTGGCTCAAGCTGGAGGGGGACCGGATCGCCGACGTGGCCTTCCAGGGTTCCGGCTGCGCCATCTCCAAGGCCTCCGCGTCGCTGATGACCACGGTGGTGAAGGGGAAGACGGTCGCGGAGGCGGAACGGATGTTCCACAGCTTCCACCGGATGGTGACCGGCGCGGGCGGGCCGGCCGACGACCTCCCCGCCAAGCTCGCCGTCTTCGCCGGGGTGCGGGAATTCCCCGCCCGGGTGAAGTGCGCCAGCCTGGCCTGGCACGCCCTCAGCAATGCGCTCCACAACCCGGCCGCCGAATCGGGGCCGGTTTCGACCGAACACTGAGCCACCCGGGCCACGTCCCGGCCTGGCAGGAAAGGATGTCGCAATGCCGTACGATCCCCGCATGGTCCAGCCGATGCGCGACGAGATGGTCAGCATGGGCGCCAAGGAACTCACCACGGTGCCCGAGGTGGACGCCGCCCTGGGCGACCAGCGTGGCACCATGCTCCTCATGGTGAATTCGGTCTGCGGCTGCGCCGCCGGCGCCGCCCGCCCTGCCCTGGCCCTGGCGCTGCGGCACGCCGTGAAGCCGCAGCAGGTCGTGACCGTCTTCGCCGGCCAGGACCTCGATGCCACCGCGCGGGCCCGGCAGTACTTCGCCGACTACGCGCCGAGCAGCCCGTCGATGGCACTGTTCCGCGATGGCGAGGTGGTGCATTTCGTCCACCGGCACATGATCGAGGGCCACGCGCCGCAGGAGATCGCGCGGGCGCTGACCCAGGCCTTCGACAAGCACTGCGCCACGAGCTCGGTCTGATGTCGGGCCACGTCTTCCACCCCGGCCACAGCGAGCTGCACGGCATCACCGTCGTCCTCGAGGCGGGGGACGAGGCGCTGTACGTCGGCCGCTACCACGAGGAGACCGCTGCCGGGGTGCTCCTGCACGACGTGGCGGAGTACCGTCCCGGCGCGGACGCCGGGAGCCGGGACGACTTTCTCCGGCGCACCCTCAAGTTCGGGGTGCGCGCCAGCCGCAAGCACGTGGTGGTGCCGGTGGCGCAGGTACGGCGGATTTCGCGTCTGGTGGAGTGGGAATCGGCGCTCGCCTGAGCGCCGGGCAGGACGGGGGAGGGCTCAGGGCCAGAGTTGCTCCCCCGATTCATCGATGATGGTGATGGCGTCCACCGGGCACGCCTTTGCCGCCAGCAGGATCCGCTTCTCCTTCGCTCCCTCCGGATCCAGCACCACGCACAACTCCTCGTCATCCAGCTCGAAGACGGTAGGTGCGAGCGACACGCACTCGGCGTTGCTCGCGCACAATTCCCGGTTCACGATGATCTGATACGCCATGGCGGTCGCGGGATGGGCAGGTTGAGGCCGGCGGGCGCCCACGGCCTCGGCGGGCGCGCGACTCGTATCTATTAACGCAGACCCCCGATCCGGGGCAAGACAAGGATACTTGACAGCCTGTAAAGCATGCTTTACCTTGCGCTGGTCCCCACCTGGACCGAACATGGGTAACGCACTGCGCACCGGCTGGCACGCCGCCGCCTGGGCCCTCGCTTCCGGCCTCGTGGCCGCGATCGGCAAGTACCTGCTCAAGCTGGACCTCGCCCCGTGGGCCCGGACCGCGGTCGTCGTCCTCCCGATCCTCCCGATGGTACAGTACTGCCGGCTGCTGCTGCGAAGCATCCGTGAGTCGGACGAGCTTCAGGCCCGGATCCAGCTCGAGGGCGCGATCTACGGCTTGCTCGCGTCGGCCATGTCCATCATGGCGGGAGGGCTGCTCACGGGCGGCGGCGTGCTGCCGCAGGTCTCGCTCGATGACGCCTGGCCCTACCTGTGGATGATCGCGTTCTTCGGCTGGGGGGCCGGCACCCTGCACGCGGGCCGCCGCTACCGGTGAAGAATGAACTGCGCGCCCTTCGGGCCGAGCGGGCCTGGTCCCAGGGCGAGCTCGCCAGCCGGCTCGGCGTTTCCCGCCAGACCGTCAACGCCATCGAGACCGGGCGCTACGATCCCAGCCTGCCGCTGGCCTTTCTCATCGCCCGGCTGTTCGGTCGGCGGATCGAGGACATCTTCGAGCCGGAGTAGCAGGTATCGATCCGAAACACCCCAGCAGCCCGGGGCGTACATGCCCCACCACCCATTTGGAGTCCTATGAGTAGCCCCGTCATTGTCGTGGATCGCATCACCAAGCGATTCGCCGGTCATACCGCAGTGGAGGACCTCTCGCTCCAGGTGCCGGGCGGCGGGCTGTTCGGCCTGCTGGGGCCCAACGGAGCGGGAAAGACCACCACCATCCGGATGCTCCTCAGCATCATCACGCCCGACGAGGGCAAGGTGATGCTCTTCGGCGGCGCCGGGAGCGGCCGGGAGCTTGCACCCCGGATCGGCTACCTGCCGGAGGAGCGCGGGCTCTACCCCAAGATGCGGGTGCTGGACCAGCTCGCCTTCCTGGGTGAGGCCAAGGGCCTCTCACGCTGGGATGCGCGGAAGCGCGCCCGTCAGTGGCTGGAGCGGCTCGGCATCGGCGACTGGGCGGCCCGGAAGGTCTCCGACCTCTCCAAGGGCATGCAGCAGAAGGTCCAGTTCGCGGGGGCGCTGCAGCACGAGCCCGAGCTGGTCATCCTCGACGAGCCCTTCAGCGGCCTCGACCCGGTCAACAGCCAGGTCATGCGCGATGTGGTGGTGGAGCTGGGCCGCA
>CAZYIV010000060.1:0-24195 GCA_964647615.1 uncultured Gemmatimonadaceae bacterium | reverse complement strand
CGTGCACATGGCGCCGGCCTTCGGCGCCGACGACTACGCCGCGGGGCAGGCGCACGGCCTCGTCATGCACCGGCCGGTGGGGCCGGATGGCCGCTTCACCGGCACCACCTGGCCCGAGATCGAGGGCCAGCTGGTCACCGCGGACGCCACCAACGAGACCATCATCAAGCGGCTCAAGGCCGACGGCCGCTGGCTCCGGACCGAGCAGTACGTCCACAGCTACCCGCACTGCTGGCGCTGCTCCAGCAAGCTGATCTACTACGCCCGGGATTCCTGGTTCGTCCGCACCTCGCAGGTGCGCGAGCGGATGCTGGAGCTGAACCGGGGCGTGAACTGGCAGCCGCCGGAAGTCGGGGCGGGGCGGTTCGGCAGCTGGCTGGAGAACAACGTGGACTGGGCGCTCTCCCGCGACCGCTACTGGGGCACGCCGCTCCCGGTGTGGGTCTGCGACCAGGACCCCGCCCACGTCGAGGTGATCGGGAGCTACCCCCGCCTGGCGGAGCGGTGGGGGAAGCCGCTCCCGGCCGACTTCGACCCGCACAAGCCCTACATCGACGCCTACCGCTGGCCCTGCGGCTGCGGCGGCACCATGGTGCGCGCGGCGGAAGTCATCGATACCTGGTTCGACTCGGGGGCGATGCCCTACGCCCAGTGGCACTACCCCTTCGAGCACGAGGCCGAGTTCCAGGCCCACTTCCCGGCGGACTACATCTGCGAGGGGGTGGACCAGACCCGCGGCTGGTTCTACTCGCTGCTGGCCATCGCGGCCACGGTGTTCGACAGCGGCGCCTACCGCAACGTGGTCGTCAATGAGCTGGTCCTCGACGCCGAGGGCCAGAAGATGTCGAAGAGCAAGGGCAACGTCGTCAACCCGTGGGACATGTTGGCGGAGTTCGGGGCCGACACGGTGCGGCTGTACCTCCTGGTGTCGAGCCAGGTGTGGCTGCCCAAGCGCTTCGACAAGCGCCAGATCCCGCAGGTCACCGGGGACTTCTTCCGCGCCCTGCGCAACACCTACGAGTTCTTCCGGCTCTACGCCGGCCGGATTCCCGCGGCGCCGCCGGTGGCGGGGCGGCCCGAGAGCGATCGCTGGATCCTGGGCCGCCTGGACGAGACCGTGGCCGCCGTCACGGCCGCGTGGGAGGGCTACGAGCCGACGGCCGGGGTGCGGGCGCTGATGGACTTCGTGGTGGACGACCTCTCCAACTGGTACGTGCGGATCAACCGCGGCCGCTTCTGGGCGCCGGACGGGGATGCGGACCACGCGGCCGTCGCCACCCTGCGGGAATGCCTGGTGACGGTGAGCCGGCTGCTCGCGCCGGCGGCGCCGTTCGCCAGCGACTGGCTGCACCGGGCCCTGACCGACCGGTCGGTGCACCTGGCGGGCTGGCCCGCGTCCCCGCCGGCCGCCTCGCCGGAGGATGCCCAGCTGGCCTCCGCGATGGACGCGATCCGGCGGCTGGCCTCCCTGGCCCGCGCCGCCCGCGAGGCGGGGAAGCTCCGGGTGCGGCAGCCGCTGGGCCGGATGCAGGTGGCGGTGCCGTCAGGCGTCCGGGGGGCGACCTTCACCGGCCTCCTGCCGATCCTGCAGGCCGAGGTCAATGTGCGGCAGGTGGACGTCGCAGAGTCGGACACCGAACTGGTCCGGCTGCGGGGCAAGGCCAACTTCCGTTCCCTCGGGAAGCGTTACGGGAAGGAGACGCCGGTCGTGGCCCGGGCCGTCGAGGGGCTCACCGCGGACGAGCTGCGGGCCCTGGAGGGCGGGCAGGAAGTCCGGAGACATGAAAACGGGCGGGAGGTCGTGTATTTTCCCGAGGATGTGGTGGTGGAGCGCGAGGTCGTGGCGACCGGCTGGCTGGTGGAAAGTGCCGGACCCTTCGTCGCCGCGCTCGATCCCCATCTCGACGCCGATCTCCTGCAGGAAGGCCTGGCCCGGGAACTGGTGCACCATGTGCAGCGGCTCCGGCGGGAGGCGGGGTACGCCGTGAGCGACCGGATCATGCTCGGGTTCGAGGGTGCCGCCGCCGCGCTGGACGCGGCGACGGCCCACCGTGAGTTCCTCGCGGCGGAGACGCTGGCCCGCGCGGTCTCGGTCGGGAGCGGCGTGGCCGAGGCGGACGTGTGCCAGGCAGTGGATGTGGACGGGCACCAGGTGACCATCAGCGTGCGCCGACAGGGCGCATGAACGCTACCCCCTAGCGGACGGGAAGGTCTGGCAGCATGAACAAGAAGCATCTCGCGCACTTCGAGAAGCGGCTCCTCGAGGAGCGCACCCGGGTCATGAAGGAGATCGGGTACTACAACGAGTCCTTCGACGCGACCCTGCAGAACGAGACGGGTGACCTCTCCTCGTACTCGTTCCACATGGCGGACCAGGGCACCGACGCCATGGAGCGGGAGAAGCAGTTCCTCTTCGCCTCGCAGGAGGGGCGCTACCTCTGGCACGTCAACGAGGCGCTGCGGCGGCTGTACAAGACCCCGGACAAGTTCGGGCTGTGCCACACCTGCGGGAAGGAAATCAACTTCGAACGCCTGGACGCGCTGCCGCACGCCCGGCTCTGCATCGAGTGCAAGGAAAAGGAAGAGAATGGAAAGCGGCGCTGAGCGCCGGCTCTACTGGGGGGCCGCGGGCACCGCGCTGGTGCTCGACCTCCTGACCAAGGCGCTCGCCGAGCGATACCTCTACCGTTCGGCGGGACACTCGGTGGTGGGGGATGTCTTCCAGCTCCGCCTGGTCTACAACCCGGGGGCGGCTTTCGGCCTCAACCTCGGGGCGCAGTCCCGCTGGATCTTCCTCGCCATCGCCGTCGGGGCGGTGGTGCTGTTGTACCGCTACCACCGGGCGGCCGCCCCCGGCGACTGGTTCCGCCAGCTGGCGCTCGGCCTGGTGACCGGTGGCGCGCTCGGCAACCTCACCGACCGCATCCGCTCGGCCCGGGGGGTCGTGGACTTCCTCGACTTCGGGGTGGGCGGCTGGCGCTGGCCCACCTTCAACGTGGCCGACATGGCGGTGAGCTGCGGCGCGGTGCTGCTCGCGATCTCGCTGTGGCAGGAGGATGCCCGTCGGGAGGCCGCGGCCACCGCGGCGGCGGGCCGCCCGCTGCCGCCGGAGCACACCCCGCCCGAACCCGCCCCGGCCGTCCGGGGCGACGAGTGAGCCCGGCCGGGGGCGGCGGAGACGCCTCCGGCTCCGCCGCCCTGACCTTCTCGGTCCTCCCGCCCGCCACCGAGCGGATCGACCGCTTCCTCGCCGACCAGCTGCAGTACTCGCGAACCCAGGCTGCCCGCCTGGTCGCGGACGCGCGCGTCTCGGTGGACGGCACCGTCGCCCGCGCCTCCCGCACCCTCGCCCGGGGCGAACGGGTCGAGGTGCGGCTGCCCGAGGCGGAGCCGCCGCGCACCCTGACGCCCGCCCAGATCCCGCTTGAGGTGGTGTTCGAGGACGAGCACCTCGCCGTGATCAACAAGCCGGCGGGACTGGTGGTGCACCCGGCCCCGGGCCACTGGGACGACACCCTGGTCAACGCACTGGTGGCGCGGGGCACCACGCTCTCCGGCGGGGCGGAGGGCCGCCCCGGTATCGTGCACCGGCTCGACCGTGACACCAGCGGCCTGATGGTCGTGGCCAAGACCGACCCGGCGCACCGCCGGCTGGGACAGATGCTGGCGGCCCGGCGGATCGAGCGGCGCTACGCCGCCCTCGCCTGGGGTCACCTCGATGGCAGCCCCCTCACCATCAGCGCCCCGCTCGCCCGCCACCCCCGGGACCGGAAACGGGTGACGGTGGATCCCGCCGGCCGCGCTGCCCGCACTGATGCGCTGGTCCTCGCCCGGCTGGCCCTGGTCGACCTGCTCCGGCTCGAACTCCACACCGGCCGGACCCACCAGATCCGGGTCCACCTCGCCCACGTGGGCCACCCGGTCGTGGGAGACCCGGTCTACGGCGCCGGGGGCAGTCGGCGGATGACCGGGGGCCAGCGGACGGCCGCAGAGGCCCTGGAACGCCTCGCTCCGCGGCAGGCCCTGCACGCCGCTTGGCTCCGATTCCCCCACCCGATCACCGGGAATCCGCTCGATTTCCGCTCGGAGTGGCCGGCCGATCTGGCACCGCTCCTCAGGGCCGCCCTGGGACCCGCCAACGCCGTTGCTCCCCTCGAAGCCCTGCGGTATCTTCGTTTCTTTGAAGCACATGGGTGATTCCACGCGGCTCCGTGTCGTGCTTTTCCGGCTGGGTCCGGACCTCTTCGCGGCCCCGGTGGGGCTGGTGCGCGAGGTCATCCCCTCGGCCCCGGCCACCCGGATTCCCGGGGCCGACCGGATCGTGGCCGGACTGTTGAATCTGCGCGGCACCCTGCTCACGGTCGTGGATGGCCGGCGGGCGGTGGGACGTGCCGATACTCCGGATACGGGGGATTCCGTCCTGGTCCTGGACCGGGGGAATCGTGCCCTCGGCCTGGCGGTGGACGAGGTGCTGGACCTGGTCGAGGTCGTGACCAGTGAACTGGAAGCCGGGCCGGTCGCGGCGGGGCTCGATCCAGCCCTGGTGCGTGCCGTGGGCCGGCATGCGGGGCGGCCGTTCGCCCTGCTCGACACCGACCGCCTGCTGGCGCCCGCGATCGGCTGAGCGGGGATGTCGGGAGACTCGAACCGGAGGTCGGGGTGAGCCACACCGTGCTGGTCTGTGACGACGCCATCTTCATGCGGACGATGATCTCCGACATCCTCGCGCAGGCGGGATTCGAGATCGTGGGCGAGGCGGAGACGGGGCGGGAGGCGGTCGAGAAGTTCCGCCAGCTCAAGCCCGAACTCGTCACCATGGACATCGTCATGCCGGACATGGGCGGGATCGAGGCCGTGCGGGAGATCTGCAAGGAGCATCCCGAGGCCAAGATCCTGATGTGCAGCGCGATGGGGCAGCAGGCCCTGGTGGTCGAGGCCATCCAGGCCGGCGCGAAGGACTTCGTGGTGAAGCCCTTCCAGCCGTCGCGGGTGCTGGAGGCGGTCCAGCGCGTCCTGGGCTGAGCCCGTGGATCAGGCCCGCTACGTCGCCCTCTTCCTGACCGAGAGCCGCGAGCAGCTCGCGGCCTGCGGGCAGGCGCTGCTCGAGTGGGAGCAGGCCCCCGGGGCGGCGGAGCCGGTGGTGCGGCTGTTCCGTGCCATGCACACCTTCAAGGGCATGGCCGGCGCGATGGGCTACGCCAACCTGGCCGAGCTGGCGCATCGCACCGAGTCGCTGCTGGACCCGCTGCGCGAGGCGCCGGCCGCCGGACGGCAGCACCTGGACCTGATCTTCCAGGTGGTGGACCAGCTGGAGCAGGGCGTGGAGCGGGCGGTGGCCGGCGCGGACGCGGCGCTGGAGGTGGCACCGCTGCTGGTGGCCCTCGACGCGGCCCTGGGCACGGCGTTGCCGGTGGCGCGCGCCTCGGCACCCGTCGCGGCCCCGGCGGCCGTGGTGCCGGCCGGCGGGCTGCAGGTCGAGGTCGCGATCCGGCCGGACACCGCGCTCCGCGGCGCACGGGCACTGCTGGTGGTGCGGCGGGCGGAGAAGTTCGGCGCGGTGAGCGGGGTGCGGCCGCCGGCGAGCGCGTTCGAGGCGGACGACTTCGACGGCCGGTTCGGGTTCGTGCTGCAGGCGACAGTGCCGGCCGCGGAGGTGGTCGCCGCGCTGCGGGCGGTGGGCGATGTCGCCTCGGTGACCGTCGCCGACCAGGTCCCGGCCGAGGCCCCCGCGGGGCGGGGCCGGCAGATCCGGATCGATGCCAGCCGGCTCGACGCCATCATGAACCTGGTGGGCGAGCTGGTGGTGGCCCGGGGGCGCCTGGGCGACCTGGCCGACGCGGGTGGCGACCCGGAACTGCGCGCCGTCGCGGCCCGGATCGGGCGGGTCACGCACGACCTCTACGACGAGGTGGTGCAGGCGCGGCTGACCCCGGTGTGGCAGGTGTTCGACCGCTTTCCCCGCGTGGTCCGGGACCTGGCCCGCTCGCTGGGCAAGCGGGTGCGGCTCGAGATCGAGGGCGAGGAGACCCTGCTCGACCGGGCGATCCTGGATGAGCTGGGCGAGCCGCTGATCCATCTGCTGCGGAACGCCGTCGACCACGGCATCGAGCCGACGTCGGCGCGGGCCCGGGCGGGCAAGCCCGAGGAGGGCCTGATCGTGGTGCGGGCGGCCAGCCACCGCGGCACCGTGGTGCTGTCGGTGATCGACGACGGCCGCGGGATCGACCGGGCGGCGGTGCTCCGCCGGGCACTCGCCGCGGGGCAGCTGCCCGCGGGCACCACCGCGCTGGCCGACGACGAGTTGTTGCGGGTGCTGGCACGGCCCGGCTTCTCCACCGCGGAGCAGGTGAGCGAGGTCTCGGGCCGCGGCATGGGGATGGACGCCGCGTTGACGCGGGTGCGGCTGCTGGGCGGGTCGGCCGAGCTGGCCAGCGAGCCGGGGCAGGGCAGCACCTTCACCCTGCGGCTGCCGGCCACGCTGGCGATCGTGCGGGCGCTGCTGGCGCAGGTCGGGGAGGAGCGCTACGCGATCCCCGTTGCCGGCGTGGCGGAGACAGTGGAGGTCCGGCCGGAGCGGCTGGCCCCGCTGGGCGACACCGAGGGCTTCCTGCTCCGGGACGAGCTGCTGCCGCTGGTGCAGCTGCGCGACCGGCTGGCGGTCCCCGGGCCCCGGCTGCCGGGCCGGCATCCGGCGGTGATCCTCGAGGTGGGCGAGCGGCGCGCGGCGCTCGTGGTGGACGCCCTGGTGGGGCAGCAGGAGATCATGGTCGAGCCCTTCGACGCGCCGAAGGGGATGCTGCCGGTGTTCAGCGGGGCAACCATCCTGGGCGACGGGGTGCCTGCCCTCATCGTGGACCCCGCCGCCCTGGTCTGAGGAGACCGCCATGGACGACGTGAGGGAACTCCATGCGCTGCAGCGCGACGCGCTCCGCGAGGTGGCCAACATCGGGGCCGGCCACGCGGCCACCGCGCTCTCGCAGCTGACCAGCCGGCGGATCATGATCTCGGTGCCGGAGGTGAACATCACCCGGCTCGAGGAGGTCCCCGACATCCTCGGCAAGGCGGACGATGTCGTCGCCGCCGTGCTGATGCACATGATGGGCGACCTCACCGGCCGCACCCTGGTGCTGTTCCCCGAGGACTCCGCCCGGCGCCTCTGCGACATCCTGCTCCGCCGGCCCCTGGGCACCACCACCGGCTTCGGCGAGATGGAGCAGTCGGGCCTGAAGGAAGTCGGGAACATCCTCTCCAGCGCCTACATGAACGCGCTCTCGGACTTCATGGGCATGATGCTCGTGCCGTCCGTCCCCAGCCTGGCCATCGACCTCGCCGGCGCGGTGCTCACCTCGATCTACATGAACTTCGGGTACGACCGCGACTACGTCTTCTGCGTGGAGACCCAGTTCCTGTTCGAGGACCCGGGCCTGCACCTGCGGGGCCACTTCCTGCTGCTCCCCGACCTCGCCAGCCTGCGGGCCATCTTCGACGCCATCCGGCTCCCCTGAGGCCGCCGTGCCCGGACCCGTCCTGTCCGAGCGTGACCTGACGGTCCTGCGGTCCTTCGCCCGCCGGATCGATCCGGCGGACGCGGGCGCCCACAACAATCTCGGCGTCCTCTACTACCAGAAGGGCCTCGTGGCCGAGGCCATCGAGGAGTTCCTCCGGGCGCTCGAGCTCGACCCGCGGATGCAGGTCGCCAGCGAGAATCTGGAGATCGCCTACCACGCCACCGGCTATTACGACCGCCGGGTGGCCGAGCTGCGGGAGCGGCTTCGGCGCGAGCCCTACGATGCCGACGCCCGCTGGGAGCTGGGCCGCACCTGCGCCGCGCTGGGCCACTGGGAGGAGGCGGTCCGCGAGTTCCAGCTGATCCTCGCCCGCAAGGCGGATGACGTGCCCGCGCTGCTCCAGCTGGGGCTGGCCGAGAGGGGCCGGGGGAACCTCGAGGCGGCGACCAATGCCTTCGGGCAGGCGCGCGCACTGGACCCGCACAGCTCCGTCACCCTGTTCTACTACGGCGAGGCGCTCTACAACCGGGGATTCTCCGAGCAGGCGCGCCAGGCCCTGGAGTCCGCGGTCCAGCGCAACCCGGACAACGCCGACGCCTACTACCTCCTCGCGTTCGTGTACGGCGACCTCGGCGAGCACGAGAAGGCCCGCGCCGCGACCACTCGCGCCACCGCGCTCAATCCCACGCTCGCCCGGGCCCAGAGCAACCTCTCGCTGGCGCGGGCGTCCGGCGGCTTCGCCGCCCCGACGCCGGTGGCGCCGCGTCCGGCGGTCGCCGAGGGCGCCACACTGGCCCACTTCAACCTCGGGCTCGCGTTCCGGCAGAAGGGTTACTACGTCGAGGCGCTGCGGGAGTATCGGCTGGCGCTTGACGCCGGGGAGGACCCGCGCCTGGTCCGCCAGGCGATGGCCGAGGTGCACCTGCTCCGGCGCGACCTCGCCGCGGCGCTGGAGCTGTACGAGGCGCTGCTGGCCGACGACCCGGCCTCGCCCAAGCTGTGGAACGAGCGCGGGGTCTGCCTGCAGCAGTCGGGGCGCCGGGACGAGGCGCTCATGGCCTACGAGCAGGCGGTCCGCGCCGATCCCGCCTATGCCCTCGCCTGGAACAACCTCGGCGTGCTGCGAAGCCAGCTGCCGGACGCGGCCGACGATGCGCTGGCGGCCTTCCAGCAGGCGCTGGCGCTGCGGCCCGATCTCGCCGCCGCGCGGCTCAACCTGGCGCTGGCGCTGTTCCAGCGCCGCCGGCTGCAGCTGGCGCTGGAGGCCTACCGGCACGTGCTCGCGGAGGAGCCGCAGCACAGCCAGGCGTGGAACGGGGTGGGGCTGGTGCTGGTGGAGCTCAAGCGCTTCGAGGACGCCAAGCATGCCTTCTCCCGCGCCGTCGAGGCCGACCCGTCCAACGCCTCCGCCCACTACAACCTCAGCTTCACCCTGAGCCACCTCGGCGACTTCGACGGCGCGCTGCGGGCCACCAAGCGGGCGCTGGAGCTGGAGCCGTTCTACGTGGCGCAGAAGTTTGCGCTGACGATCGACCTCCAGTACGAGTCGCCCCAGATCGAGGTGGTGCCGGCGATCAGCGCCGACGTCACGGCCGACCAGGTCGGCGGCGACTTCCACTTCGACGAGCGGCTGCTGAACCGGATCTTCGACGAACTGCAGCCGGAAGACCACGCCGCCGCGCCGCCGGTCGAGGAGCCGCTCGACCTGGCCGACGACTACATCGCCAAGGGCTTCCTGGAGCATGCGACGGTGCAGGTCGAGCGGGCGCTCGCCAGGGGTACCGAGCCGGCCCGGGCCACCGCGCTGCTGGGCGAGATCTTCGCCCGGCGCGGTCTGCACGGCGAGGCGCTGGAGCGGTTCCACGCCGCCCTCGAGCTCGAGCCCGGCGAGCCGCACGCGCTGCTCGGCGTGGTGCGCACCCAGCTGGCGCTGGGTCGCGGCGAGGCCGCGCTCGACGAGGCGGAAGAACTGGCCCGCGCCGCGCCGGACGACGTCGAGGCACTCGTGGCGGTCGCCCGGGTGCGGCTGGCCTGCGGGCGCGCGGGCGGGGCGCGCGAGGCGCTGAAGGAGGCCCGCGCCCTGGAACCCGGCCGGCCGGAACTGCTGCAGCTGGAGGCCGCGATCGCCGAGCAGCTGGGGGAGATCCCCGCGGCGGTGGATGCGCTGCACGCGGCACTGCAGCTCGATGGCAGCGTGGCGCAGGTGTGGCGCGACCTGGGCCGGCTGGAGGAGCGGCGCGAGAACTGGGTCGGCGCGCGGGTGGCCTACCAGCACGCCGTGGACCTCCTGCCCACCTACATGGAGGCGGTGCTGGCGCTGGCCGACCTGCTGCGCCGGGTGGAGTCGCCGGCGGCCGCGGTGGAGCTGCTGGTCGAGGTGCTGATGCTCGAGCCGTGGGACCTCGAGGCGCTGCTGCTGCTCGCCCGGGCGCTGCTCGACGAGGGACGCGCGGAGCGCGCCCTCGAGGCGCTGGAACGGGTGCTCAAGTTCGACCCCACCAACGAGGCGGCGCTGTTCCACACCGGAGTAGCCCTGGCGCGTATCCGGCGCTACGGCGACGCGGTGCGGGCCTGGGAGCGGGTGGTGCAGGTGAATGCCGCCGGTACCTTCGCCCAGGCGGCGCGGGTGCACGCCCGCTCGGCCCGCGATCTGGCGCACATCTTCGCCGGGGCGGCCTGAGTCATGCCGATCGAGGGCCCGCTCAAGGAGCTGAGCATCCACGATGTCTTCCAGCTGCTCGACCTGAGCCGGAAGACCGGGACACTCCGGGTGGTCTCCGACCTGCGGCAGAACGCCGGCACCGTGTTCTTCGAGGAAGGCGTGGTGGTCGGCGCCGAGATCCGCAGCAACCCGCATCCGCTCGGCCGGCTGCTGATCCGCGCGGGGCGGGTGAGCGAGCAGGACCTGATGCGGGCCCGGGCGCTGCAGGCGGCCGGCGATCGCCGCCGGCTGGGCGAGATCCTCGTGGCGCAGGGCCTGGTCACGGCGCGGGACCTCACCCGCTACGTGCGGCAGCAGATCGAGGAAGTGGTCTTCGAGCTGGTGGGGTGGTCGGAGGGGTACTTCGCCTTCGACGAGGGGAAACGTGGCGACTGGCCCACCGAGGCGGAGTCCCGCATCGCGACCGGGCTGCTGCTCATGGAGGCGGCGCGCCGCACCGACGAGTGGTCCCGGATCGAGAAGCAGATCACCCACCTCGGCCTGGTGCCGCGGCTCGCGCCGATCGTGGATTCGGCCGTGCCGCTCGACCTGCTCCCCGCCGAGTGGGAGGTGCTCGCGGTGGTGGACGGGGAACGCACGGTGCGCGAGCTCGCCGCGCAGTTGGGCCGGCCCGAGTTCGAGGTGGCGCGGACGCTCTTCGGGCTCACGACGGCGGGGATCGTGCACCTCGACGACCCGGCCCGCCGCGCCATGGAGGCGGTGAGTGGCGCCGACCTGCCGATCCTGCTCGGCGAGGTGGACCAGCTGCTCGGCTCCGGCGATCCGGAGGCGGCGCGGCAGGTGGCGGAACAGGCGGTCGCCACCCACCCGCAGCAGTCGCTGACCCACCTCGCCTATGGCCGCGCGCTGCTGGCCTGCGGCCGGCCGGCGGAGGCCGCGGAGGCGCTGTGGCAGACGGTGCAGCTCGACCCCGGCTCGGCCCCGGGCTACCGCTGCTTCGGGCTGGCGCTCGCGGCGGTGGGCCGCTTCCGCGAGGCGGCGCAGGTGTGGGACCAGTGGCGCCGGCTCGCCGAGCGCCCACCGGAGGAAGAGGCCCAGGTCGCGCTGGTGGACCGGGTCCGCCAGGCGGCCCTGACGCTCGACCTCGCGCTGAGGGGGTCCCGTGATTGAGGACATCCGCACGCTTTCGGCCCAGTACGCGGCCGACCCCACCAGCCTGGTCTTCCTGCGCCTCGGGGAGGCGCTCCGGCTCCGGGGCCAGACCGATGCGGCGCTCAAGGTGGCGCTGGCCGGCCTGGGCCGCTACCCGCACCTGCCCGACGCCCACGACCTCTACGCCCGCATCCTCGCCGACCGGCGCGACTACGCGACCGCCTTCGACGAGTGGGACACCGTGCTGCGGCTCGCGCCGCACCACGTGGGCGCGCACAAGGGCATCGGGTTCCTGTACTATCGCGCCGGCGAACCGGAGAACGCGCTCTACCACCTGCGGGTCGCGGCCGACCTCGATCCGGAGGATGCCGGGCTGCGGGCCGCGGTCGAACGGGTCGCCGGCGGGCGCGAGATCTGGGAGGCGCCGCTGCCGCCTGCGCCGGGCGGCCGGGAGGCCGCGCCGGCCCCGGCGGCGGCCACGGGCGCGGAGCCGGACCCGTTTGCCGGCATCGAGGGCGCCGGGCAGCATATGCTGCTGGCAAGCCTCGAGGGGCTGTGCCTGGGCGGTGGGCTGCGCCTGCCGAGCGGGGCGGAGGTGAGCGAGGAGACCGCGGCCACGCTGGCGGCGGTGGCCCAGGAAGCGGTGCGCGCCGCGCAGCTGCTCGAACTGGGTGACTGGTCCCTGCTCACGGTCGAGGGCACCGACAGCTCCGGCTGCCTGCTGTGCCCCACGGTCGAGACCGCGCTCTTCGCCACCATGGGGGCGGGGCATCCGCCGGGGCAGCTGGCGTTCTATGCCGAGCGGGGCGCGCGCGCCGCGCGGGCCTGGCTGGAGCGGGTGCGATGACCACCACCTACGCGCCGCTGCTCGACAGCCTCACCCGCCTGCGGGGGATCCGCGGCGCCATGGTGGTCGCCGCCGAGGACGGGCTGGTGGTCGCCGAGTCACTGATGGGCGGGATGAAGGGCCCGGCCGTGGCCGCGATGGCCGCGACCCTCGCCGCCCGGGTGGCGGCGCTCACCGGATGCGCCCGGCTGGGGAACGCGCGGCTGCTGCACCTGCAGGCGCACGACGGCGCGCTCCTGGTGGCGCCGGCGCCGGCCGACCTCCTGCTGGTGGTGGTGGCGGGGCGCGATGTGCCCCTCGGCATGATCCGGCTCGAGATGCTCCGGCTGGCGGAGCGCCTCGCCTGATGCGGGCCATCGAACCCTGGGTCCTGGGCCCGCTGCGCGGGTTCGTGGAGGACTCGTCGGCGCGGCTGGCGCTGTTGATGACGACCTCGGGGCAGGTGGTGGCCCAGCACGGCTTCCCCGGCGCGCTCGACCTGATGGCCGCCGCGGCGCTGGGCACCGGCATCGTGGCCTCGAGCGGCGAGCTGGCGCTGCTGATGGACTGGCCGCCGTTCCGGGTGGTGGCGCACCAGGGCCGGGTTCAGGGACACTTCCTGGGCTGGTTCGACACGCCCCGGGGGCGGTGGGTGGCGTTGGTGGTGTTCGGCAGCGAGACCAAGCTGGGCCTGGTGCAGGTCTACTTCGACCAGCTGGTGGGCGAGCTCCTCGCCGCCGCGCCGGCGGAGCCGGTCCAGAAGAAGGAGGTCCTCGCCGCCGACTTCGAACGGGAACTCAACGCGAGCCTCCGGGCTCTGTTCGGACGTTAGCCCATGTCGCTAGTCAACTTCACGACCCGCGAGATCACCTGCAAGATCGTGTACTACGGTCCGGGGCGGTCCGGGAAGACATCCAACCTGCAGTACATCTACGGCCGGGTGCCGGAGGCGCGCCGGGGCCGCATGGTGTCGCTCGCGACCCAGACCGACCGCACCCTGTTCTTCGACTTCCTGCCGCTCGACCTGGGCGTGATCAGCGGCTTCACCACCCGGTTCCAGCTCTACACGGTCCCGGGCCAGGTGTACTACAACGCCACCCGCAAGCTGGTGCTGCAGGGGGCGGACGGCGTGGTGTTCGTGGCGGACAGCCAGGCCCGGCGGCTGGAGGACAACCTCGAGAGCCTGCAGAACCTGCAGGCCAACCTGCTGGGGCAGGGCGTCGACGTGCGCACCTTCCCGATGGTGCTGCAGTACAACAAGCAGGACCTTCCGGCCGACCTGATCCTCACCCCGGCCGACCTCGACGACGCGCTGAACTTCCGCGGCCACCGGAGTTTCCCCGGCGACGCGCTGCGGGGCGGCGGCGTGTTCGAGACCCTCAAGGGCATCTCGGAGCTGGTGCTCCGGCGGCTGGCCCAGGCGGGCACGGGAGCGGCCTGATGCCCCGGCTGAACCCGCGGCACCGCTTCGACAACTACGTCGTCGGCTCGGCCAACCGGCTGGCCGTGACGGCCGCGCGCGCGGTCGCCGAGTCGCCCGGGGCGGTGTACAACCCGCTGTTCGTGTACGCCGGCTCCGGGCTGGGCAAGACCCACCTGCTGATGGCGATCGGCCACAGCGCCATGGACGTGAACCCCGGCACCACCGTCGAGTACCTCACGCTGGACGAGTTCGTCGAGGCCTTCAACGCCGCGCTGGCCCAGGGCCAGGGCGAGGCCTACCGCCGCCGCTACACCGACGTGGGCGTGCTGCTGGTGGACGACGTGCAGTTCCTCTCCCACCGGCGCGAGATGCAGGCCGAGCTGCTCCGGCTCACCAACACGATGCTCGGCGCCGGGCGCCAGATCGTGCTCTCCAGCGACCGGCCGCCGAGCGAGATCGCCGCGCTGGACGAGCGGCTGATCCAGCGCTTCGCCGGCGGGCTCGTGATCGACATCTCCGCGCCGGACTTCGAGACCCGGGTCGCGATCCTGCGCCGCCAGGCGCAGGGGCGGAAAGCGGAGTTCGACCCGAGCGTGCTGGAGGCGGTGGCGACGCTCCCGATCGGCAGCATCCGGGAGCTGATCGGGGCGTTCAACCGGCTCATCGCCTACCAGGCGGTGCAGCCCGGGCCGATCTCCTCGACCGAGGCGCGGGAAGTGCTGGCCCGCTCGATGCCGCTTACCGCGCGGGCCGCGGCGGCCGCCACGCCCGCCGCGGAGGGCTCGGCGGTGGTGGCCGACAGCGGCGAGTTGCACGAGGACGAGCCGGCCGCCGCGGCCCCGGCCGCGGGCGACGAGTTCGGCGCCTTCCTGACCGAGATCTCCTCGGCGGTGGCGCGGCAGGTCGAGGCCTGGCGCGGACGCGTCGCGGAGGCGGTCCTGCGCTGGCAGGGACAGGGCTTCCGCACCGAGCGGCTGGAGCGGCTGCTCGAGGGCGAGGCGCCGGTGGATCCCGACCGCGCGCTGCGCGACTACGAGGACGACATCGAGCGGCTCAAGGAGCTCGAGGCCGAGGTCCGCGAGTTCGACGCCCAGGTGGCCGGGCTCGCCGTGTTCCGTGATCCCGACCGGATGGAGGAGGCGCGAGAGGAAGTGGCCCGCGCGCGCGAGGGGCTGAGCCCGCCCCCGGGCCCGTCCCCGCTGTGGCGGGTGGAGGCGTTCGTCGAGTCGGGCAGCAACCGGCAGGTCACCCGGGCCGCGCGCTCGGTCCTCGAGGCGCCGGGGACGGCGTACAACCCGTTGGTGGTCTTCGGGCCGATGGGCGTCGGCAAGACCCACCTGCTGCATGGCATCGGCAACATCCTGGCCGAGGCGCCGGGGATGGTGGTGGCCTGCCAGCGCACCGAGGACTTCGTGGACGAGCTCATCAAGGCGATCGACCACGACCGGGTCGCCTGGTGGCGCGCCCGCTATCGCCGGGTGACCGCCTTCCTGCTCGACGACGTGCACCTCCTCGCCGGGCGCGACCGGACGCAGGAAGAGCTGTTCTGGCTCTACAACCAGCTGGCGGAACAGGGCCACCAGATGGTGTTCACCAGCCAGGTGCCGCCGCAGGAGCTCGAGGGCATCGAGCCCCGGCTGCGCACCCGCCTGGAGGCCGGGCTCGTGGTGGAGCTGCCGGCCCCGGACCGCGACGTCCGGAACGCCATCGTCGGCCGGTTGCTGCGGGAGAAGCTGGGCGAAGACGACACCGAACTGGCCGCCTACCTCGCCGACCGACCGGTGGAGACGGTACGTGGCCTGCAGGAGCTGGTGCTCCGGGTGCTGGAGGCCGCTGAAGGAGAGGAGTCGGGCCGGCCCTCGGTGGGCCTCGCCCGGCAGGTGCTGGAGGGAAGCCCGGCGGCGCCGGCCCGGCGGACCGCGGGCAGCCGCACCAGCGGGCTGCTCTCGCCCACCGGGAGCCTGCGCAGCCGGGAGAAGATGATCTGGGACTGGCCGGACATCGCGGACCGCCTCATCGAGGAGCCGCGCTGATGGCCATCAAGGGATCCCTCAAGGAGGCGAGCCTCCCCGACGTGCTCCAGCTGCTGGCGCTGGGCAAGAAGACCGGCTGCCTCGCGATCGCCGACCGGCAGAACTTCGGCTACATCTACTTCGAGGAAGGCCGGATCAGCTACGCCTCGATCGTCAACCGGCGCGACCGCATCGGCGACCTGCTGCGCAAGAACCAGCTGGTGACCAGCGAGCAGCTGGACCAGGCGATCCGGGTGCAGGAGGTGCACCGCGACCGGCGCCTGGGCGACATCCTGATCGAGCTGGAGATCGTCACCCGCGAGCAGCTGGAGCGGCTGCTGTTCCTGCAGATCGAGGAGGCGGTCTACCACCTGTTCACCTGGACCCAGGGCACCTTCAACTTCGAGGCCGGGGTCCGGCCGGAGCAGCAGGTGTTCACCGTCTCGATCAACCCCGAGTCGCTGCTGCTCGAGGGCGCCCGCCGGGTGGACGAGTGGAGCCAGATCGAGAAGAAGATCCCCAGCTTCGACCTGATCTTTGCGGTGGATGCCTCACACGCCCCCGGCGAGGACGTGGACCTGTCCCCGGCCCAGCGCCGCATCCTGCCCCTGCTCGACGGCAGCCGGGACGTACGCCAGGTGATCGACGAGTGCTCGCTGATCGAGTTCGAGGCCGCGACGGCGTTGTTCGGGCTGATCACCGCGGGCTACGTCCGGCGGGTGGGCACCAGCAGCAAGGCGGAGGCCCCCAAGGCCAACGACGCCAAGGTGCAGGAGCACCAGAACCTGGGGATCGCCTTCTACAAGACCGGGATGCTGGACGAGGCGCAGCGCGAGTTCCGCCGGGTGGCCGACCTGCGGCCCGATGAGGCCTCGGCCCACTTCTACCTGGGCCTGATCGCACTCAAGCAGGCGCGCTGGCTGGAATCGGTCGACGTGCTGCAGCAGGCGGTGGAGCGGGGCGGGCGCCGCGCGGCGGCGCTGCACAACCTCGCCTTCGCCTATGAGCAGCTGGGCCGGCTGGCGGAGGCGGAGGCCGCCTACGCCGAGGCGGCCTCGAAGGCGCGCGAGGACGCCCGCATCATGCTGGGCTGGGGCCTCGCCGCGCTCAAGCGGAACGATGCCGAGGTGGCGGTGGGGCGGCTGCAGCGGGCCGGGGAGTTGTGGGGCGACCGGGAGAAGCCGGCCACCTGGTACTGGGCGATGGCGCTGGCCGTGGGCTGCCAGGGCGACCTGGTCGGCGCCATGACCCACGCAGAGGCCGGGGTCGAGGTCCATCCCGGCATCGCGGCGCTGCACAACAATCTCGCGGTGCTGCAGGAGCTCGCGGGCGATCTCCCCCTGGCCGAGACCACCCTGCGGCTGGCCCTGAGCGAGAGCCCCACGCTGGCCCAGGTGTCCAAGAATCTCGGCGACCTGCTGTACCGGGCCGGCCGCTACGACGATGCCTACGAGGCCTACGAGCGCGCGGCCAAGCTCGCCCCGTCGCTAGGCGACGACCTGTTCTTCAAGCTGGGCAACATCGCCTTCAAGCGCCGCGACCGGGACCGGGCACGCGCCTGCTGGCGCCGCGTGACCGAGCTCAATCCCGCCCACCAGCTCGCCCGGGCCAACCTCGACACCCTGGACGCGTCGGCGTGAGCCCGGCCGACGATGCCGGCTTCGGGCAGCTCGCCGAGCGGATCGCGGGCCGGACCGGGCTCGACGTGAACGCCTACAAGGAGCGGTGCCTCCGGCGGCGCATCGCGGTGCGGATGCGGGCCTGCGGTGCCCGGACCTACGGGGACTATGTCGGCGTGCTCGACACGCGCCCCGACGAGTTCGACGCCCTGCTCGACGCCATCACCATCAACGTCACCCGCTTCTTCCGGAACCCCGAGACCTGGGCCGCGCTCGCCGCGGGGCCGCTCCGCGCCCTGTGGACCGCGCGGGAGGGCCGGCTCCGGATCTGGAGCGCCGGGTGCGCCTCAGGGGAAGAGCCGTACACCATCGCCATGCAGGTGGCGGAACTCGCGGCCCGCACCGGGCAGCCGGGCTGGCTCGCGCGGCTGCAGGTGGACGCCACCGATCTCGACCGGCCGTCGCTGGAACGCGCCGCGGCCGCCGAGTACCCCGACGCCACCTTCAGCGAGGCCGACCCGGCGGTGATCGCCCGCTGGACCGAGCCGGCGCCGGGCAACCGGCGCAGGGTGATCGAGCCGCTCCGGCGCCTGGTGCAGCTGCACCGGCTGGACCTGCTGCGTGAACCGCCGCCGGCCCGGCAGTATGACGTCATCTTCTGCCGCAACGTGATCATCTACTTCGACCGCGAGACCCAGGACCGGCTCATGGCGCGCTTCGCCGGGTTGCTTCCGCCCGGCGGGATCCTCGTGCTGGGGAAGGTGGAGACCATTCTCGGCCCGATGCGGCAGCAGTTCCACCTGCGCGACCCGCGCGAGCGGTTGTACGAGCGGGTGGCCTCGTGAGTACCGAGGTCATGGTCCGGGTGGCGGAGTTCGCTACCGGTGGCCCCGACACCGTCCTGTGCACCCTGGGGCTGGGCAGTTGCGTGGCGGTGATCCTGCACGATCCCGAGCGACGCCTCGGCGGGCTGGCGCACATCCTCCTCCCGTCCCGGTCCCTGAGCCGCCTGGGCGACAATCCCGGCCGTTTCCCCCAGACCGCGATTCCCGCGCTGCTGGAGGCGATGGCCGCCCTGGGGGCGGATCGCCGCCGGCTCACGGCCCGACTGGTGGGGGGCGCCAGCATGTTCTCCAACCTGGTCCCCGCCGGTTCGATGCAGATGGGCGATCGCAACGTCATCGCGGTGCGCGAGGTGCTGAACCAGCTCGCTATTCCGATCGTGGGCGAGAAGGTGGGTGGTGCTACCGGGCGTTCGGTCTGGTTCCGGATCGAGGGCGGGGAGGTGATGGTGCGGAGCGCCGGGCAGCATGACGCGACCCTCTGACCTGCCCGGTGTGCTGGTGGTGGATGACAGCGCGTTCTTCCGCCGCCTGGTCGCGGAACTGGTGGCGGGGTCGGGCGAGTTCCGGGTGGTGGGCACCGCCGCCAACGGACTGGAGGCGCTCGCGCTGGTGCACTCGCTGGCGCCCGACCTGGTCACGATGGACCTGCAGATGCCGGAACTGGGCGGCCTCGACGCGATCGGCTACATCATGTCCGAGGCTCCGCGGCCGGTGGTCGTGGTGAGCGCCCACGCGGGGCGGGGGACCCCGGCCGCGATCCGCGCCCTCGAACTGGGCGCCGTGGAGCTGGTGCCCAAGGACGACGGGCAGGGCCGCCTCAGCGCCCTCCGCATGGCGCCCCGGCTGCTGGGGGCGCTCCGGGCCGCCAGCGCGGCGGATGTGCGCCGGGTGCCGGTGCTGGCGCGGCCGCGGGTCAGCGGCGTTCATGCCCTCGCCCCGCGGCCGGGGGAGGCCCGCCGGGTGCTGGCGATCGCCGCCTCCACCGGCGGCCCGCGGGCGCTCGCGGAACTGGTGCCGGCGCTGCCGGTCGGGCTGGAGGCGGCGGTCCTGGTGGTGCAGCACATGCCCGCCGGCTTCACCCGGAGCTTTGCCGAGCGGCTGGACGGGCTCAGCGCGCTCCGGGTGGTGGAGGCGCAGGAAGGCATGCCGCTGCAGGCGGACACGGCGTACGTGGCACCCGGGGATTATCATATGCGGGTGGCGGTGCGCGACGGCGTGCCGGTGGTCGCGCTGGACCAGGAGGCCACGGTCTGGGGGGTGCGGCCCGCCGCCGATCCGCTGTTCCATTCGGTGGCAGCGAACTACGGGCCCGCCACGCTGGGACTGGTGCTGACGGGCCTGGGCCGCGACGGCGCCGCCGGCCTGCGCGCCCTGCACGATGCCGGTGGCGTCGGAATCGCGCAGGACCGCGGCACCGCGACGATCTACGGCATGCCGGGCGCCGCGCTCGAGGCCGGCGGCGCCGACCTGGTCCTGCCGCTCGGCACGATGGCCGAGCGGATCGGGGCACTGCTTCGGGAACTGCCGCGCCGCTGAGGGCGGCGGGTACTCGCGGGGGGAGGCTTGGGGACGGATGGCGGGCAGCCGATACCGGAATATCACCGCGGGCGACGAACTGCAGTTCATCGTCTTCCGGGTGGGAAGCCAGGCGCTGGCGGTCAACATCTTCCAGGTGGCCCGCATTCTCCGCTATGCGGCCCCGGAACCGCTGGCGGGCGCCCCCGAGTTCATCGACGGGACGGTGCGCTACCTCGACCAGCCGGTGCCGCTGTTCGACCTGCGCAAGCGCCTCGGCCGGCCGGCCGAGGTCCGGGAGGAAACCCGAATCATGGTGCTGGAGTTCGAGGGGGGACGCGTGGGCATGGCCGTTGACCAGGTGCACGAGGCACTCCGGGTGGACGCCCGGACGATCGTCGTCCCCGACACCCCGCCGCCCGGGATCCCGCCCGAATGGCTGGGCGGGATGATCCTCCAGCCGGGCCGGACCATCCTGGTGCTCCAGGCCGGGCGGCTGCTGACCGGAGACCAGTGGCGCCAGCTGGCGGGGGTGGCGGCGTGAACGACGCTCCCCTGGTGGACCCGCTGGTCGCCGACTTCAAGGCGCAGTACCGCGAGATCGCCGGGCGGCTGGAGACCGTGAACGGCTTCGCCGAGCGCGAGGCCGTCAAGCGGGAGATCATCACGTTCTTCAAGCGGGTGGATGCGGCGCTCACCGAGCTGGGGCAGGTGAAGGAGGAGATCCGGGTGCTGGTGGACCGCTACAAGCAGGGCGCGGCCGCCACCGACACCGCCCAGGCACCCCAGTTCACCGGCGCCCGCCCGGTGGTGCAGCAGGACCACCTCGGCGCCTCGACGTATATCGAGAAGGGGTGGAGCCTCATCTCGCTCGGCGACTACGCCGGGGCCATCCAGTCGCTGGAGAAGGCGCTCGCCCTGGCGCCCTCCGAGACCCAGGCCCAGTCGCTCCTGGGCTGGGCCCAGATGCTGCACGAGGACTACGACGAGGCGCTGACCACGTTCTCCCGGGTGCTGATGAAGGAGCCCGCGAACTCCCTCGCCCGGATCAACGTGGGATACATCTGCCTCAAGAAGCGGATCTTCGGCGAGGCGATCGAGCACCTCTCCAAGGCCATCCGGCTGGACAACGATCGCAAGGCGACCCTGTACGCCCACTACTACCTGGGCCTGGTCTACCTCGAGCGGGAGATGTACGAGGACGCGGTCACGTTCTTCCAGAAGACCCTGAAGCTGGGGCCCAACCTGATCGAGGCCTACTACGAGCTGGGCCGCGCGAGCTGGTTCATGGGAGACCGCGACGGCGCGAAGGTGGCGTGGACCGACGGCTTCAAGGCCAACAAGTTCAATCCGTGGGGCAAGCGCTGCAAGGAAATGCTGGACGTGACGGCCGGCGGAGGTGAGCCCCCTCGCTCCGCTTCCTGATCGCGCTCCTCGCGGCGCCGCAGTTCCCCGAGCCGGCGGTGCAGGTGGGGTCCGTCACCGTGGTGGCGGCGCCTGCGCAACGCAGCCTCGGGATGGACCTGGCCGAGCTTGCGGAGCAGCCCCGGGACTGGCCCGGCCTGGGCCACCGGCCGCCGCCCCCGTTCACCCTCGTGCTCGCGCCAGACTCCCAGGCCCTCGCCCGCTACACCCGCGGCCGGGCGCCCGGCTGGGGTGCCGGCGTGACCTTCCCGTCGGCCCGGATCATCTTCCTCCGCTCCGACCTGCCGGACCTGCCACAGACCCTCCGCCACGAACTGGGGCACCTCATCCTCCGGGAACACGTCCGGGGGCGGCTGCCGCTCTGGTTCGAGGAGGGGTACCCCTCCTACAGCGCCGGTGAGTTCGGCCGCTCGGATGTACTGGCGCTCAACCTGGCGGTGGTGGCCGGTCGGGTGCCGTCGCTCCGGGCGCTGGACGCGATGCTGCGCGGCCCGGCGACCAGCGCCGATCTGGCCTACGCCCTGGCCGCCTCGGCCGTGGAGGAACTCGTGCGGCGGCCCGCGCCGGGTGGGCTGGCGCCGCTGCTGGCCCGGCTGGAGGCCGGCGAGCCCTTCGACAGCGCCCTGGTGGCGGCCACCGGGCTCACGCCAGACCAGTTCGAGGTGGCCTGGCGCGCCGGTCTCCGGCGGCGGTACAACCTGCTTACATGGGTGGTGACCGGCGGCATGTGGGCGGTGCTCGCCCTGGGGCTCGGGGCCATCCTGTGGGAGCGGCGACGGCAGGACCGGCCACGCCGGGCTGCCCTGGACGTCGGCTGGGTGGTGCCCCCGGAGGCCGTGGAGCCGGATGGGACCCTTCCGGTCGCCGATCCGCCACCGGTTGACCAGCGGCCGCCAACGGAGTAAGCTCAACCCCCATGCCAAGTTCCGATTCCCCTGCCCCCGGCCATCAACTGCGGTTCGGGCGGCGAAACGTGCTATTGCTGGGCGCGGCCCTCGTCTCCCTTGTGGCCGGGTATGCCTGGCTGAATGCGGGGGGCACCACCGGCGCCGCGGCGCTGCTGGTACTCGGATACTGCGTGCTGTTTCCGCTCGGGATCGCGCTCTGACCTGCGCCTGACCCAGCGGAGCATCCCCACGGGCCGCGGCTGCGGTCCGTTGGCGTGTCCATGCCCGGGCGAATAGCTCAGCTGGTCCAGAGCGCCTGCCTTACACGCAGGATGTCGGGGGTTCGAATCCCTCTTCGCCCATCGCTGAACGATCCCGCGCACGGCGCCGTGTCCCGGCGGCGCCGCGATCGGGAACCCTCAATGCCCGGAGAACGTCCGATGCGCCTGGCCCGTCTGGTTCCCTGCGTTCTGTTGCTGACCGGGACTGCCTCCCTGTCGGCCCAGATCCCCACGCGCCGGCCCGCGCAGGCGACCGGCCAGTCCGCGGTCCGGTTGCTGGTCGGCAATCCCCACTCGTTCAACGCCGCGGACTCGGCGCCGTCGGTGGCGATCGGCGACGGGGCCCGGACCCGGATGGAGAAGGTGGTCGGCTCCCAATTCCGCACGCTGACGCGGAATGAAATGAACGAGGCGCTGCTCACCTACGGCTACCCCAAGGACGCGATCCTCGCCGCACTGCCGCTCAGGAGCCTGGCCCAGTCGCTCACTGCCCGGGCGCTCGTCACCTCGTCCATGACCCGTGACGCGGGTGGCCGGTACACCATCACCTCCCGAATGGCGGGGCTCAACGATGATGCCGGCAACGTGGTGGTGATGACCCAGGCCGCCGGGCAGAGCCTGGCGGACCTGGGCGGCAAGGTGGCCGACGGCTTCCAGCCGGCGGTCAAGAGCTGGGACGACGCCAAGGCCTGCGTGGACCAGAGCAAGAACGCCCCGGAGAAGGCGGTGCAGTCCGCCAAGAAGGCCATCGCGGTCCTGCCCGATCACGGCCTCGCGAACCTCTGCCTGGCGCAGCTGGCCCTGGGTCGGGGCAAGAAGGCGGACAGCGCCGAGGCGGTGGGCTACCTCAAGACCGCGGTCAAGGGCGATCCGCTCAGCCTGAACGCGTGGACCCTGCTCGCAGCCGGCTACGAGGTGGGTGGCGACACGACCGCCACCGTGGACGCGCTGCTCAAGATGCTGTCCATCGCCCCGACCAACCAGCCGCTGCGCGACCTGGTCTTCAAGAAGCTGCTGGCCTACGGCCGGGTGGAGGCGGCCGAGCGGGTGGCCGACGAGGGCCTCCAGCTCGATCCGAGCAACGTCGAGCTGCTCGACCTGCGGGCCAATGCCCGGATCTTCCGGGAGAACTACAGCGGCGCCCTCGACGACCTGGAGCAGATCATCGCCCTGGACTCGACCCGCGCCGACACCACCTTCTACGTGAAGTACCTGGTGACCGCGGGGGTCAAGCCCGACACCGCGCGCCTGGTGCAGTGGTCCTCGCGGGCGACCCAGAAGTTCCCGGACAACCTGACCCTGATCAAGCAGGCGGCCGGGGCGTTCTCCCAGGTGGGCCTGCCGGACAGCCTGCTGCGGGTGCTGGGCCAGCTGCAGCCGCTCGACAGCGCCGCGGCGGTGGGCTTCGCGCTGCAGGAAGCGAAGAACCAGCAGGACGCCAAGGCCTACGACAAGGCCGGGCCCTTCATCGACTTCGCGGCGGCCCATGGGGACGCGCAGTCGAGGGAAGGCGCCGCGGGTCTGCTGCTCAACGGCACGCTGCCCTACATCCAGCCGCCGCAGAACTGGGATGCCGCGGTGGACGGGCTCAAGCGGGTGGTCAGCCTGGCCAACCCCGCCGGGCGCTACGCGCCGATCGCCAACTACTTCCTCGGCCTCGCGCTGGTGAACAAGATGATCGTGGCCGACAAGCAGGCGGAGACCGAGAAGTCCTGTGACATCGCCAAGCAGGTCGACGCGATGAGCGGCGAGGCGGACACCGCCCTCGGCCTGGCCCAGCCCTATATCGACGGGCCCGGCGCGAGCCAGAAGGCGATCTACGACCAGCTGAAGGGCTACCTGCCCACCCTCCGGCCGCGGACCGCCTCGATGATCCGGGTCTACTGCAAGTAGGCCGGGGGGCAGGGGCGCCCCCTACCATCGGGGGCAGCCCCTGCCTATATTCTCGCGCCCGAAGCATCCAGGGGCTGTAGCTCAGCTTGGTTAGAGTGCCGCACTGTCACTGCGGAGGTCGCGGGTTCGAGCCCCGTCAGCCCCGTT
>CAZYIV010000059.1:0-24255 GCA_964647615.1 uncultured Gemmatimonadaceae bacterium | reverse complement strand
CCGTCCTACCGTCCTACCGTCCTACCGTCCTACCGTCCTACCGTCCTACCGTCCGTCATCCCCCCGGCAGCCCCAGCCGCGCCACGAACCCCGCGAAGCGCGGGTCATTCCGCATGTCCGCGGGCCAGGGCAGCACGGTGACCCGCACCAGGTCGCTGACCCGGTCGGTGAAGGCCTGCTCCAGCGCCTCGAAGGCGGGCTCGTAGCGGTTGAGGCCGGCGAGGCAGAGCGACCGGTCGAGCGGGGAGACGTAGCGTTCCTTCGCGCGCGCCTCGAGCCGCGCCAGGGCCTCCTCGCCCACGTCCTGCCGGCCGAAGGCGCCGGCGGTGATCCCGAGGTAGCCGAGACCCAGCGCGCCGTTGGTGAGCTCCACCAGCGAGCGGAAGGCGCGGATCGCCTGCTCGCCGTTGCGGAGCCAGACATGCACCGCGCCGAGGGGCCAGTAGGTCAGGGCGAAGTCGGGGTCGAGGGACAGCGCGCTGTTGAGCTGTGCCAGCGCCTCGTCCTGGCACCCGGCCCAGAAGAGGGCGTAGCCCATGTGCGCGTTGATGATGGGGGAGAGCGGGTCGAGCTTGAGCGCCATCCGCATCGAGGCGAGCATGTCGCCCAGGCGGCCGGCCACCAGGAAGTACCAGGCGCGCCACTGGTGGGCGCTGGCGTAGCCGGGGTCGTGGGTGATGGCCAGCTCGAATGACGCCCGCGCTCCCTCCCAGTCCCAGTCGTAGAACAGCCGGGTGTAGCCCAGGGAGGCGTGCGCCTCGGCCAGGGTCGCGTCGAGTTCCAGCGCCCGGGTCGAGGCGGCGCTGGCGCGGGGATACACCTCGCGCGGCGGGGCGAAGTTGTAGTAGCCGAGCACGTTGTAGGTGTCGGCCAGGCCGGCGTAGGCGGCGGCGAAGGCGGGATCGCGGTCAATCGCCTGCTGGAAGTGGTGGATCGCCTGCTCGAAGCCGTCCCGGCTGCGCTTGTTCCACTGGTGCCGGCCGCGGAGGTAGGCGTGGTAGGCCTCCGAGTCGTCGGTCTGGCGCCGCAGGAGCTCCTTCCGCTCCTCCGCCGAGAGCTGGAGCTTGAGCGAGCGCACGATCTCGGTGGCGACCTCTTCCTGCACCGCGAAGATGTCGGTCGCGGAGCGGATGAACCGCTCGCCCCAGAGCTGGGCCTCGGTGCCGGCGTCCGCCAGCTCCACGCTCACCATCAGCTGCTCGTTGCGCTGCACCACCCGGCCGGTCACCAGCGCCCGCACCCGCAGCTCCGCGGCGATGACCTGGGTCTCCCCCTCGCGGCCGCGGTAGCGGAAGGCGGTGGAGCGGGGCACCACCCGGAGCCCCGAGACGCGGGTGAGCCGGTTGAGGATGCTCTCGGTGATGCCGTCGGCCAGGTACTCGTCGTCGGAGCCGGCGCCGGAACTGGCGAAGGGCAGCACCGCGAGCGAGTCGATCGGGCCCGACGTGAGCGTCCGGGTCATGCCCGGGGGCGTCCGGATGAACGACACCGGCGACGCGGACGACGGCGACGCGATCAGGTCCACCGACTGCAGCGCCTCGCGGAACTCGCGCGCGGTGCCGAAGCGGTCGTCCGGGGTCTTGGCCAGCGCCACCCGGAGGATTTCCTGCAGCGTGGCCGGGACATCGTGCCGCTGGAAGGTGGGGGGCTGGTGCACCAGGTGCTGCACCAGCAGCGACTGCACGGTGGTGCCGGTGAAGGGCGGGGTGCCGGCGAGGATCTCGTACAGCACGCAGCCCAGGGAGTAGATGTCGCTCCGGGCATCCACCGCGTCACCGCTCCCCTGCTCGGGGCTCATGTAGGTCGGGGTGCCCACGATGAAGCCGCTCTGGGTGATCGCCGTGGCGCCGGGGAGCCCCTCCCGCTGCACCGCCCGCGCGATGCCGAAGTCGGTCACCACCGCGTGGTCCGACTCGAGCAGGATGTTCCCCGGCTTGATGTCCCGGTGGATCACCCCCTGCTTGTGGGCGTAGTCCAGCGCGTCGGCCACCTCGCAGGCGATGCGCACCGCCTCCTCCACCCCCATCCGCGGCGAATGCCCCAGCCGCGACTCCAGGGACTCGCCCCGGATGTACGGCATGGTGTAGTAGGGCATCCCGTCGGCCTGCCCGGCGGAGAGCAGCGGGACGATATGCGGGTGGCGCAAATTGGCGGAGAGCTGGATCTCGCGGCGGAACCGGTCGGTGTCCAGGGTTGCCGCAATCGTCGGCGGCAGCAGCTTCACCACCACCACGCGGCCGAGGGCGTTCTCCACCGCCTCGAAGACGCGGCTCATCCCCCCGCCGGCCAGCTCCCGGCGGAGGGTGTAGCTCGGGGCGAGCGCATGGGCGAGCCGCTCGGCGACTGGGTCTTCGGCGGGGAAGCGGTCCATCTACCCTGGGGCAGGATGTGGACGAAGGGACGGGTCAGCAGGGGAAAAATGCCGACCGCAGGCCCTCGCGGCAACCGCTTCGCGGAGGCTGGCTGCCGCGCCCGGACCGCCGCGGCCCTGCGCCAGTCTCCCGCGACGAGGCCCCCCTGGGGGTGGCCCATATAAGGAAGCGGTGGGCCGGGGTCGTTCGGGGGCGGGACCGGGCCGAGGCCTTGCCCAGGTCCGGGCGCCGGTCGAGCAGGGCAGCCCGGCGGGCCTCACGAAGCGGCCGCTTGCGGTGGCGGGCGGTACGCTCAATCATGGTCGGAGCCGGACCATGTCCTCGGAGAATGCGTGACCGAATCCACGCTTGGCCACTATCGCGTGCTCGCCCGCCTGGGCAAGGGGGGGATGGGCGAGGTATTTCTCGCCGAGGACCTCGTCCTGCACCGGCGGGTGGCGCTCAAGCGGCTGCTCGGCTGGGTGGCCGGGGAGGGAACCGCGATGGAGCGCCTGCGCCGGGAGGCGATCGCGCTGGCCGCGGTGAATCACCCCAACGTGGTCACGATCCACGCGGTCGAGGAGGCCGACGGCAGCCCCTTCGTGGTGATGGAGCTGGTCGAGGGGCGCACGCTGGCGGAGCTCCTCCCGCCCGAGGGCTTCGAGTTCCCCCGCCTGCTGGACCTTGCGATCCCGATCGCGGAAGCGCTCGACGCCGCACACACCCGCGGGGTGCTGCACCGGGACCTCAAGCCCGGCAACGTGATGGTGACCGCCGAGGGCCGGGTGAAGGTGGTGGACTTCGGCCTGGCGAAGCTGATGGGCGAGAGTGCCACAGCCGAGCCCGGCGCGGCGCCGCTCTCGGTGAAGGGGGAGGTCGCCGGGACACTCGCCTATCTGGCGCCGGAGCAGCTCGTGGGCGAGCCGGCCGATCGCAAGTCCGACCTCTACGCGCTCGGCATTCTGCTCTACGAGCTGGCGAGCGGCCAGCTCCCCTTCCGCGGCAACACCACCCCGTGGCTGATGCAGCAGATCCTGCTCGAGGAGCCCACCGACCTCGCGAGCCTCAAGCCCGCGCTGCCGGAGCGGTTCCATCGGCTGGTCACCTCCCTCATGGCGAAGGAACCGGGCCGGCGCCCGGCCAGCGCCCGGCTGGTGCAGGAGGAGCTGGCGCGCTGCCGCCGGGGCCCGGGGCGGCCGACGCCGACCACCGTGGCCGCCACCCCGGCGCCGCGCCGCCGGCGTTCGTCGGAGGCGACCGACCTCGCGGTGGTGCAGCTGCTGGTCCGCGGGCATCACCTGTGGAGCCGGCGCACCGAGTCCTCGCTGCGCGCGGCGCTGGACTGCTTCCAGCAGGTGATCGACCGCGACCCGCTGCAGCCCAAGGCGTGGATCGGCCTGGCGGACAGCCTCAACCTGCTCTCCAACTACGGCTTCGCGCCGCCGGGCGACAGCCTGCGGCGGGTGCGCGCGGCGGTGACGCGTGCCGTCGACCTGGAGGGCGAGAGCAGCGACGGACTCCGGGCCCAGGCGCTGGCCACCTGGCAGTTCGACTTTGACTGGGCCGAGGCGGCGCGGCTGTACCAGCGGGCGCTGGGGCTCGACACCGGCAACGCGCTCACCCACCACTGGTACGCGGTGCTGCTCGGCGTCACCGAGCAGTATGAGGAAAGTGCCGCGCACTTCGCGCTGGCGGAGGCGCTCGATCCGCTGCCCCTCATCTCCCTGGCGACCCGCGGCTGGTTCCTGCTCTTCGCCGGCCGCCCCGAGGAGGCCCACGCCATCGAGAAGCGGGTGTTGTCCCTCGATGCCGCCTACTTCCCCGCCTGGTGGTTCGACGGGCAGGCGCTCGGGGCGCTCGGCCGGCATGACGAGGCGATCCAGTCCTTCGAACGCGCCATCCAGCTCTCCGGCCGGACCGGCCGGATGCTCGGCTACCTCGGCAACGCGCTGGGGCGGGCAGGGCGCCAGGCGGAGGCGCGGGCGCTGCTCGAAGAGCTGGGGCAACGGAGCCGGGAGGAATACATCCCGCCGTATTTCCCCGCCATGATCCACGCGGGGCTGGGCGAGATGCCGGCGGCGCTGGACCGGCTGGAGCAGTCCATCGCCACCCGCGACACCATGGTGCGCGACCTCGCGGTGGACACGCCCTGGTGGCCGCTGGTGGACGAGCCGCGCTACCAGGCGGCGCTCCGCGCCCTCAAGCTCCGCGCCTAGGCGACGTATCGGTCCCGTCACCGCCACTAGGCGATCCCGCGCACGCGGCGTACCTTCTCGCGATCCCATGAGGAGAACCGCCGTGCCCCGCGCCGCCCGCCAGCTGCTTCCTCTCCTGCTGCTCGCTGCCTGTCACGCCTCACCCGCCGCGGACCCCACGACCGGGAACGCCATGGCGGGTGACCAGGGGCGGCTGCCCACCGGCGTGCTGCTCGATCCGGTGGGGCGGACCACCGAGCTGGGCTCGTTTCCGCTCGGGATGGTGGCGGCGCCCGGCGGCCGGCGGCTGGTGGCGCTGCTCAACGGCGCGCGGGAACAGGGCATCCAGGTGCTGGATGCCGCGACCGGCGCGGTGACCCAGACGCTGCCGCTCCGGGCGGTGTTCGTGGGGCTCGCCTTCGATCCCGCCGGCCGCATGCTGTACGTCGCCGGTGGCGATCGCGACGTGGTGTACCGCTTTGCCTGGGCGGGCGACAGCGCGGCCGCCGCGGACAGCATCGTGCTGGCGCCGGTGGAGGAGCGCGGGCACGGCACCCGGTACCCCACGGGGCTCGCGTTCTCGCCTGACGGGTCGCGGCTCTACGTGGCGGAGAATCTCGGCGACCAGCTGGCCGAGGTGGAGGTCGCGAGCGGCCGCGTGGTGCAGCGACTGCCGGCGGGGCGGTATCCGTACGGGGTCGCGGTGGGGCCGGAGGGCTCGGTCTATGTCTCGGCCTGGGGCGACTACGAGGTCCACGCCTTCCATCCGAGCGGCGGCCGGCTCGCGCCGCTGGGTGAGATTGCCGTCGGCCGTCACCCGTCGGCGGTGCTGCTCAACCCGGAAGGCACCCGGCTCTTCGTGGCCTCGGCGAGCACCGACCGGATCGCGGTGGTGGACACCCGGCAGGGCGGGGTGATCGCGACCCTCTCCGACAGCGCGCCCGGCGGGCCGGCGGAAGGGAGCACGCCCAACGCGCTCGCACTCTCGGCGGACGGCCGGACCCTCTACGTCGCCGAGGCGGACAACAACGCCGTGGCGGTGTTCGCGCTCTCCGGCGCCACCTCGGGGCAGGGCGGCGGGGGGACCGATGCGCTGCTGGGCCGGATTCC
Organism: uncultured Gemmatimonadaceae bacterium; assembly: GCA_964647615.1. Taxonomy (GTDB): domain Bacteria; phylum Gemmatimonadota; class Gemmatimonadetes; order Gemmatimonadales; family GWC2-71-9; genus JADJOM01. The sequence continues at coordinate 18,599 of CAZYIV010000059.1, read as the reverse complement.
GGTGGAGTGGTATCCCAGCGCGCTGGTGCTGCAGGGCGACTCGCTCTTCGTCGCGAACGCCAAGGGGAAGGGGACCGGACCCAACCCGCTGGGGCCCGGGCCGGGCGTCGCTTCGCGCGACCCGCGCGGCTACACCCTGCGGCAGACGACGGGCTCGCTCTCGCGGATCGGGCTGGCGGGGCTCGACCTGGCCGCGCTCTCCGCCAGGGTCGCGGCCGCCAATGGCTGGCACCTCCGTGGCGATGGGGCCGCCTGGCCCCCGTTCGAGCACGTCATCTACATCATCAAGGAGAACCGGACCTACGACCAGGTCTTCGGCGACCTCCCCGGGGCCGACGGCGACACCACGCTGCTCTACTTCGGCCGGGAGGTGACGCCCAATCACCACGCGCTGGCGGAGCGGTTCGGGATCTTCGACCGGTTCTTCGTCAACGCCGAGGTGAGCGCCGACGGGCACAACTGGAGCACGGCGGCGTACGCCACCGACTACACCGAGAAGACCCTGGCCCAGAACTACTCCGGCCGGGGCCGTACCTACGACTTCGAGGGCACCAACCGCGACGAGAAGCCGGAGGACGATGTGGCGGAGCCGGCGGCGGGATACCTCTGGGACCTGGCGCAGCGGCGGGGGATCAGCTTCCGGAACTTCGGCGAGTTCGTCCTGGACGAGGACCAGCGCGAGGGGCCGGTGCCGGTGTGGTACCGCGGGCTCAAGCCGTTCCTCGAGACCAGCACCGACTCGACCTTCCCCGGGTTCGACATGCACATCCCCGACCAGGTCCGGGCCGGTCGCTGGCTGGCGGCGTTCGCGGGGTGGGAGGCGTCGGGCCGGATGCCGGCACTGCAGATCGTGCGGCTGCCCAACGACCACACCGCCGGCGCCACCGCGGGGCAGCCCACGCCGCGCGCCTACGTGGCGGACAACGACCTGGCGCTGGGGCGGGTCATCGAGGCGCTGTCGCGGAGCCGGTTCTGGCGCAGCACCGTGGTGTTCGTGCTGGAGGACGACGCCCAGAACGGCCCCGACCACGTGGACAGCCATCGCTCGCCGCTGCTGGTGATCTCCGCCTGGAACCGGCCGCACGTCTGGCACCGCTTCACCAACACCACCGACGTGCTCGCCACCATCGAATCCATCCTGCGGCTGGATCACCTGTCGCAGTTCGATCGCTACGCGCGGCCGCTGCGCGGCATCTTCGCCGCGGCGGCGGACACGGCGCCCTACCTGGCGCTGACGCCGGCGGTACCGCTCGACGAGCTGAACCCGCGCACCGGGCGGGGGGCGGTGGAGTCGTCGCGGCTCGACTTCCGCATCGAGGACCTCGCGGACGACGACGCGTTCAACCGCGTGCTCTGGCTCGCCATCAAGGGAGATGCGCCCTACCCCGGCGCCACCCGCCTGACCGCCGCGGGGTCGCGGGCGGAGTAGTTGTTCGTCCGGCCGGCACGGACCCTCGTGGGGAGCAGGCGCCGGAGTCCCGCGGCTGAAGCCGCGACTCGGCATCTGTCGCTGAAGCGACCAGCCACTCATCGGCTTGGTTCCGGATCGGCTCGGGCGGCGGTCCCGCCGGCGCGCGGCTGAAGCCGCGGCTCGGCTGAGGTCGCTGAAGCGACCTGGTCACTCGCCGCCGCCCTCCGCCGACCACCCGCCCTGCCGCCCTACCGCCATCAGCAACACCCCATGCCTCGGCACCCGGGCCTGGAAGCCCGAGTCGAGCGGACCGAGGTCATGCTGGCGCCAGAGGTCGCGGAGCGGCGCGCCGGGCCGCGCCCCGAGCACCGCCGGGTCCACGTGCAGGGTGCGGTAGCCGTCGCCGACGTTGAAGATCCCCACCGCGCTGCGGCCGTCGGCGAGCGGCCGTGACCAGATCTCCCAGCCGTCCTGCTGCCACACCCGCCGCGCCGCCTTGCCGAGCGGGTCCTGGTCCACGGCCAGCACTTCGTCGTTGGTGAGCAGGTTGAGGGTGAACGGGTCCAACCGGCGCAGGTCGTTGCCGAGCAGCAGCGGCGCCGCGAGCAGGCTCCAGAGGCTGATGTGGCTGTACTGCTCGTCGGGCGTGAGCCGGGACGGATGCGGCGACCCGCCCCAGCCCACCACCCCGACCACCAGCATGTCGGGATCGTTCCAGTGCCCCGGCCCGGCGTAGGGTGCCGCGGCATCCTGCCGCTCCGCGATGCCCCGCATGCTCTCCCAGGTATCCTCGATGTCGCCGGTGGTGCGCCAGGCGTTGCCGCCGACAGCGGTGCCCCAGGTCCACACGTCGAGCAGCCCGTACTGGCACAGGCTGTACACGATGTCGCGCGGCTGGGCGCGGAGCGCCGCCTGCATCACCCGGTAGGGCGCCTGGTGTTGCGCCAGCGTCGGGGATGCCGGCATCAGGGTGAGGTAGCTGCAGAGGTCGTACTTCAGGTAGTCGATGCCCCAGGTGGCGTACGACGCGGCATCCTGCGCTTCGTGCTGGTACGACCCGAGGAACCCGCCGCAGGTGCGCGGCCCGGGCGAGGAGTAGATCCCGAAGCGCAGGCCGAGGGCGTGCAGCGTGTCGCCCAGCGCGCGCATGTCGGGGAACTTGGCGTTGGGCACGATGCGCCCGTCGGCGGCACGCGCCGCCGCCTCCCACCCGTCGTCGATGTTGACGTAGGTCCAGCCATGATCGGCGAGCCCGCTCCGCAGCAGGATCTCGCCGGTCTCCCGCACCCGGTCGGCGGTCACCGAGAGGCCGAAGACATTCCAGCTGTTCCACCCCATCGGCGGGGTGAGGGCGAGGGTGTCGCCCACCCGGATGAGCAGCGGCTGCTGGTCCCGGCTCACGCTGTTGCGGGCCTCGAGCGTCACCGGATAGTCCCCCGGCGTCGCGACCCGGCCGGAGATGATGCCGGTGGCGGGATCGAGCGTGAGGCCGGCGGGCAGGCCGCTCGCCGCGTAGCGGAGCGGAGGCCTTCCGGTGGCCGGGATGCGGAACAGGAAGGGCGAGCCGGGGCGCACCCCGGCGATCCGCGCGCCGTTCACCCGGGGCCGCGCCGGCGGCGCCGGGGTGAGCAGGTAGGGCACGGTCAGGGTGTCCTCGATCCAGCGGCTGGAGGCGGCATCGGTGTAGCGCAGCCGCAGCTCCATGCCGGCGCGCTGAGGTGCGGTGATCGTCACCGTGGCGCTCGCGCCGGCATCGAGCGGGAGCGGTTTCCGGAGCCGGGCGAGCGCCCGGCCGGCGGCGAGGTCCCACGTCTCCCAGCTCACCTCGCCGCGCAGGTCGGCCGGGTTGGCGTTCCGGATCCGCACCTTCGCGGCGACCAGCCCGCCCTGGTAGCGCCACTCCACGCTGTCGCCGAGCGCCACCCCGTCCACCACTTCCGCCATGCGGAGCCAGGGCACCTCGCGGTAGAACCCGCCGGGACCACCGCCATCGTACACCCGGATCGCGATCACGTTGTCGCCGTCCCAGTGCACCGGCACAGTGGTGAGGTCCACCGGGTAGTCCCGCACCGCCTGCCACTGGGAGACGTACCCGGCCGGGTCATCGGGGCCGGTGCCGGTGCTGCCCACCAGCACGCCATTGAACCAGGTCTGGTCGATGTCGTCCACCCCAGGGAGGTGCAGCAGCAAGCGCTGTTTCCAGTGGGACGCGTCGAGTAACGTCCGCGGCAGGCTGACATGCATCCGGTACCAGGCCCAGCCGTCGTAGCCCTCGAATCCCTGCGGCTCGAAGTTCCGGCTGGTGGAGATCGTCGCCCACCCGCGGTCGTCGAAGTCGGGCGTCTTGCGCGCCGGGTCGTCGCCGGTCGCGAAGCGGGCGGTGCGCAACTCGACCCGGTCGGCCTGGCCGGCGAGTGGCACGGTCCAGCAGAGCAGGGCCAGGCAGAGCGTGCGGCGGGGGACGCGGGACATGCGGGGCTCCGGTACCAGGGAAGGCTGGGCAGGAAGATGCGCCTGGCTCCGGGGACGCACCAGCGCCCGCCCTTCCGCCGCCGGCCGCCGTGCAATGCGGTGGCGCCCGCGCATCCCCCGCGTACCTTCACCGTCCATGCGGATGCGCCTCCAGCCGGTCCTCGTCCTCTTCGCGCTGATCCCGTTCCTGCCGGCGCCGCTCGCCGCGCAGGAGCGCTCCCCGCTGCTGGCCTGTGTTGCCGCCGCCGACAGCCAGCCCGCCAGCCAGGCCATCGCGACCTGCCGGGAGGCGTTGGCCTACTACGACACCGCCGGCCGTACCCCGCCGCGCGCCCGGATCCACTCGGTGCTCGGCGGGCTCTTCCGGGCGCAGCGCCAGCTCGATTCCGCGGCCGCGCACTACGAGCAGGCGCGGCTCTTCTATCACCGGATGACGTACCCGGCGCAGGAGGGCACCGCGCTCAACTGGCGCGGGGTGATCGCCTCAGAGGCCCGGCAGCCGGACTCCGCCGCCCAGTTCTTCGGGGAGGCGCTCCCGCTGCTGCAGCAGGCCGGCGACACCGCCGACCAGGCGCTCAGCCTCCGCTGGCTCGGCGCGCTGGCCCGCTGGCGCGGGGCCCATCTCGCCTCGCTGGACTACTACCAGCGCTCCCGCAACCTCTACGCTGCCCTCGGGCGCGAGCAGTACGTGCGCGCCGTGAGCCGCGAACTGGGCGAGGTCTACGCCCTCCGCCAGCTCCCCGACAGCGCGATCCCCCTCCTGGAGCGGGCGCTCGCGCCGGGGCCGGCGCTGAGTGACAGTGCCAACGAGCAGCGGGCCCTCCGCCAGCTCGCCGACCTGTACGTCGAATCAGCCGCACCCGACAGCCTGATCCGGGCGCGTCGCGGGGCGCTCGCGCTCCTCGCGGCCGGCAGCACCGATGCGGACACCGCGGTCGCTTCGCTCTCCCGCAGCATGGAGGACCCCGACAGCACCACGGCCTCCAACGCCGGCGCCTGGCTCGGCATGGTGGAGCAGGCCCGCGGGCGGGAGGCCGAAGCGATCATCGCCTACCGCTCCGCGATCCAGCACTACCCCGGAGGCGGCAACCGGCTGACCCTCGGCATCCTGTACTCGGTCCTCGGCAGCCTGCACCAGCGCACCGGCCGGACCGACTCCATGTCGGCCAACTACCGGCTGAGCGCGGGCCTCGGGGTCTCGACGGTCCCGAGCCCGGCCCTCCTGCTGATGGTCACTGCCGGCCAGCGGCTCTCCGCGGGCGAGGCCGACTCAGCCGTTGAGCTGTTCCGGCAGGCGGAGCGGGCCTTCGCGGCGACGGGGGACCATGGTCTTCGCAACATCGCCCGCCTCCGCCTGCAGACCTTCTTCCAGGGCCGGGGCCAGCTGGACTCCGCGATGACGTACGCCCGGCTGATGGCGGCCGACTACCGGCGCCTCGCGGTGCCGGAAGAGGAAGCGTTCTGCCAGATGCTGATCGCCAGCCTGTCCCTGCAGCAGAGCGCATTCGATTCGGCCCTGTCCGCCAGCGAGCGCGGGCTGTTGCTCGCGCCAACGGGGATCGAGCCGCGGGTACTGGCGCTCCTGCGTGGCACCCGCGGGACCGTCTTTGCGCTCACCGGCCACTTCGACTCCGCGCTGGTCAATCATCGCAGCGCCGTCGCGGCCTGGGCCCGCGCGGGGGATGCCTACCGCCGGGACGCCGCACAGGCGGTCGGGCACCTGGGCGACCTGTTCCGGATGATGGGTCAGTACGATTCGGCGCTCGCCTATCACCGGGCCCAGCACGCGGACGCGCCCGAGGGCACCGCCGGGGAGCTCATCGTCCTGCGGGAACTGGCGCTCGACTTCGAGGCCCTGGGCGTGCGTGACTCGGCGCTCGCCTGGCTCCGCCGGCGCGAGGCGGCCGCCCGCTGGCGCCGGGCCAACACCACCTCGGACCCCGAGGGCGATGCGCTGGCGGAGGCGGAGTCCATCGAGCGCATCGGCCAGCTGCTGGAGGCGGCGGGCGACCGTGCCGGCGCGGACTCCGCCTGGCGCGCCGCGATCACGAGCTACCGGAGCTGGAGCGGTCCGTGGACCAACCCCGACACCCCCGGCGACGTGGGCGCCCTCTACGACCGGATCGGCGAGCCGGACTCCGCGATCGCCTGGCATCGCCGGTCGCTGGTGCTGGCCCGCACCCGCCAGGCGGTCAGCGCCCAGGTCCGCAGCCTCTCCGCCATCGGCTGGATCGAGAGCCGCCGCGGCGAGCGGGACGCCGGCCTCGCCAACCTCCGGCAGGCGCTGGAGCTGCAGCGGAGCCGCGGTGCGCTCGAGAGCAGCGCCATGCTGCTCGGCAGCATCGCGTTCAACCTGCGCCGGCCGCCCGCCCCGGAGCTGCCGGCGGCGCTCGCCGCGCTCGACACCGCCGCGGCGCTGCGGGCCCGGGTCCGGCTCGAGGCAGGCGGCGACGACTACCGGCTCGGCGTCGCCGAGGGGGCCACACTCCCTGACGGGGAGTGGGAACAGGCGTGGCTTCAGTACGGGGATGCCGGGGACATGGAGCGGGCGGGGTACGCCGCCCTCGCGGCCTCGGAACGGGGCCGGGCCCAGGCGCTGCTGGACCTGATGCTGCGTACCGCGCGGGATGTCTCCCCCGGCGCCGACCTCGCCGCGGAAGGCCGACGGCTGGTCACCGCGGCGACCCGGGGTGGTGTGGCGCTGCTCAGCTATCTCGTGACCGACGATACGCTGCTGGTGTGGCATGCACGGCCCATCGGGGGCCGCGTCCGACTGGCGGTCCATCGCGTGCCGGTCCCCGCCGATTCCCTGGCCCGGCTGGTGGAGCGGTGGCGTGCGGCGCTCGGGGTGGACCGGGTGGAACTGGGCAGCCGGCTCGCCGCCGACGGCGCCGCCAGTGTCGAGGAGCCGCTGCGGACGGGGGTGGCGGGCACGGCGGCAGCCGGCGCCGGCTCCCCCTTCGTGATTGGGGAAGCCCTGGCCCGGCTGGTGCTTCCTGAGGAGCTGCGCCGCGGGACGGCACGAGGCGAGCTGGTGATCGTGCCCGGCGGCGCGCTCGCGGTGATCCCGTTCGCCGCGCTGCCGGTCCGCGACTCGGCCACGCTCGGCCAGCGGCACGCACTCCGCTACGCGCCCTCCGTGGCGAGCCTGGTGGAGGTCGAGCGCCGCCCGGCGCTACCGGTGGCGGATCGCGCGGCGCGGCTCCGCCGTGCCCTCGTCGTCGGCGACCCCGCGATGCCATCCATCATGACCGCCACTGGTGCCCTGGAACCGTTGCGACCGCTGCCGGCCGCCCGCCGCGAGGGCGAGGAGGTGGCGCGACGGCTTGGCACGAGGGCGCTGGCAGGGGCGGGGGCCGACGAACACACGGTGCGGCAGCAGATGGCCGGGGCACCGCTCATCCACCTCGCCACCCACGGCTACGCCTACGCCAGTGGCGGCCAGGCGCGTCGCAGCTTCGTGGCCCTGGCGCCGGACTCCCTCGACGACGGCCTCCTCACGGTGGGAGAGGTGCTGGACGATCCCGCGCTCGCGCTGTCAGCGGACCTGGTGGTGCTGAGCGCCTGCCAGACCGGACTGGGAAACCTGCGGAAGGCGGAGGGGACGGTCGGCCTCCAGCGGGCGTTCCTTGCGCGCGGCGCGCGGACGCTGCTGGTCAGCCTGTGGAGCGTCTCCGACGACGCGACCGCGCTGCTCATGCAGCGGTTCTACGGTCACTGGCTGGAGGACGCCGATCATCCCTCGAAGGCGGAAGCGCTGCGCCGGGCCCAGGAGGAGGTGCGCCGCACCCCGGGGTTCGAGGCGCCCCGGTTCTGGGCGCCGTTCCAGGTGGTGGGCGGGCGGTAGCCGGCGGGACCACGCCGTGCGCCCCGGTGCCCCCGCGAGGGGGCACCGGGGCGTGTGGCACCACGGCGGGATCTACCGCGACGTCAGCGACAGCTGCAGCAGCAGGGAGTTCTCGTACATCGAACTGGTCACGGTGGAGCCCGGCGGCACCGCCGGATTCGGGATCGGCCCCTTCACCGAGTTCTTCCCCACGTGGTAGTACGCGCCGCTCACCTCGAGCCGCCGGTTGAGCTTCACGCCCAGGCCGACGGTGATGTGATTCTGCACGATCGCTGGCGCCGGGGTGTTGAAGAACGCCTGCGACTTGCTGATCGGGTTCTGCGACCGGTTGTAGCCGGCGCGGAGCGCCAGGACCTCGTTCGGCCGATACTCGGCGCCCAGGGCCACCACCCAGATGTTCTTCCAGCCGAAGCCGCGGACCGAGCCGTCGGGCCGGAACCCCTTCTTGTTGAACCCCTTGGTGCTCTCGTAGGTGATATACCGCCCGTCCGCCGCCAGGGTCAGGTTGGGCAGGGGCGAGAGACCGATGCCCGCCCCGTACACCGCCGGGACGTCCATCCGGAACTCGAAGGTCCGCGGGGTGCCGTAGGTGGGCAAGTTGGGATTGGCGACGGTGCTCTGGAAGTCGAAGTCGTCGAAGTACTGCGCGCTGGTGTAACTCACGCCGAGGGCGACGAGGTCATTGGGCTTGACGATCGCCCCGAGCTGGAAGCCGAACCCGAACGCGCCGTCGGCCGCGGTCGCGCTGGGGTAGTATGCCGTGCCGCTCCCGCCGTCCACGTCCGGGGAGGCGGTGGGCATCGGGTTCACCGCGAGCGAGGCCCAGTCCACATTGGCCGCCGCGCCGAGCCACACGCCGCGGGCCGGCGTGAAGGCGACCGCCGGCGAGACCTTGAGGAACTGGTAGTTGCTGTAGATCCCGCCGAAGCCGTTGGGTTGTGGCGTCAGGATGGGGTTGCTGGTGCTCGCGGCGTAGTCCACCCCGAAACCGCCGATCCCGAGTGCGCCGATGCCGATGACGACCTTGTCATTCGGCAGCCGGGTGGAAATGCCCATCGCGGGGATGGGGACGAAGTCGTGCTTGGAGCGGGTGGCCCCCGCGGCAAAGCCCGGCAGGTCGCTCGCCAGGGTGCGGTCCGCCTGGAACATCTCCAGGCTGAACTCCATCCGGTTGCCGTCGAACGCCATGAGGCCGGCGGGGTTCAGGTAGTAGGTGCCGAGCAGGCTGCGCGGGGCCGCGATGCCGGCGCCGCCCATGGCGGAGTTCACGGCGCCCACGCCATGGAGGAAGTGGCCGTCGGTGGCGGCGACCGGGGCGGCGCCCAGGGCCAGGGCGGCCCCGAGCGCAAGGAAGATACGGGTCGAGCGTGTCATCTGAGTGTCTCCGGTTCAGCGCAGCGCGGCGCGGTCGTGGAGGTTGTCGATTGCCTCGTCCACGAGGTCGCGCAATTCATCCTCGATCGAGCCGGGCATCGCCATGTTGGCGGCGAACTTCATCGTCCCGGCGTCCTCGAAGTACATCTTCATCCGGAACATGACGTCGGTGATGAGCACCTGGACGTCATCTCCGCTGCGGACCACCACCAGTTCCAGGGGGTAGGCGGCCGCGTGGTCGAGGCCGGGGCAGGCGTATCCGCCACGCGTGTCGTCTCCACCGCCGCCCACGATGGCGAAGGACTTTGCCTCCATGGCGGCGCCGGTGAAGCCCAGCAGCTCCGTCTCGCCACCGGCAAGCGGCTGGCGGTACGCCAGGTGGAGGCCCCAGCGCCGCGTCGGGGACGCCCCCACTTCGGCAATCGCGTTCACGACGGCACCGACGCCCCGCGTGGCCGTCGCCTTCACCCGGGCCACTTCCTCGACCTTGCCGGGGAAGGGGCCGCCCGCCACCACGCCCATCGTCTTGCCGATGAGCCCGCGGTCCCGCACCTGGCCGTACGGCTGGCGCACCGGCGTGCCGGGGAAGCCATCGCGCACCGCCGCCGCCAGCGCTTCGATCACCGGCGTGGCCGGGCCGTCGAAGTCTTCCGCCACGATGGTGCGGGCGAGAGACTGCGGGTTCACCGCCCCAAGGTGCGCGCCGGCCTCGTCCTCATAGACCGCCAGCCGCAGCGGCGCGGCGAAGGCGGCGGCCGGCCCGTGGGCCAGGACCTGGCCGGTCCACGCCGGCTGTTCCAGGACGAACACCGTCGCCTGAAAACGGCAGCCGCCGGTGGCCATCGGCAGCGTGGCCAGTACCGTCATCCCGGCCCGTGCGGCCAATGCAGGCACCGCCGCGACCATCGGCTGGAACTGCCCGGCGGGCGCGTCGGCCAGCCGGAGGTACACCGAGTAGGACGGTCCCGGGGCCGGGGCGGCGGCAGGCGCCGCGCCGGTGAGCAGGGCCAGCCCAGCGATCACCCACATCCGATGCTGCATTCAGACTCCTCCTCTCGATATCCGGGCGGTCGAGGGCCCGGGCCAGTGAGCGGCTTCCATCCCTTAGCGGAGAGCCAGCCGGCGGCTCAAGGCGGTCTCCACCGCCGGCGGCAGGGCGAAGGCACGGGTGATGTCCCCAGCCGTTGCGGCGCCGCCCAGCCACAGCGCGTCGTAGCCGGCGACGTCCGCCGGCCGGTAGCGCGCCAGCAGGGTGTGACCGCAACGCACCGCCGCGGCACCGCTGAGGCGTTCGCCGGCCACGCGGTCGGCGGGCTCCAGCCGGCCAGCGAGCGTCACCCGCACCACCGGGTAGCAGAGCTCGCGGACCAGCCGATACACCGCCGCCGTCGCCGGTTCGTCCGGTCCCAGCGCCACCGCCACCACGTTGTCGGCGGGATTGGCGGGATCGCCGCCGAAGAAGCGGCCATCGGGGCCGAGGGCGGGCACCAGCATCACCACGCCGCCGCCCAGTGCGTGCGCCTCCAGGTAGGGCGCGAGGTCGGCGGCCACCGGGGCCCAGGCGGCGGTGACCTCGGCCACCCGGGTGGGGGGCAGCAGGGCATCGAGCAGGGCGGGGTAGCCGCCGCGCCATTCCCGTCGCAGGGCCTCGGCGAGGCCGGTCAGTACCCGGCGCGATTCCGGCGCCGGCAGTGCCCCGGTCAGGAGCCTCCCGGCAGGGCTGCGCTCCGGCGCGGCGACCAGGTCGAGCAGCTCGCTCGGCGTCGCGGCGGGGAACCAGAGCGGAAGGAAGTGCACCAGTTCCAGCGCGCTGTCGGCCGCGAGGGCAGGCACCAGCGTGGGCGGGGAGAGTTCCAGCGGGGTCGGCGGCAGCTCCCGGGGGCGGCGCACCCGGACGACGGTCCCGGCGTACCCCGGGTCATAGAGCGGGAAGGCCCCGAACCCCTCGGCCCCGCTCAGCGCCAGGGCGTGATACCAGAGGTTGGCGGCGGGGGCGGTGGTGACCACCCAGTGCACACGCTGCGCGGCCAGCGGCGCGGCGAGCAGGAGGGACCCAACGGCATGCAGCAGGCGGACGTGGCGCATACGGCGCTCCTCGATTCCGCGCGGAGTCTTGTCCCCGCCCAGTGAGGCCAGCCCGCGGTTCGCGTGAAGTCCATTTCACCAAGGCTTGCAGGTTGCTTGTGAAAAAAGGTGCAATGTTCGGCGTGGCGATATGGGGATATCGCGATACCGCGATGTACCACTGGAGGCTCCGATGACTGCCGCCCGCCAGCCGATTCCCCCGAGTGTCCTGGAGAATGCCGCCCAGGTGATCAAGTGCCTGGGCCACCCGCTACGCCTGCGCCTGCTCGAGGCGCTGGAGCGGGGCGAGCGCAGCGTCACGGAGCTGGTCGAAGCCAGCGGCGCGTCCCAGGCGGCGGTCTCCGAGCAGCTCTCGATCCTGCGGGGCCGGGGGGTGGTCGGCTCCCGGCGCGAAGGCGTCTTCGTCCTCTACCGCATCACCGAGCCCAAGGTACGCCGTATCCTGGCCTGCATCAGGAGCTGCGACAGCCTGGACCGGCGTCCCACCCTCATGAACGGGAGGTCCGCATGACCCGCCTTGTCGTCCTCGGCGCCGGCACGGCCGGCACCACGATCGCCAACCGGCTGGTCCGCCGGTTCCGGCGTGAGGTCGCCGCGGGCACGACCCAGATCACCGTGGTGGATCAGGACGAGCGCCACGTGTACCAGCCGGGCCTGCTCTTCCTCCCGTTCGGGATCTACTCGCCGGAGCAGGTGGAGAAGCCGCGGGCGCCCCAGCTCCGGGCGGGGATCTCCTACGTGCAGCAGCCGATCGAGATGGTGGACGCGGACCGGGATGTCGTGGTCCTGTCCGACGGGCGCCGGATCAGCTACGACCTCCTGATCGTCGCGACCGGCACCCGGGTGCTCCCCGAGGAAACCGAGGGGATGACCGGGCCGGGCTGGCGCGAGAAGGTCTTCGACTTCTACACCGTCGAGGGCGCCACGGCGCTGCGGAACAAGCTGGCGACCTGGCCGGGTGGAAAGCTGGTCGTGAATGTGGTGGACATGCCGATCAAGTGCCCGGTGGCCCCGCTCGAGTTCGCCTTCCTGGCCGACTGGTTCTTCGCGACGAAAGGCATTCGCGACCGGGTCGAGATCACCTATGTCACCCCGCTCGACAACGCCTTCACCAAGCCGACCTGCAACCGGGAGCTGACCCACCTCTTCAAGGAGAAGCGGATCCAGCTGGTGCCGGAGTTCAATACCGGGCGGGTGGATGGCGAAGCGGGAAAGCTGGTGGCGTGGGACGACCGCGAGGTGCCGTTCGACCTGCTGGTGACGGTGCCGCTGCACGGTGGCGCGGCCTACGTGGGCCGCTCCCCGGGCCTGGGCGACGACCTGGGCTTCGTGCTCACCGACCCCCACACCCTGCAGGCGCAGCGGAAGGCGAACATCTTCGCGCTGGGCGACGCGACCAACCTGCCGTCCTCCAAGGCCGGCTCGGTGGCCCACTTCCAGGCAGAGATCCTGGAGGAGAACGTCGTCCACTTCCTGCGCGGCGAGCCGCTCGACCCCGAGTTCGACGGTCACAGCAACTGCTTCATCGAGACCGGCTACCACAAGGCGCTGCTGATTGACTTCAACTACGAGGTCGAGCCGCTCCGCGGCACCTTCCCGCTGCCGGTCCTGGGCCCGCTCAAGCTGCTCGAGGAGTCGCGCCTCAACCACTGGGGCAAACTGGCCTTCCGCTGGGTGTACTGGAACATGCTGCTGCCGGGGCATGACATCCCCCTGGTGCCTCCCCGCATGACCATGCGCGGCAAGCACGCTTCGGTGCCCGCCGCCGCCGCCACCGCCTGACCTGCAAGGAGAACCGACGATGCCCACCCTCACGATGCTCGATACTGTCCTCGATGTGGATGGCGAGGGCTTCCTGCAGAAGCCCGAACAGTGGACCGAGGCCCTCGCCGTCGAGATCGCGCGCGAGAACGGCCTCCCCTCGCTCACCGAGCGCCACTGGAAGGTCATCCGCTACATGCGCGACCGGTACCTGACCACCGGCAGCGCGCCCTCGATCCGCACCCTGGGCAAGGAGTCCGGGGTCGAGATCAAGGAGCTGTACCAGCTGTTCCCCAAGGGACCGGCCAAGCTCGCCGCCAAGATCGGCGGGATCCCCAAGCCCAAGGGCTGCATCTGACCCGGTGACCCCGGAGGAGAGGAGCACATGACTGCCACCGTGATGGCGCCCGACGCGGCGCCCCAGGTGCAGGCGCCGGCCGAGGCGCCCCGCATCACCAAGGTCTCGATCATCGTGTCGAAGGGCACGCTGGAGGGGATCTATCCCGGCCTGATCATGGCCAACGGCGCCCGCATGGAGGGGATCGAGGCCAACTTGTTCTTCACCTTCTTCGGCATGGACGCCGTGGTGAAGGCCAAGCAGCGCAAGGTGAAGGTCGCCACCGTCGGGAATCCCGCTCTGGGCCTGCCCGGGCTGCTCGGGATCCTGCCCGGGATGGGGAACTTCGTGACCCGGCAGATGCAGAAGAAGATGGAAGAGCTGGACATTCCGCCGATCGACGAGTTCGTGCAGATGATCGCCGACTCAGGCGGCAAGCTCTACGCCTGCAAGGCGTCGGTGGACATGTTCGGGCTGAGCCAGGCCGACTTCGTCGAGGCGGTGGACAGCGTCATCACCGTCGGGGATTTCTACGAGATGGCCGCCGGCGGGCAGATCATCTTCACCTGAGTCGGGCGGGCCACTGCGGGCAGTGGGGGCCGGGCCGACGCCCGGCCCCTGCGTGCGTCCGCTCCCGGACGCTGTACCTTTCGCCCCCATGTCCCAGGAACAATCGCTCCTGCTGGTCCTCGCGGTCGCCTTCGGGGCGATCGTGATCGCCGCGATGGGCCGTCGGCTCCCGATCCCCACCGCCATCCTCCAGGTGCTGGGTGGCCTGCTGGTGGGCCTGCTCCCGGGGGCCGCCGTGTTCCGGATGGAACCGGACCTGGTCTTCTTCGTCTTCCTGCCCCCGGTGCTCTGGGCAGCGGCCTACTTCACCTCGTTCCGCGACTTCAAGGCCAATCTCCGGCCCATCGGCCTGCTGGCGATCGGGCTGGTCATCGCCACCACCATCGTGGTGGCCTTCGTGGCCCGGTGGCTCTTCCCCGGGATCCCGTGGGCCGCGGCGGTGGCGCTCGGCGCGATCGTCTCGCCGCCGGATGCGGTGGCGGCCGAGTCCATCCTCAAGCGGCTGCCGATCCCCCAGCGGGTGGTAAGCGTCCTCGAAGGGGAGAGCCTGGTCAACGATGCCTCGGCCCTGATCCTCTACCGCGGGGCGGTGGCGGCGCTGGTGACCGGGCTGTTCAGCCCGGGGGAACTGGTCGTCCGGTTCTTCGTGGACGCGGCGGTCGGGGTGCTGGTGGGGCTGGGAGTGACCTGGGTGCTGGTGTGGATCGCGCGGCGGACCAACGATCCCCTGGCGGAGACGGTGCTCACCCTGCTCGGGCCGTACCTGGCGTGGATCGGGGGGGAGACGCTGCACGTCTCCGCGGTGCTGGCCTGCGTGGCCGGGGGGATCTACCTGCGGCAGCACTTCTCCCACGTGGTGGCCCCGGCCTCCCGGGTGCAGGCGCGCGCGGTGTGGGACCTCTTCCTCTTCGGCCTCAACTCCCTGGTGTTCCTGCTGCTCGGCGTCGAGTTCGGCGACATGGTGGAGCACACGCCGCATGCGGAGCTGCTGTCGGTGGGCGGCGCGGGGCTGCTGATTGCGCTGGTCGTGATCGTGGTGCGGCTGGCCTGGGTACCGCTGGCCACGGCGATTCCCCGCTGGCTCAGCCCGGCGCTGCGGCAGCGCGATCCGATGCCCTCACGCGCGGCGATCTTCGTCGTGGGCTGGACCAGCATGCGGGGGATGGTGTCGCTGGCCTCGGCGCTGGCGCTGCCGGTGCTCACGGCGGCGGGCACGCCGACGCCGTTCCGGTCGGAGATCGTGCTGGTGACGGTGGTGGTGATCGTGGTGACGCTGGTGCTGCAGGGCCTGACGCTGATCCCGCTGTTCAGCCGGCTGCAGTTCGCGCCCGACCCGACCCATGCCCGCGAACACGCCCACGCGCAGGCCCAGGCGCGGCGGGCCGCGCTGGAGCACCTGGCCGACCTGTCCGCCGAGCCGTGGGCCACCCGGGAGGCACTGGACCGGGTCGAGGCCGACCTGCGGCAGGCGCACCGCGAGGCGGCCGAGGGGGCCCAGGGAGCGGCGCACGCGGAGGCGGTGCAGCGGCTCCGGGTGGCGACGCTCTCCGCCAGGCGCCGCGAGCTGGTGCGGCTCCGCGACGAGGGGGCCATCTCCGACGAGGTGCTGCTGGAGCTGGAGCAGGAGCTGGACTACGAGGCGCTCCAGCTCGGCCGGGGACTCGAGCGGGAGCGCGGCTGGGTCAGGCGCTGAGCGAGGCCTCGTGCTCGTTGGGGGGCGGGGTGGCGGTGCTGCCCTCCGGGAGCCGCTCCATGCGGTCGAGCCGCTCCAGGTCCACCGTGATCACGCCGTCGGGCGCATCCATGAACATGTCGGCGAAGCGCGCGTCCCACGCCACCTCTTCCGCGATGTAGGAGGTCCGTGCCACGATCCGGGTGCTGAAGGTTTCCTCGTGGCCCGAGGCCAGCACCAGGAATTCGGCCTTGCCCTCCCGCAGCTCGTCCGGCGTCACGCCGGCGAGCGGGCTGTTCCGGTCCAGCGGGTGCACCACCGTCCAGTGCAGGGAGAAGAATTCCACCCGGTGCCGCTCCAGCGGCAGCTGGTGAAAGCGCCGCACCCGCTCGGTCCCCACCCGCTCGTACCAGGCCAGGTTGAGCCGCACCTCCACGTCGTTCACCTCGCTCAGCTCCGCGTTCACCAGCCGGAACATCAGCGCCCGCCCGCCGCGGTACGGCGCCACGACGGCACGGCGGGAGAACCGGATGCAGGGCCGGGGCCGCAGCAGCCGCGCCAGGGTGAGGCCCCCGCCCAGCGCCAGCCCCACCAGTCCGGTGAGCGACTCGAGGATCGTGAGCCAGTGGGCTGTGGACCCGACGGCCACCACCGGGCCGGTGCCCACACCGGTGAGCACGCCGGTGCTGTAGGTGAAGGCGATGAAGAACGGGTCGTCGAGCCCGAGCGCCTCGGTGCCGGCGAGCGCGCCGCTGCCCAGGCTCCGGTACCCGATGGCGAAGATGCCGGCGAGCAGCAGCGCGAGTCCGATGGTCCAGGCGAGGAACTGGGGCCACGTGGTGGCGAGGGCCTGCAGGTAGAGGCGGGACCAGGCGCGGTTGCCGAGGCCGTACTTGCGGGCGTTGGGGGTGCCGTCCTGGTGCATGAAGCGGCCGCGCACCCGTTCGGTGACGACGCGGCCGAAGCCCAGATCGTTCTCGGTCATCCGGTGAGGGACCTTCGGTGAGGGAGGAGCATCAGAGCGGCCGCGCCACCAGGATGCCGGTGGAGCGGCGGATGGCGGCGACATAGTCCGGCAGCGCCTTCGCGGCGACTTCCACCTCGCCGCCGGAGAGCGGCGCATGCAGCACTCCGAGGCGACCGCTCGCATCGCGGTAAGCCAGGGCGGTGTGGGTCACGTCCAGTCCTTCGATCCCGGTGGCGAAGGCGAGGACGTCCCCGCTCTCGATCCGGTCCGCCACCTCCGGGATCCGCGCGGTGGGCACCACCCAGCGGGAGTCGGCGTCGAGCGCGCGCTCCATGGCGCCGATGGCATGGAAGGTGGCGTCATCCGCCAGGGCGGGGTAGCTCGCGCGGTGGGTGGTCATGAAGCGGAGCGGGCGGGCATCGGACTCCCCGCCGAGCTCACGGCCGAGGTCGCGCACCAGGCCGCGGCGGGCGCCGTCGCTGATCCACTCGGAGAAGTAGTGCAGCCGGGTGGTGTAGTCGCCGCGGGCCCCGCCGCGGTACCGCATCCGCTCCACCTCCGCCCCGAACCCGGCCCAGGTGGGATCGCCGGCGGCGCGGGCCAGCCGGGCGGTGCCGAGCGAGGACTCGACCAGGGTCACGCAATCGAAGTGGGACAGCGAAAGCGTCAGCGGCTCGCGCTGGCGGGGGCTCCCGCCTGCCGCGAGGTACGCCTCCAGGGTGCCCGCCTGGTACGGCGTTCCCTCCGCCAGCGCGCCGACCCGGACGGCCGCGTGCCCGAGGGGGACGGCCGGATCCGCCAGCCGCTCGCCGCGCAGCACGCCGACCCAGGCATCCAGCCGCTCGGTGTCCGGATCCGCGACGGTTCCCCCGGGCAGGTGGCACGCCACCAGCGCCAGCGCGGCGCGCTGCAGCAGGGTGCGACGGGAGAGGGAATCGGGCATCGGGGCTCCGGAGGGGTGCCACCCCGCGGCGCGGGGACCGGGGGAAAGGTTGCGACACCGGGCGGTGGGGGGAAGCGGGTGCGGCCGGCCGGCACCGCGCGGAAACGCCCCGGCCGGATGGCGCATCCTCCGAACTGGAGGGTGTGGGGAACGTCCGAAAGGAGGTTGCACATGTTGTCGCTCATTGCTGCCACCGTGTCGCTTCATGCGGTCGCGGGGCCGCGGCCCCGGACGCCGGACGACCCGCCGATCCGGCTCAAGCTCTCGGAAGAGAGCTACGCCCGCGGCGACCGGGCCCGGGTGAAGGTGCGTGCCGCCGCCGACGGGTACCTGCTGGTGCTGCGCGCCGACGGAGACGGCCGGGTGCGGGTGCTGTATCCGCTGGGCCCGGAGGATGATGACCGGATCACCGGCGGCAAGGAGTTCGAGGTGCGGGGGCGGGGAGACCGGGAGGCCTTCGTGGTGCACGAGGACTCGGGTGACGGCGCCGTGCTCGCCGTCTGGTCCGCGGAGCCGTTCACCTTCGACGACTTCAGCCGCAACGGGCACTGGGACTACCGCGCGCTCGCGGAGGAGCAGGTCAGCGGCGATGCGGAGGGGACGCTGCTCGATCTGGCGGACCGGATGAGCCCGGCGGGCTACGAGTACGACGTGGCCGACTATGCGGTGAACGCGCCCCGGCCGGTCCATTACTACACCGGGCTGGGGTACAACCCCTGGTGGGACGGCTACTACGGCTGGTGGGGCTACGGGCCGTACTGGGGCCCGGGCTGGCGGGTCGGGGTGACCGGTGACTACGACCGGCACCGGGTCTACACCGGCCACCGGGTGTTCGGGCGGGATCGGCGCTGAGCCTCCGCGACGGGGAGATGGACAGGGCAGGGCCGCCGGTGTCGGCGGCCCTGCCTCGTTTTCAGGGGGAATGTCCGCTCCGGCGACGGGCCGTCGCCATGAGGGGTGACCCCCTCACGGAGCCGAGTGCATGCTGTCTTCCCGCTGCGCCACCGCGCTGCTCGCGATATCCCTGCTGGCCGCCTGCCACGACGATCCGGTGGCGCCTTCGGCCGCGCCGCCGGAGGTGATCGCGGCCCCGCGGCAGGCGAGCCTGCTGCTCTCATGCACCAAGCACTGGAAGTCCGCGGTGAGCGGCGACTGGAACG
>CAZYIV010000058.1:0-24563 GCA_964647615.1 uncultured Gemmatimonadaceae bacterium | reverse complement strand
CCGATGTCGGTCTTCGTGCTCAACATGACCACGATGCTCGGGCTGGGCGTGGGGATCGACTACTCGTTGCTGATCGTCACCCGGTTCCGGGAGGAGCTCAACCGGGGGCTCCGGCGGCGGGAGGCGGCGGCGCGGGCGCTCAGCACCGCGGGCGTCGCGGTGCTCACCTCCGGCATGACGGTCATGGTGGGCTTCGCGGCGCTGCTGTTCACCCCGCTGGTCGAGACCCAGAGCGTGGGCATCGGCGGTCTGGTGGTGGTCGCGGCGGCGGTGGCGCTCTCCACCACGCTGCTGCCGGCACTGCTCGCGGTGCTGGGGCGGCAGATCGACCGGCCGCGCTGGCTGGCGCGCCGTCTCACCTGGTACCACGCCCCGACGGCGTGGGAGAAGTGGGCCCGGAGCCTCTCCCGCAACCCGCTCCGCGCCCTCACCATCGGCGGGACGATCATCGCGCTGCTCACCGCGCCGGTGTTCCTGATCAAGATCGGGCTGCCGGCGCGGAACTGGTGGCCCACCGCCACCGAGGCGGGGCAGGGGGTGCAGACGCTGGAGAAGATGGGCGTCGCCAACATCATCCTGCCGGTGCGGGTGGTGGTGGAGCTCCCCGAGGGGCAGTCGGTGCTCTCGGCGGCGAGCCTGCGCGGGCTCAAGGCGCTCTCCGACTCGCTCCGGGCCGACGGGCGGGTGTCGCAGGTGCGGAGCCTGGTGGACCTGGAGCCGGGGATGGGGATCCTCGAGTACTCCATCCTGTATGGCAACCTGGAGGACGCCCGCGCCCGCTACGGCGGGTTCCTCGACGCCTACCTCTCCCAGGACCAGCGGGTGACGCTGCTCGACGTGGTGCTCTCCGACACCACCAGCCTCACCTCGGGGATGGACCTCTCGCGCAAGGCGCGCACCCTGGCGAAGACCCCGCCCAAGCAGCTCCGCAACGCGACCATCGTGGTGGGCGGCTACACCGCGGCCAGCCTCGACCTGCAGGAGGTGCTGCTGCACCGCTTCCCGATGCTGGTGTTCCTGATCCTCGCCTGCACCGGCATCATGCTCGCGATCGTCTTCCGCTCGGTGCTGGTGCCGATCAAGGCGGTGATCAT
This sequence comes from uncultured Gemmatimonadaceae bacterium, assembly GCA_964647615.1. Classification (GTDB taxonomy): domain Bacteria; phylum Gemmatimonadota; class Gemmatimonadetes; order Gemmatimonadales; family GWC2-71-9; genus JADJOM01. The sequence continues at coordinate 23,469 of CAZYIV010000058.1, read as the reverse complement.
GAACACCCTCTCGGTGAGCGCCACCTTCGGGCTCATCGTGCTGGTGTTCCAGCACGGCTTCGGGGCCGGGCTGTTCGGCCTGGACGGGCCGACCTCCGCCATCTTCGTGGTGGTGCCGGTGCTGGTGTTCGCGGTGGTGTTCGGGCTCAGCATGGACTACGAGGTGTTCCTGCTGGCCCGGGTGAAGGAGGCCTTCGACAAGACCGGCGACAACGAGAAGGCCACCGAGGAGGGCCTCTCGGCCACCGCCTCGGTGATCACCAGCGCCGCGCTGATCATGATCCTGGTGTTCGGGGTGTTCGCCTTTGCCCGGGTGCTGGCGATGCAGTTCCTGGGCTTCGGGCTGGCGGTCGCGGTGCTGCTCGACGCCACGATCATCCGGATGGTGCTGGTTCCCGCCATCATGCACCTGGCGGGGGAGTGGAACTGGTGGCCGGGGGTGCGGCGCAAGCCGAAGCCCGCCGCGCCCCCCGTCAGGAACAGCTGATCCCGCCGTCCGGCTGCGCGGTGCCGACCGGCGCCGCGTTCCCCACCACCACATAGCAGACCCGCGTCACCTTGGGGTTGGTGACGCTGCCCGACCACCCCGAGCCGGTTGCCTCGAGGATCGACACCACGTTGCCCGTGGTGTAGTTGGGGTTGAGCGAGTCGGTGGTGGCGCTGTAGTAGCGGTGGGTGAAGTAGAACCCCTCCTGCTCCTCGACCACGCCATGCAGGTCCGCGCTCAGGCTGGCGATGATGGCCTTCTCCTTGGTGTTCTGCAGCCGGGCGAACGCGAGTGTCGCCAGGATCCCCAGCACCACCATCACCACCAGCATCTCGATGATCGTGAAGCCGCGTCGTCCGGTCACGCCTTCGCCTCCAGCCAGTTGGGCCCAACGCCAATGTCCACCACCAGGGGGACGGTGAGGGATGCGGCACCTTCCATGTGTTCGCGTACCAGGGAGACGACCCGGTCCACCACCGAGGTTTCGGCTTCCAGGACCAGTTCGTCGTGCACCTGAAGCAATAGCCGGGCCGCCAGGCCGGTTTCACGCAAGGCGTTGTGGATCTTCACCATAGCGATCTTGATGAGGTCCGCCGCCGAGCCCTGCAGGGGCGTGTTCTGCGCCGTTCTCTCGGCGAACGAGCGCAGGTTGAAGTTCTTGTCCTTGATCTCCGGGATGTAGCGCCGCCGCCCGAACAGGGTCTCCACGTAGCCCTGCTCCCGGGCCAGCTGCACCTGCTGGTCGAGGTAGGCCCGCACCCCGGCGAAGCGCTCGAAGTACTGCTGGATGAAGGTCCGCGCCTCCTCCTGGGTGATGCCGAGCTGCCGCGCCAGGGCGAACGGGCCCTGGCCGTAGATGGTGCCGAAGTTGATCGTCTTGGCCCGGGCCCGCATCTCGGAAGTGACCTGGTCACCCGGCACGCCGAAGATCACCGCCGCCGTCTGCCGGTGGATGTCGCCGCCGGAGCGGAAGGCGGTGATGAACGCCGGGTCGCCGGAGAGGTGCGCCATCAGCCGCAGCTCGATCTGCGAGTAGTCCGCCACCACGAAGCGGTACCCCGGCGCCGGCACGAACCCCTTCCGGATCTCCTCCCCGCGCGGCGAGCGCACCGGGATGTTCTGCAGGTTGGGGTCGGAGGAGGAGAGCCGTCCGGTGGCCGCGCCGGTCTGGTTGAAGCTGGTGTGGATCCGCCCGGTCTCGCGGTTCACCCGCGCGGGGAGCACATCCACGTAGGTGCTCTTGAGCTTCTGCACCTCGCGGTACTCCAGGATCAGCGCCGGGATGGCGTGGCCCTGCTCGGCCAGCTGCTCCAGCACGTCGGCGTCGGTGGAGGGGCCGGTCTTGGTCTTCTTGAGCACCGGCAGGCCCAGCTGCTCGAACAGCAGCGCCGCCAGCTGCTTGGGGGAGTTCAGGTTCACGGTGGCCCCCGCCGCCGCCGCGATCTTCGCCTCCAGCGCCACGAGGTCCCGGGTGAGCTCCTGCGACATCCGGCTGAACAGCACCGGGTCGATCGCGATGCCGTCCCACTCCATGTCCACCAGCACCGGCACCAGCGGCTGCTCGATCTCCACCAGCAGCCGCTCCAGCCCCATCTCCGCCAGCGACGGGGCGAAGAAGGCGTGCAGCGCCAGCACCGTGGCGCTGTCCGCGCCGCAGTAGGCCGCGGCGTCGGGCACCGGCACCTCGGCGAAGGGGATCTGCGCCTTGCCCTTGCCGGTGAGGTCGGTGTACTGCCGCATGCCCCGCCCCAGGTGCTCCACGCTCAGCGTGTCGATCGCGTGGGAGCGGCGCCCCGGGTCCAGCACGAAGCTGGCGAGCATCGAGTCGTAGCGGACACCCGCCAGCTCCACCCCCGCCCGCCGGAGCACCTGCCAGTCGTACTTGATGTTGTGCCCCGCCTTGGGCACCGCCGCGTCGCGCAGCAGCGCCGCCACCGGGGCGCAGGCGGGGTCGGTGATCGGCGGGAGGTTCCGCACCGGCGCCGGCGCGGCGAGTTCGCCCGCCGGCGGCCGGTGCCCGAAGGGCAGGTACCACACCTCGTCCGGGCTGGCCGCGAACGACAGCCCGATGAGCTCCGCGTCGTGCGGCTCGAGCGAGCTGGTTTCGGTGTCGAGCGCCACCAGCGGCGCGGCCCGCAGCCGCTGCACCAGCGCGGGGAGGCCGGCCGGGTCGTCGAGCACCGTCACCGCCGCCGCGGGCGTGGCGGGCGTCCCGGCGGCCGCCGGGGCATCCGGCGCCAGCGCCTCGCCCGCCGCCTCCAGCTTCTTGGCCAGGCTGTAGAACTCGAGCTCGCTCACCACCCGGAGCAGCTCGGCCCGGTCCGGCTCGTGCTCGGTGAACGCGGTGCGGTCGAGGGTCACCGGCACGTCGCGCTTGATGGTGACCAGCTCGCGCGAGAGCCGCGCGTCGGCGGCGTGCTGCTCCAGCGCCTCGCGGGCCCGCTTCCCCTTCACCTCGCCGGTGCGGCCGAGCATCGTCTCCAGGTCGCCGAACTGCGCCAGCAGCTCCACCGCGCCCTTGGCCCCGATCCCCTTCACCCCGGGCACGTTGTCGGAGCTGTCACCCACCAGCGCCAGGTAGTCCACCACCTGCGCCGGCGGGACTCCCAGCCGCTCGGCGGCGTTGGACTCGTCCACCCACTGCTCGTCCACCGCCGCGGGCCCGCCGCGGCCGGGATTGAGCAGCGCCACCCGCGGCCCGATCAGCTGGTAGAAGTCCTTGTCGCCCGAGACCACCACCACCTGCAGCCCCTGCTCCGCCCCGCGCGCCGCGAGCGAGCCGATCACGTCGTCCGCCTCGTACCCCGCGACCGAGACCACCGGCACCCGGAAGGCGTGCAGCAGCTGCTCGATCCGCTCCACCGAGCGGTCGAACTCCGCCTGCAGCTCGTCGTCCAGCTTCTCGCGGGTGGACTTGTACTCGGGATACAGCGCGGTGCGGAACGAATCGCCGGCGTCGTGCACCCAGGCCAGGTAGTCGGGCTGGTACTTCTCGCGCAGCCGGAGCAGGAAGTTCACCACCCCCCACGCGGCGGAGGTGTTCTCCCCCCGGGTGGTGCGCAGCGGCCGGGTGATCAGCGCGAAGAAGGCACGGTAGATGAGGGCGTAGCCGTCAATCAGGAAGAGCTGCGGGGGGGAGTGCGACATGCGGGGAAGATGGGGCGGGGGGAGGAGAGACGGAAGGCGGGAGACGGACCGATGGCCCGCCTCCCGCCTCGCTCACGCCGGGGCGTTCAGTCCAGCTGCCGGCTCAGCCGCGCCACCACCCGCTCCATCTCCGCGCGCGAGGCGGGCGTGAGCCGGTAGCGGCCGAACCCGGTCTCGTCCACGAAGTAGAGCACCAGCTGGTAACTGGTATAGCCCCACCGGATCAGCCGGCCCTCGCTGGCGGGGCTGGCATCGAAGACCTCGTCCGGATCGCCGAGGCGGATGTAGACCTCGCCCCGGTCGGTGCGCCAGCCGGCCGTGCCCTCGTCGCGGAACCGCTGGTTGGCCACCGCCAGCCGCGCGAAGTAGCGGTCCAGCCACTCGTTCGAGGGCGTGGCGGGGTTGGGGTCGGTGGCGCGGTAGAACCGCTGCCACGCCTCGGCCCGGTCGGCGCTCGACGACTTGCGCAGCGAGTCGAGCGCGGCGGAGGGCGGGAAGTAGCGCAGCAGCGCCACCAGGTCGTCGAAGTTGGTGACCACCCAGCCCTGCGAGAAGGACACCACGGCGATAGTGCTGTCCAGCGCCGGGGCACTGCCGGTGACGATCCGCAGCTCGCCCAGCGGCGCCGAGTCGGGGGCGAAGCGGATCACCTGGCTCTCCACCTCCTGCCCGCCGGCGAAGTGGATCGTGTCGCGGCGGATCACGCTGTCGCGCATGTCGCGCAGCAGCACCGGCAGGGCCGTGGGGCCCGTGAGACCATAGCCTTCGATGTACGCCCCGGCGGTGTCGCCGCCGTAGGCCAGGGTGCCGCGCGGGTTGAGGATCAGGTTGACCGGCTCGGCGCGCCGCGTGCGGCCGTCGGAGCGGTACGCCAGCCGCGGCGAGGAGAAGCTCCCCGCCCCGTACGCCGGCACCGCATAGCTCCCCTCGGCCCGGCCCACATGATCCACGCCGCGGTCGGTGACCTGCACGACAATCTTGTAGCTCCCCGGCGCGAGGGTCAGCAGGTCCTGGTACAGCACGCTCTCGTCGTTGCGCTGGGTCTCGGCGAAGGTGCTGACCCGGACGGTCTGGTCCTTTCCGGAGCGCACCGCGTCGCCGCCCCCCGCCGGCGTGGCGATCAGGTCCACGTGGTAGCGCGCGGCGAAGGTGGCGCCCTCCTTCTGGAAGGACAGGTTGCGGTTCTCGAGGGAGATGCCGAGCAGGGCGACCGTCGAGTCGCCCGGGCCGGCGAAGAAGCCGACGTCTGCCACGAACGGCAGCGGCGGGCCCGCGGTGAGCCGGCCCAGGCGCCGGAAGACGGCGTTGAGGTCCAGCATCTGGGTGAGGGTCTGCCCCTGGCTCGGCTGGGGCTGGCTGCCGACGCGGCCCCAGGACCCGCACCCGGAGAGCGCGAGGACGAGGGCGGCGACGGCGGGCAAGGCACGGGGCATCATGGACCTAGCTTAGTGATCATTGTGGAAGAGCGTCAAGCGAGCGCTGCTTGCTCCCCATTCCGGGGCAAACTAGCTTGGAGCATCCCATGGCCCAGGACAATCTCATCGGCCGGACGATCGCCGGTTACCGCCTCCTCGCGCACGTCGGCGAGGGTGGAACCGCCACCGTCTACAAGGCCGAACATCCCGAGCATGGTCTGGCCGCCGTCAAGGTGCTCCGGCACCGGCTGGCCCAGGACCCCGTCGCCATCAAGCGCTTCCTGCGGGAGGCGGAGTTCGGCACGCGGGTCAACCACCCCAACATCGTGAAGACCTACACCTACGGCCAGACCGAGGACCTGTACTACCTCGCGATGGAGTGGGTGGACGGCGAGGCGCTGGAGAAGTTCGCCATCCGCTCGGGGCAGCTGGCCCCCGCCCTCGTGGCCACGATCATCGAGCAGATCGGCGCGGCGCTCACGGCGGCGCACGGCCAGAACATCATCCATCGCGACCTCAAGCCCGCCAACATCATGTACAACCCGGAGAGCCAGCGCGCGGTGCTGCTGGACTTCGGCATCGCCCGCGACGCGGACCTCAAGCCGGAGGAACGGCTCACCCGCACCGGGTTCTTCGTCGGCACCCTGCAGTATGTCGCCCCCGAGGCGCTCTCCGGCGAGCTGGTCAACGAGCAGGCGGACGTCTACAGCCTGGCCACCATCGCCTATTACCTGCTCACCAGCGCCCTGCCCTACAACGGCCGCTCCCCACGGGAGCTGTTCCAGCAACTGCTCACCCAGCCGCCCATCCCGCTCAACCAGGCGGTGAAGGGGCTCAAGTTCGCGCCCGCCGTCGAGGAGGCGGTGATGGCCGGCCTGGAGCGCGAGCTGGGCAAGCGTGCCAAGACTGTGGACGAGTTCACCGCGCGGCTTTGCACCGCCCTCCGCCAGGGCGGGGAGCGGAAGAGCTTCCTCAAGAGCCTGTTCTCCAAATGAGCCCGGCGGACGCCGCCGCGCTCGACCGGCTGCTGCTCGAGCGCTCCGTCCAGCGCGGGCAGTTCACGCTGGCCTCGGGCCGGACCTCCACGTTCTACATCGACTGCCGCCTGACGACCATGTCCGCCGAGGGGCTGGTGCTGATCGGCCGCCTGGGGCTGGCGGCGCTGCGCGCCGAGGGCTGGGCGCCCCGGAGCATCGGCGGCCTCACCATGGGTGCCGACCCGGTAGCGTACGCGATCGCCGCCGCGAGCGTGGCCGCCCCGCCGATCGTGGACGCCTTCAGCGTGCGCAAGGAAGCCAAGGCCCACGGCACCGGCCGCCGGGTGGAGGGCAACTTCCGCCAGGGCGATCCGGTGGTGGTCGTGGAGGACGTGATCACCACCGGCGGCTCCGCCCTCAAGGCCATCGAGGCGCTGGCCGAGTCCGGCGCCCGGGTGCTCGGGATCCTGGCGGTGGTGGACCGCGAGGAGGGAGGCCGGACCGCGCTGGAGGCGGCCGGACATCAGGTAGTATCGCTCACTACTGCCACCAGACTCGGACTCAAGTAGCGTTCCGGGAGCCCGCCCCGGCACCCGATCCCGCCAGCAGGACCCCCGCCATCACCGAGTGGGTCGCGCCAGCGGCCGGAAGCGCCGCCAGATCTCCTCGTAGGGCTCCACCATCAGCTCGATGAACCGCGCCAGCGCCAGCTGGAAGGGGAACCGCCGCCGCAGCTCCGAGGTGGTGATCCCCATGAGGGCGCGCACGTGCCGGCCGAGACTCTGGGGCGAGGAGTACTCGAGCCGGTAGGCGACGTCGGCCACGGTGTAGCCCTCCCGCTCGAAGAGCAGCGTGGCATGCACCAGCCGCATGGCCGCGAGGTAGCTCTTGGGCGACGGCAGCCCCGCGCGTCCGAAGCGCGACATGAGCGTGGTGGCGCGCACGCCGAGCTGCAGCGCGAGCTGGCGCGCGGTGGGCACCTCGGGGGCGAGCCGCACCAGCGCCTCGAAGAAGAGCCGGGTGTCGGGCGGCACCTCGCCCAGTGCGGTGAGCAGCGGGCCCTGGATCCGGGCGGCGTCGCGGGTGGCGGGCTGGCCCAGCAGGTGCCGCAGCCGGTGCCACCCCTCGGGGCCGGTCACGTCGATCACCTGGCGCACCCCCGAGGCGCCGAGGTGCAGCAGCGTCTCCGCGCCGCTGGGATCGTGGCGGCTCACCAGCGCCACGGTGGGGATGCCGGGGAAGCCGCGGACCAGCTGGCCCAGGCTGTCGAGCTGCTGCTCGGGGCACCGGTGCACCGAGAGCAGGACCGCGTCCACCGGACGCTCCCGGACGGCGCGGATGGCTTCGGGGATGCTCTCCCGGTGCACCAGGGAGAACCACCCGGTGCCGGCGGCCTCGACCCGGGGCCGTTCCTCGGGCCGGAGCACGGTGGCGATGACGGGGGCGGCGGGCGAAGCGGCCATGGCTGGATCCGGTCATGGGGACCGGGCGATGATAGGCGCCACCACTCAACCGGCGGTCAACGATCGCATGGCGCACCCTGCAACCTTCCCCGAGCGTGGCGCGTCAGGACCCCATGGGGACGTCCACCGGGAAGGCCCCGGCAGCGTCTCCCCGTTTCCCGACATAAGTTGGTGCCCATGATCGAGCCGCCCGAACTCATGGCCCGCCTCCAGGCGGCGCTGGGCAGCCAGTACCGCATCGAGCGGGCACTGGGGCACGGCGGCATGGGTGTGGTGTACCTCGCCCGGGACGCCACGCTGGACCGCCCGGTGGCGGTGAAGGTCGTCCATCCCGAGCTCGCGGTGCACGCGAGCATCACCGAACGCTTCCTCGCCGAGGCGCGCATGATCGCGCGGCTCCGGCATCCCGGCATCGTCGCGGTGCACACCGCCGGCGAGGCCACCGGCGTGTTCTACTACGTGATGGATTACGTCGCGGGCGAGAGCCTGCGGCAGCGGCTGCAGCGCGAGGGCAAGCTCCCGGTGGCGGAGGTGGAGCGGATCGTGCGCGAGCTGGCGGACGCCCTGGATGCGGCGGGACGCGCGGGGCTGGTGCACCGCGACGTGAAGCCGGAGAACATCCTGCTCGACGAGGCCTCGGGGCGGGTGATGCTGGCGGACTTCGGCATTGCGCGGGTGATGGCGGGGGCCGACGCGGAGGGCGTCCGCACCGCGCAGGGCGTCGCGGTGGGCACCCCGACCTACATGAGCCCGGAGCAGGCCGCCGGCGAGAAGGTGGACGCCCGCAGCGACCTCTACGCCCTCGGCGTGGTGGCGTACGAACTGCTCACGGGGCGGCCGCCCTTCCGGGCGGAGAACGCCGCGGCGGTGGCCTCGAAGCACCTCGCCGAGGCGGCGGCGCCGGTGACGGCCCGGCGGCCCGAGACCCCGCCGGCACTGGCGCACGCGATCATGCGCGCGCTGGCCAAGGATCCCTCGGCCCGGTGGCAGACCGGCGCCGAGATGCGCGATGCCCTGAGTGGGGTGCCGCCCGCGGCGCCCCGCCCGCGCTGGCGCGCGTGGGCCGGCGCGGCGGCGGCCGTGGCGCTGGCGCTGGTCGGGTTCTTCGCCTTCCGGCCGGGCGGCCCGCCGGCGGGGGTGAACCCGCGGCTCTCGATCCTGGTGCTCCCCTTCGAGAACCAGCGGCACGATCCGGTGGTCGAGTGGCTGCGCGACGGCAGCGTGAGCATGCTGGCGCTCACCCTTTCGCAGTGGACCGACCTGAACGTGGTGGACCACGAGCGGCTGCACGACCTGCTGGCCCGCCGCCACGTGGATCCCGCCGGCGCGATCGGGCTGGAATCGGCACGCCGCCTGGCGCGCGACGCCGGCGCCTGGACCGTGGTCCTCGGGGAGTTCACCCGGGTGGGCGACTCCCTGCACCTGACCGCGCGGGTGTTCGACGTGGCCACCGGCACCCGGGTGGACGTGGCCGAGGTGCATGGCCGCCCCGGCGACGACGCGCGGCCGCTGTTCGATGAGCTGGCGGCGCGACTGCTCAACATCTCCGGCGCACCCAGCGGCACCGCGGCGGAGCTGGCGCAGGTGACCAGCCCGTCGCTGGAGGCGTACCGCACCTATCTCGCCGGCCTCGAGGCGCTCAACCGCTGGAACCTCGGCGCCGCGGAGGATGCCTTCCGCCGCGCGGTGGAGATCGACACCGCCTTCGGGCTGGCGTACTACAAGCTCTCGCTCACCCGGGGCTGGGTGTCGGGGCAGGCGGACTCGCTCGGCATCGACGCGATCCAGCGGGCGGCACGCTACACCGAGCGGCTGCCCGAGCACGATCGCGCGATGATCGGTGCCTACCGCATGTTCATCGACAACGACTACGCCCGGAGCCAGGACGCCTACCGGGTGCTGCTGGCGCGGGACAGCACCGACGCCGACGCCTGGTACGGCCTGGGCGACGCCTTCTTCCATGACACCACCAGCGGCAGCATCGCGGAGCGGATGACCCAGTCGCTGCGCGCCTTCAAGCGGGCCCTGGCCCTGGACCCGCAGTACTACCTGGCGCTGGAGCACCTGGCCTGGATCTACCGCCAGGCGGCGCAGCCGCAGCCGTTCATGGCGCTGCTCCCCGCCGACTCGCTGACGCTCACCAAGGGCGGCGGGCCGCGCCCGGGGCTCGATTCCTTCGCGCTGAGCCGCGCCATCGACCGCGCCCGCACCGAGGGCATCGCGGCCGCGCGCGACTGGATCGCGAGCCAGCCGGACAATCACCACGCCCAGAACGCCTATCTCTATGCGCTGCTCGCGGCCGACCCACCGGCGATGCTGCGCGAGCTGGACCGGCTCGGCGCCGCACCCGAGGGGCGCAGCCGCCCCGACCTGCCGTTCATGCGCGGCCGGGTCCTCGCCGCGCAGGGCGAGCTGCCCGAGGCGGTGCGGACCGTGAGCCGCGCGCTCGACACCACCGCCGTCGCCGACTTCAAGCCGGCCGACCTGCCGTTCGAGTCCACCTCCGAGGTGGCCAGCGCGGCCAACTGGCTGGGCTACGCCGGCAAGGTGGACCTGGCGGGGCGGGACCTCGCGCTCGCCGCCGACCTCAACGCGACCTTCATGCCCTCGGCCATCGCCTCGCAGCGGGTCCAGGGGCGCACCCTGTATGGCCACCTGATGCTGGGCCATCTGTACGCCGCGCTCGGCGCCCCCGCCGACCGGCTGCGCCCGGTGTGGGAGGCGGTGGCCGACAGCGCCCGGCGCGCGCCCCGCGCCCAGCGGGCCCAGATCGCGACCTACGGCTGGCCGGCGGCGCTCGGGCTGTTCCTGCAGAACCCCGCCGACCCGGCGCCGCTCGAGGCGCAGCAGGCGCTCGACGGCGTGGAGGCGCCGCCCGAGCTGCGGGCGCTCACCGCGCTGCGGCGGGGCGACACCGTCGCCGCGCGCACCCTCATGGAGCAGCCCGACTCCGCCCAGCCCGCCGCCTACAAGCGCCGGCCGCAGTGGTGGGGCTACCGCCAGCTCATCGCCGCCCATCTCTGGCACGTGCTGGGCGACGACGACCGCGCCCTCAGCAACCTCGCCACCCTGCAGCCGACCGGCGCAGGCCTCGCCAACGACGGCTTCGATGTCCGGTGGCTGCTGCTGGGGCAGGCGCGGGTCCTTCGGGGGGAGATCCTGGAGCAGCAGGGAAAGCCGGACCAGGCCCGGCGGGAGTACGAGGGGGCCCTGGCCCAGTGGCAGGACGCCGACTCGAGCCTGGGCCCCATGCTGGCGCAACTTCGGACACGCCTCGCGCGGCTGGGGAGCCCGGGCTAGCCCCCTGACCGACCGGCACTTACCGGCGTATCTTTCCCACACAGGCTGGACGGGATGGTCGCGGGCCGGGCAACCGGTCCCGAGGAAAGTCCGAGCTCCAACGGGTAGACTGCCAGGTAACGCCTGGGCGCCGCAAGGCGACGGACAGGGCAACAGAGAACAGACCGCCACGGGCGCGAGCCCGGGGCAAGGGTGAAACGGTGGGGTAAGAGCCCACCGCCCCGAGCGTAAGTGAGGGGGCACGGCAACCCCCAGTCGGAGCAAGGCCAAATATGCGGCGAGGTGTGACCCACACCGCCCAGGGGAGGGCCTCGGTCTTCCCCAGCCGCGGGTAGGCTGCTCGAGGCGGCCGGCGACGGCCGTCCCAGACAGATGACCATCTCCCCCGGGGCGACCCGGCGGGAAACAGAACTCGGCTTACGGTCCGGCCTGTGGGGCCGGGGTGGGTGACCACCCCGGCCCCTCCCGTCCCCGGGAGGCCCGGGGTAGCTTCCCCATTCGCTGGCAGCAGGGAATTCTGGCATGGCGCGACCGACATCCCCGCAGGACCGGAACAAGCCGTATCCCGAGTCATGGGAGCAGGTGGCGGAGCTGCGCGTGTTCCGCGCGCCCGCGACCGACTGGGACCGGCTGGCCACCTGGCGGGCGGACATGTGGAAGCGCGGCTGGCGCCTGCTCAAGGTGACCAGCGATGACCAGGAGCTGGTGGCCGTCTTCGGCAAGACCAAGAGCGGCCGGGCGACCCCGGCCGGGCTGTGATCCGCAGGACCCCACACACCCCCATGAGGCAGTCATGACGGTTCGTCCCTGGATGGTCGCCGCGGCGTGCGTGGCCGCGCTCGCGGCCTGGCGCAGCGCGCCCCCCGCCGGCCCCGCCAAGTACAAGGTCGAGCTGAAGACGTCCGTCACCCAGGACCTCACGGCCCTCGGGCAGGAGATGCAGAAGCAGGAGTTCAGCAACACCGGCTACGTCACCGTGACCACCCGGGACAGCGCCGAGGGCGAGGCGGTGTCAATCGTGCTCGACTCGCTGGTGCCGGGGCCGGGCAGCCCGTTTGCCTCCGACGCGGCGGGCGCCAAGGGCCTCAACTGGCACGGCTACCGCCCGCCGACCGGCCGGATCACCGACCTCACCGCGGACCGGACGATCCCGATCGGCGTGGCGATGCAGGGGATGGTGCAGCAGCTCATCCCGCCGATGAAGCGGGGCACCGCCGAGGGGCAGTCGTGGACCGACACCACCGACAGCAACAACGAGGGAGTCCAGGTCCGCACCGTCACCAACTTCCAGACCACCGGCGCGATGGTGGACGGCCACAAGATCCTGAAGCTGGCGGGCAGCTCCAGTACCGCGCTGTCGGGGACGCAGGAAGGCCCCAACGGCTCGATGCAGCTCGACGGCACGGGGAGCGGCACCGGCAACTGGATGGTCGGGGCCGACGGCCTGAGCATCTCCTCGAGCTTCGCGGGCATCCAGAACATCTCGGTGACGGTGCCGGGGCTCCCGGCGCCGATCCCGGTGACGGTGGTGCTCGAGGGCTCCTCCAGCCTGATCCCGTAGGCCGATGCGTCGCTCCTGGTACCTCGCGGGGCTCCTCCTGGGCGTGGCCTGCGCCTCGGGGAGCCCCGCCGGCCATCCGCCGGCACCGGCCCCCTCCGGCGGCCCCGTGACCCCGCGCCCCAACGTGGACCCGGTGCGGGTGAACCCGGCGCCGGTCACCCCGATCCACTACCCGCTGACCGGCGGCGGCGTCCTGCACTACACCTTCCACCGGCGCGACTCGGTGGCAGTGACCATGCCGAGCGGCGAGACCCAGATGCAGCTGCTGGGGCGGCAGGCGTGGCTCACGCTCACCTGGATCGCCGCCGACACCGGCACCCGGATCACCGCGGTGGTGGACTCGATCCACCCCGACAGCGGCTTCGAGTCGGCGGAGTTCATCCTCGACAGCGCGCGCAGCGCCCGCTGGGTGGGGCTGCGCACGCCCGACGGCCACGTGCGGATGGGTCCCGGCAGCTCACCGTCCCTGGCGGCGGCGCTGATCCGGGACGAACTGGCGCTGCTCTTCCCGCCGCTGCCGGAGGGGGGCGTGCTGCCGGGCCAGTCGTGGTTCGCCAGCGACTCCGGCGAGGCGCGGGTGAGCGCCTTCCCCGCGACGGAGCAGGTGCAGGTCAGCGCCGTCGCCGGAGATACCCTGGCGCCGGACGGCACCCTGCCCCTCGCCCTGCTGCGCACCCGCTCCGCGAGCGGCACCGGCACCCAGTTCGGCCAGCCGATGGAGGTCCGCGCCACCGGGACCGACACGCTGGCCTTCGGGCTGCTGGGCGACGGCCGGGTGGCGTGGGTCAGCGGCCAGCGGACCACCGACGTGGTCGTGACGCTGCCCTCGGTGGGGCAGTCGGTGCCGGCGCGGGAGGTCTCCGTCCTGCGCTTCACGCTGCTTCCCTGACGCCCGCCATGCGCCGCGTGCTGCTCGTGGCGCTGGCACTCGCGGGCGGCGGCGCCGGCTGGCTGCTCGCGGTGTGGCCGCCGCCGGCGTGGTACCGCACCCACTGGCCCCGCCGCACCGCCTTCATGGCGCTGCACGCCGGCGACAGCGTGCCCTTCCGTTACCGGCCCGTCCCGCTCGACTCCATCGCCCCCGCCCTCGCCGACGCCGCGATCATCGGCGAGGACAACAACTTCCGCACCCACGACGGGATCGACTTCCTGGCGCTGGCCCGGGCCCTGGGCTACCAGCGGCCGGCGCTGTCGTGGCGCGACCGGCGGGATCGCGCGGCGCTCCTCGCCCTGCTGCCGCGCGCATGGAGCCGGCGGGACAAGCTCCGCGGCGCCAGCACCATCACCCAGCAGCTGGCCAAGAACCTCTACCTCTCCCCCTCGCGGAACCCGCTGCGCAAGGTGAAGGAGGCGGTCACCGCGTGGCGGCTGGAGCGGGCGCTGGGGAAGGACCGCATCATGGAGCTCTACCTCAACGTGGTGGAGCTCGGCCCCGGCATCTGGGGCGCGGAGGCGGCGAGCCAGGCGTACTTCCACCGCGACGCCCGCCGGCTCAGCCGGGAGCAGGCCGCGGCCCTCGCCGGCACGCTGCCGTTCCCCCGCTCCTCCAATCCGGGGTACCGCCCCGGCCGGATGCGCTGGCGCCAGGACCTGATCCTGCGCCGGATGCGGGGCGAATGGGTGGAGGTGCCACAGCAGGAGCCGGAGGATGAGGCCACGCCGGCCCCCGATTCGGTGCTGGCGCCGGTCCCCGAGGTGCCGGTGACCCCGGAGGGCCCGCCGCTCGACACCGTGGTGGACACCCTGCCCGCGCCCTCCCCGTCGCCGGCCGACAGTACGATCATTCCCTGATGCGGAAGCGACTGCAGCTCTTCACCGTGCGCACCGCGATGCGGACCCTGGGGCGGGTGGCGCCGGAGCGCGCCGCCCGCCTGGCGGAGAAGCTCTTCACCCACCCGCCGCGCGCCGAGGCGCGGGCGCACGAGGATGAGTTCCTCGCGACCGGCCTGCCGTTCACCATCCCGATCTCGGTGGGAGAGCTCGCGGCCTGGCGCTGGGGGCAGGGGCCGACGGTCCTGCTGGTCCACGGCTGGGCCAGCCGTGCCGCGCGCTTCCGGGTGCTGGCGCCCCGGCTGGTGGCGGCGGGGTTCAGCGCGGTGGCCTATGACGGCCCCGCGCACGGCCGCTCGCCGGGGCAGCACACCAGCCTGCCGGAGTACGCCGCGGCGCTGCTCGAGGTGGCGGAACGGCTGGGGCCGCTGTACGCGGCGGTGGGCCATTCGCTGGGGGGCGGGGCGATTGGGGTGGCGCTGGCGCGGGGGCTCCGGCTCGAGCGCGCGGCGCTGATCGCGCCGTTCGCCGCGCCGCCGGAATTCTTCGACCAGTTCGCCGACCATGTGGCGCTGCCGCCCAAGGCGCGGGAGCGGCTCCGCACCAACCTCGAGCGGCGGCTCAAGCTGCGCTACGGCGAGCTGTACGTGCCCCACCTGGTCCGGGAGCTCACCACGCCAGCGCTGGTCATCCACGACCGGGACGACGCCGACGTGCCCATGCGCTACGGCAAGGCGATCGCGGAGGCGTGGCCGGGAGCGGAATTCGTGCGGACGGAGGGACTGGGGCACCACGCGATCATGCGCGACACCGGCGTGATGGACCGGGTGACGGCGTTCATCGCGGCGCGCGCGCCCGGCGGTTGATCTCCTCGACCACCTCCTGCGGGCTCTGCGCCAGGCCGGAGCCGTACAGGAACACCTCCGGCAGGGTGAAGTCGAGCTTCGCCGCGAGCTCACGCAGCCGGCCGGCATCGAGGGTCTTCACCTCCGCGTACCGCGCCGGGTCGGTCAGGTCCAGCGCGATCATCGTGAAGTGGGTGCCGAGCGGCACCACCGTGGCCCCGCGGATCTCGGTCCACGGTACCGGCCCCACCTGCAGCTTGAGGTCGGTGAGGCCGTGGTCGTCCAGCACCAGCCGCTCCTCCCCCTCGGCCGCCGGCCGGCCACCGAGCAGCACCAGGATCCCGCCGAGCACCAGCGGCACCGTGCCCGGCCCGGTGAGCCCCTTCGCGATCATCCCCAGGCCCACCGCCGCGAAGACCGCGCCCGCCAGCAGGAACGGCATCCGCCGCACCGTGGCGCCGCGGATGACCTCCCGCATCAGAGCCAGCCCTTGAGCAGGGCGAAGTTGGCGAGGGCCGCCAGCCCGGCGGCGGCCAGCACGCCCTTCCATCGCGGCGTGAGCAGGTCCATCCCCTGCAGCTGCGAGATGTCCTCGCCCCGCTCCAGCCGCTCCTGCCGGTAGCCCTTGAAGAGCACCAGGCCGAGCCCCACCATCGCGAACGCCGGGCCCAGCAGCGCCCCCGCCAGGCTGAACTGGCCGTCGCGCCGGGCCTGGGTCCAGGCGAGGCTGGTCATCCACGCGCTGGCGGCCATGATGCCGAGCCCCACGGCGCGGCGCACCAGGGGAGGCGGGTTGTTCTGGAGGTCCACGGCGGGACTCCCGGCTAGAGGATCTGCTTGCCGAACGCGGAGAGGACCAGCTCCACCGCGAAATCGGCGGAGCGATTGCGGTCGTCGAGGATCGGGTTCACCTCGACCAGTTCCAGCGAGGTGAGCCGGCCGGTATCGGCGACCGACTCCATGACCAGGTGGGCCTCGCGGTAGTTGAGGCCGCCGCGCACCGGCGTGCCGACGCCCGGCGCGACCGCCGGATCCGCCGCGTCGAGGTCGAAGCTGACGTGGAGGAAGTCGGTGTGCTTCGTGACCTCACCCAGCGCCTTCTCCAGCACGATGTGGAGCCCGTGGCGGTCGATGTCGGCCATGGTGTAGGTGTGGACGCCGAGCTCGCGCAGGTGCTCGCGCTCACCGTCGTCCACGCTGCGGAGACCCACCAGCGCCACGTTGCCCGGCTCGAGCTTGCGCCCGCGCCCGCCGATGGCGCCCAGTGCCGCCGGCCCGAGACCCAGCAGCGCCGCGAGCGGCATCCCGTGGACGTTGCCGGAGGGAGAGGTGGCGGGGGTGTTGATGTCGCTGTGGGCATCCACCCACAGCACACCGACCTTCTTCCCCCTGGTGCGGGCGTGCGCCGCGGCGCCGGCGATGGTGCCCACCGCGATCGAGTGGTCGCCGCCGAGCACCAGCGGGAAGCCGCCCCGGCCCAGCACCCGCTGTACCTGTTCCGCCAGCTTCCGGTTGGCCTGCACGATCTCGGCGAGGTAGCGGGCGCGCGGATCGCCCACCCGCATCTCCTCCATGATCCGGATGTCGAGGTCGCCGTGGTCCACGACCTCCCGGCCCAGCTCCTGGAGCCGGGGGCCGAGCCCCGCAATGCGGATCGCAGACGGGCCCATGTCCACGCCGCGGCGCCCGGACCCGAGGTCCATCGGGACGCCGATGACGTGAATGGGCTTCTGTTTCTGGCGGGGAGATCGGGGCATGGGGAGGGGAGGCGGGAGACCCTGAAGGGCTTCCTCGCCCCCGAGTCGCGCTTGCGCGCTCCTGAAGGGGGCTCGGTCGCGGGAGACGGGGCTCTAGTCCACCAGGCGGAGCGGCATCACCAGGGTCAGGTACGCCGCGGGGTCGTTCCAGCCGACCGGCTCGCAGGTGGCCGCCCGCTCGGGGCCCTTGAAGGTCATGCGCACCTCGTCGGTGGGCATGTACTTCATGATCTCGAGCAGGTAGGCGGCGTTGAAGCCGATCTCCATGGTCTCGCCCTCGTAGCCGACCGAGAGCTCCTCCTGCGCCTCGCCGAGGTCCGGCGTCTGCACCGAGAGCTTGCAGGAGCCGTTGGCCAGGCCCATCCGGATCCGGTGGGTCTGGTCGCTGGCGACGATGCTCATCCGCTTGAGGGCCGACGACAGCGCCGCCTTGTCGGCGGTCATGTGCTTGTCGTTCTCCCGGGGGATGACCTGCTCGTAGTTGGGGTACGGCCCCTCGATGAGCCGGGTGAAGACCTGCGTGGTCGCGGAGCGGAAGCCGAGGTGGTTGTCGCTCTTGGCGATCTCCAGCTCGTCCTGGTCGCCGAAGAGGCGGCGGATCTGGTCCAGCGCCTTGGGCGGGATGATCAGGTCGGCCTGACCCTTGCCGATGCCGGCGGTGACCGGCACGTCCATCCGCGCCAGCCGGTGGCCGTTGGTCGCCACCATGCGCATCCGCTCCGGCCGGAGCTCCCACAGCACGCCGTTCAGGATCGGCCGGCTCTCCTCGGTGCTGGCCGCGAAGGCCACGTGGGAGACCAGCTTCTGCACGTCCCCGGCCTTGGAGCGCCAGGCGGCGTCGAACTTCACCGACGGGAAGGCGGGGAATTCCTCCCGCGGCAGGCCGAGCAGGCGGAACTTGGAGCGGCCGCACTCGATGGTGGCCCGCTGCTCGCCGGAGCTGGTGAGCCGGATGGCGGCGCTGGGCAGCTCGCGGACGATGTCGGAGAGTTTCTTGGCCGGGAGGGTGATCGCGCCCTCCTGGTCCACCGAGGCCGGCACCGTGGTGCTCACCGCGATGTCCAGGTCGGTTCCCGACAGCCGGAGCCCCTCGCCCGTGGCCTCGAGCAGCACGTTCGAGAGCACGGGGAGTGTGGTCTTGGTGGGAATCGAGGCGGTGACCGCCTGCAGTCCTTCCTGGAACTGCTCCCGTGTGATCGTGAACTTCATCCCGTTCCTCGGCGTGCAAGAAAGACTACTAGTTCTCTCTTTATCTAAACTAGTCGTAGCAGTAGGGGATGGGGATATGTGAACACCCCGTCCAACTGCACGCTGCAACGGCGGTTGAGCCACTTCGGCACTGTGGACCGGCTGTGGAGGCCCGGGGATGGGCTCGGGACAACCGGGCGGGTTCCCCCGCCGTCCAACACAACCCACAACCGGCGTGGAGAACTACTGTGCAATCAGCTCCGCGCGGGCGCTGTCGATCCGGTCGCGGAAGCTGCGGTCCCGCGCCATCTGCCGCTGGACCTTGTCCACGCTGTGGATCACCGTGGAATGGTCACGTCCGCCGAACGCCTGCCCGATCTCGATCAGCTGCATCTGGAGGATGTCGCGGGCCAGGTACATCGCGATCTGGCGTGGCACCACCAGGGTCTTGATCCGGGCCTTGGAGCGGAGCTGCTCCGCCGTCACCCCCCAACGCCGGGCCACGACATCCTGGATCCGGTCGATGGTGGGCAGGGTCTTCGGGGTGGCCGACAGGTCTTCCCCGGGCCGGATCTTGTCGGCCAGGGCCTCGCGGGCCAGCTCGATCGACACCTCCCGGTGCTTCAGGGAGGCGAACAGCAGCAGCTTGATGATGCAGCCCTCGAGCTCCCGCACGTTGGACCGGACGTGCTCGGCGATGAACCGCAGCACGTCGTCCGGGATGGTCATCTCGAGGTGGTCCTGCTCCTGCTTCTTGCGCAGGATCGCGATCCGGTGCTCCAGGTCCGGCTGGCCGATGTCGGCCACCATCCCCCATTCGAACCGGCTCACCAGCCGGGCCTCGAGGCCGGGGATCTCCTTGGGCGGCCGGTCGGAGGTCAGGACGATCTGCTTCCCCGCCTCGTACAGGGCGTTGAAGGTGTGGAAGAACTCCTCCTGGGTGGCTTCCTTGCCCTCCAGGAAGTGCACGTCGTCCACCAGGAACAGGTCGATGTCCTGCCGGTAGCGCTTGCGCAGCTCCGGCATGGTGCGGCGGGAGATCCCCTCGATCACCTCGTTGATGAACTGCTCGGCGCTCACGTAGAGCACCCGGGTGCCGGCGGCGCGGCGCAGGATCGCGTGGGCGATCGCCTGCATCAGGTGGGTCTTCCCCAGCCCGGTGGCGCCGTAGATGAAGAGGGGGTTGTAGGTCTTGCCGGGGGCCTCGACCGCCGCGTGGGCGGCGGCGGCGGCCAGCTGGTTCGACTTGCCGATGACGAAGGTGTCGAAGCTGTACCGGTCGTTGAGCGGCTGGTTGCTCGGATTGGTGGCCGGCGCGGCCATGCCGGGCGCCGGCGGACTCACGAAGAAGTCCATCTGCGGGCGCCGCTGGCGGTCCTCCTGGACCCGGAAGGTGACCGTCACCGGCTTCCCCGCCACCGACTCCGCGAGCCGGGACAGCAGGGCGCCATGGTTGGTCTCGTTCCACTTGGCGGCGAACTCGTCGGGCACGGCCACGACCAGGCGGTCGTCCTCGAGGGCGACGGCCTCCGTCGGTTCCAGCCAGGCGCGCACGACCTTGTCGGGCAGCTTCTGCCCGGCCTCGTCGAGAACGCGCTTCCAGATGTCTTTGGCGGACTGCGGCATGCCACTCAGGACGGGTGGGGTGTTCGCAAGGGTGGCCGAACGTACGGGCCGGATGTGGAAAAGTCAACCTTGACCCGAGGGGGGTGTCCTGGCTAGGTTTGCGGGCTCATTTGAGGGGATATTTCGATGAATCCGTCGTATCGCCCGCGCAACAAGCGCCGGGTTGCCAAGCACGGTTTCCGGGCCCGGATGGCCACCCGGTGGGGCCGCGCGACGCTGTCCCGCCGGCGCAAGAAGGGGCGGAAGCAGCTGGTCGTCAGCATCGGCTCCAAAGACGGGAGCCGCTGACGCCAGGCGAGCGGCGCCCGCGCGCCAGCCGCCTCGCAGGCCGGGCCGAACGGCTCCGGGTCCTGGCGGAGGGCCGGCGGCGGCGGGCGCGGCTCTTGGAGTTCATCTGGTCGGACAACTTAGCGGGCCACCCACGGATGGGACTGATCGTTCCCCGGTTCCAGTCCACCGCGGTGGCCCGCAATCGTTTGCGGCGGCGCCTGCAGGAGCTATGGCGCCGTGAGGTCCAGCCCCTCCAGGGGGCGCGGGACCTCCTGATCCGGGCCCGGAAGGAGGCGTACGACGCCCCCTTCCAGACGCTCAGGACGGAGTTGCTGGCGTGGGCTGGAGCCTTGCAGTCATGACGCGCATCGCGGACCCGGTGCTCCCCGCCGGCGACGCCCCGGACCGGCCCCGGCCGGCGCCGCCGCGCATCCTCCGCATCTTCCCCCGCCCCGCGAGCCCCTGGGGCTGGGTGCTGGCACCACTCACCTGGCTCTGCGTACTGCTGATCCGGTTCTACCAGACGTTCATCTCGCCGGGACTGCCGCCCAGCTGCCGCTTCGAACCCAGCTGCTCGGCGTACACACTCGAAGCGGTGGAACGCTACGGCGCCCTCAAGGGCACCTGGCTCGGCGCCCGCCGTCTCGTCCGCTGCCACCCCTGGCACCCGGGCGGGCATGATCCGGTTCCCTGACCTCGACTCCTAGACCCTCCATGGACCGTCGCGTCATCTGGGCCATCGGGCTGATGATGATCATCGCCCTGGCACCGACGTTCTTCCTCAAGGCGCCGGCCAAGCCGGTGGCCGCCGCCGATTCCACCCAGGCCGCCACCGACACCGGCAGCCGCGTGCTCGGGCGCGACAGCGCCTTCGGCCCGGTGGGCGTGGTGGAAGCACCGAACGGTGTCCCCACCCCGCTGGCCGCGCCCGCCGACACGGTGGTGGTGAGCAGCCCGCTCTACCGCTACGCCATCTCCACCCGCGGCGGCGCCATCGTCCGGGCGACGATGCTCAAGTACGACGCGCTCGATCCCGCCGACAAGGGCGATCCGGCGCAGCTGCTCGGCTCGCCGCTGCACCAGCTGGCGCTGCTGGTCGGGTCCGACACGCTGTCGCTGGCGACCTGGGACTTTGCGGTGAGCGGCGGCACCGGGGAGCGCACCCTGGCCGCGGGCGGCGGCCCCGAGACCGTCTCCCTGAGCGCGAGCCGGGGGCAGGCGCGGGTGGACCTGACCTACAGCTTCACCGCCGGCGACTACCAGGTGGGCGTGACGGGCCGGGTGAGCGGGCTGGGCCCCGCCGGCGGCTACCTGCTGATCGACATGGGCAGCGGCTTCCGCCAGACCGAAGCCGACAGCGCGGGGAACTACTACGAGTTCGGCCTGGTCACCAAGACCGACGAATCGAAGCTGCTCAAGTTCAAGAGCCTCGACCCGGGCCAGCGGAAGACCGTCGAGGGCCCGCTCGAGTGGGCCGCGGTCAAGGCCAAGTACTTCGTCGGCGCGGTGCTCGCGGTGGACACCAGCGGCCCGCAGCTGAGCGGCGCCACCGCGGTGGCCCACACCGACCGGCCCAAGGTGGAGCGGGCGGAAGTCACCTTCTCGCTGCCGCTCAAGGCCGACGGCGACTTCCGCTACCGGCTGTACCTCGGCCCGATGGAGTACCCCCGCCTCAAGGCGATCGGGCACGACTTCTACGACATCAACCCGTACGGCTGGCCCGGCTTCCGCACCATGATCCGGCCGATCGCGGTCGGCGCCCGCTGGCTGCTGGTCTGGATCCACGACCACCTGGGCCTGGCGTGGGGCCTGGTGCTGGTGCTGTTCGGGGTGCTGATCCGGATCATCCTCTGGCCGCTCAACCAGAAGGGCATGCGGGCGAGCATCCGGATGCAGGCGCTGCAGCCCGAGATGCAGAAGATCCAGGACAAGTACAAGGACGACCCGGCGCAGATGCAGAAGCGGGTGATGGAGCTGTACAAGCGCGAGGGGGTCAACCCGCTGAGCGGCTGCTGGCCGATGCTGCTGCCCTGGCCGGTGCTGCTGGCGCTGTTCTTCGTGCTGCAGAACTCGATCGAGCTCCGGGGCCAGCCGTTCCTGTGGCTGCCCGACCTCTCGCTCAAGGACCCGCTCTTCATCATCCCGGTGGTGATGGGGCTCTCGATGTTCGCGGTGAACAAGGTCGGCATGATGGGGATGCCGCCCAACCCGCAGTCGAAGATGATGCTCTACTTCCTGCCGGTGATGATGACGGTGATGTTCGTCAACTTCGCCAGCGGGCTCAACCTGTACTACGCGGTGCAGAACCTGGTCAGCATCCCGCAGCAGTGGTACCTCGCCAAGGAACGGATGAAGGCGCGCGGGGTGAGCACGTAGTTCCGCCATGCTCGACGACCCCATCGTCGCCCTTGCCACCCCGCCCGGACGGTCCGCGCTTGCCGTGGTCCGGCTCTCCGGGCGGGGTTCGTTTGCGGTGGCGGCGAAGGTCATCCCCACCTTCCAGGCCGACCCGCCCCGCCTCGCCCGCTACGCCTCCTTCCGCGACGCCGACGGCGGGCTGATCGACCGCGGCATCTACCTCGTATTCCAGGGCCCCCGCTCCGAGACCGGCGAAGACGTGGTCGAGTTCCAGTGCCACGGCGGGCTCGCCGTACCGGCGCGGCTGGTGGCGGCCATCGAGGCCGCCGGCGCCCGCCCCGCGCATCCCGGCGAATTCACCCGCCGTGCGGTCCAGAACGGCAAGCTCGACCTGCTCCAGGCCGAGGCGATCGGCGACCTGGTGGACGCAGAGGCGCCGGCCCAGGCACGCGCCGCGCTGGTGCAGCTCGAGGGCGGGCTCTCGCGCCGGATCGCCGCGCTCCGGAGCGGGCTGGTGGAGCTGCTGGCGCTGCTGGCCTACGAGGTGGACTTCCCCGAGGAGGACGAGGGGCCGGTGCCCCGCGCGCGGATCGAGGCGGCGCGCGCCACGGCGCTGGCGGAGATCGACCGGCTGCTCGCCGCGGCGCCGGTGGCGGAGCGGGTGCGCCGCGGCGCCCTGGTGGTGCTGGCCGGCGCCCCCAACGCGGGGAAGTCCTCGCTGTTCAACGCGCTGCTCGGCACCGAACGGGCGCTGGTCACCGAGATCCCCGGCACCACGCGCGACGCCGTCGAGGCCCACGCCGAGTTCCTCGGCTGGCCCATCCGGCTGGTGGACACCGCGGGGCTGGCGGAGACGACGGATCGGCTGGATGCGCTGGGCCAGGCGATGAGCCGGCGCTATCTCGAGGGCGCGGACCTGGTGCTGGTCTGCGCCGATCACGCGGAACCGCCGCGGTTCGAGGGGCTGCCGCACCTGGTGGTGCGGACCAAGGCGGATCTGGTGGACGGCGCGGCGCCGCCCGGCGCGCTGCCGGTCTCGGCGGTGAGCGGCGCGGGGCTGGCGGAGCTCCGGCGGGCGGTGGTGGAGCGGCTGTTCCGGACCGGGGCGGGCTTTGCGGACCTGGAGCCGGCGCTCACCCGCGAGCGGCACCGCACCGCGCTCACCGAGGCGCGGGCGGCCCTGGCGGCGGCCGCGGAGCAGCTCGCGCCGGGCGGCGAGGCGGTATTGGCGGCGCATCACGTGCAGGGGGCGGTGCGGGCGCTGGACGCGCTGGTGGGGGTGGTGGACGTGGAGGAGGTGCTGGG
>CAZYIV010000057.1:7540-24826 GCA_964647615.1 uncultured Gemmatimonadaceae bacterium | reverse complement strand
GCGCCACGGCGGCCCGGTACTGCTCGATGGCCTGGGGCAGCGCCCCCGACTCGGCATACGCCGCCGCGAGCAGCGCGTGGTGGTTGGCCAGGTTCGCGGCCACGTGGGCCGGGAACCCCGAGGGCAGCTTCTCGTTGTGGTCAGCGGCGTGACGGAAGGCCTCCTCCGCCTCGACGGTCCGGCCCAGGTCGTTGAGCAGAATCCCCCGGTGGATGTGGGCCTCGATATACCGGGGGTTCAGCTCCAGGGCGCTGCCGAAGTGCTCCAGTGCCTTCTGCGGCTGGCCCAGCATGGCATAGCACAGCCCCAGCAGGTGGTAGCAGTCGGCGAAGCTCCGGCCCGAATCCACGATGCCCTGCAGCAGGTGCACCGCGCCGTAGTAGTCCTGCAGCGCGAAGCGCTCGCGGGCCTGGTTGATCAGCGGTTCGTCACTGACGCGCATGGGTCTCCCGGTACCAGGCGACGAAGCGGCGGATGCCCTCGGGGAACGGGGTGCGGGGCTGGTACCCCAGCACCCGCGCGGACTTCTCGAGGTCGGCGGCGGTGAGGCGGACGTCGCCCGGCTGCCGGGGGGCCCGCTCGATTCGCGGGGTCACCCCCACCGCCTCGGCGATGGTGTCGATCATCCGCCGGAGGGGGACCGCCTCATTGCCGCCGAGATTGAAGGCCTCCACCCCGGCGGGGGCCGTCGCCGTCCACTCGATCGCGGCCAGGACCCCGGCCACGATGTCATCAATATAGGTGTAGTCCCGGGCTTCCGTCCCCTCCCCGAACATCGTGATCGGCTCGCCCCGGACCATGCGGCCGGTGAACTTGTGGATGGCGAGGTCCGGCCGCTGGCGGGGGCCGTACACGGTGAAGAAGCGAAGCGACGCGACCCGCAGGCCGGCGTAGGGTGCCAGCGCCTCGAGCAGCAGCTCCCCGGCGCGCTTGGTGGCGGCGTAGGGGCTGATGGGGTGGACGGCGGCGGCATCCTCCCGGAAGGGCGCGGGGGTGTCGTCCCCGTACACCGAGGAGGAGGACCCGAACACGAAGCGGGTGACCCCGGCCGTGCGCGCCGCGTCCACCAGGGCCTGGGTGCCGACCACGTTGGCGCGGAGGTAACCCGCCGGATCCTCGAGGGACGGCCGCACCCCCGCCTTGGCGGCGAGGTGAACGATCACCGTCTCCGGCGTGAGCAGCCCCGCCAGCGCCGCCGGGTCCAGCAGGTCCATCTCGTGGAACCGGAACCGGGGCTGGGCCAGGGCGGTCGCGAGGTTCCGCTCCTTCACCGCCCGGGGGTAGAACGGGTCGAAGTTGTCGAGCCCGACGACCTCGTCCCCCCGGCGGAGGAGGTGCTCCGCGAGGTGGGAGCCGATGAACCCGGCGGCCCCCGTGAGGAGGACGCGGGTCATCGGCCGAGCTGGTCGCGGAAGTAGGCGATCGTGTGCCGGAGGCCTTCCTCGAGCGAGACCTTCGGCTCCCAGCCGAGCAGGGTGCGGGCCTTGGTGATGTCGGGCTGGCGCACCTTCGGGTCATCGGTCGGCAGCGGCCGGCGCTCGATCGTCGAGGACGACCCCGTGAGCGCCAGCACCTTCTCCGCCAGCTGCCGCACCGTGAACTCGTGCGGGTTGCCGATGTTGGTCGGGTCGGTGTGGTCGCTCATGAAGAGCCGGTAGATGCCGTCCACCTCGTCCGCCACGTAGCAGAAGGAGCGGGTCTGCTGGCCCTCGCCGTACACCGTGAGCGGCTCGCCCTTGAGCGCCTGCACCACGAAGTTGGAGACCACCCGCCCGTCGCGGGCGCGCATCCGCGGGCCATAGGTGTTGAAGATGCGGATGATCCGGGTGTCGATGCCGTGGTACCGGTGGTAGGCCATGGTCATGGCCTCGGCGAACCGCTTGGCCTCGTCGTAGACCCCGCGCGGGCCGACCGGGTTCACGTGGCCCCAGTAGCTCTCCGGCTGGGGGTGGACCTGCGGGTCGCCGTAGACCTCCGACGTGGAGGCGAGGAAGAACCGGGCCCCCTTGGCCTTGGCGAGGCCCAGGGCGTTGTGGGTCCCGAGCGAGCCCACCTTGAGGGTCTGGATCGGCAGCTCGAGGTAGTCGATCGGGCTCGCGGGCGAGGCGAAGTGCAGCACCCCGTCGAGCGGGCCGTCCACCTGGATGTACTTGCTCACGTCGTGCAGCTCGAGCCGGAACCGCGGGTTCCCCTCGAGGTGGGCCACGTTCTCCTTCGCGCCGGTGATCAGGTTGTCCATCCCGATCACCTCGTGGCCCTCGGCGAGGAACCGGTCGGTCAGGTGCGAGCCGAGGAACCCGGCCGCGCCGGTGATGAGCACTCTCATGCGACGGTCCGCCCGATCCCGTGGTAGGTGAAGCCCATCCCGCGCATGCGGGCGGGGTCGTACAGGTTGCGGCCGTCCACCACCACCGGCTGGCGGAGAAGTGACTTGATCCGGTCGAAGTCGGGGTTGCGGTAGACCAGCCACTCGGTGACGATCGCCAGCGCGTCGGCGCCGTGGGCGGCGCTGTACGGATCGGCCGCGTACATCACCCGGTCGCCGAAGACCTCGCGCGCGGTCTCCATGGCCTTCGGGTCGTGGGCCTGCACCCGCGCGCCCCCGGCCAGCAGCCCCTCGACCAGCGGGATGGACGGGCTCTCGCGCATGTCATCGGTCTCCGCCTTGAACGCGAGGCCCCAGAGCGCCACCGTCTTCCCCGTGAGCGCGCCACCCAGCGCGGCGGTGAGCTTGGTGAGCAGCACCCGCTTCTGCAGCTCGTTCACCCGCTCCACCGCATCGAGCACCTGGAACTCGAGCCCCACCTCCATCCCGGTCTTGATCAGCGCCTTCACGTCCTTGGGGAAGCAGCTGCCGCCGTACCCCGGACCGGGAAAGAGGAACGCCGGCCCGATCCGCTTGTCGGTGCCGATGCCCTTCCGCACGTGATTGACGTCGGCGCCGACCCGCTCGCAGAACATGGCGACCTGGTTCATGAAGGAGATGCGCGTGGCCAGCATGGCGTTGGCGGCGTACTTGGTCACCTCCGCCGACGGGATGTCCATGAAGAGGACCGGGTTGCCGGTGCGCACGAAGGGCTCGTACAGCTCGGCCATGATCTCCCGGGCGGCCTCGTGGTCCACCCCCACAACGATCCGGTCCGGCTTCATGAAGTCGTCGATCGCCGCCCCTTCCTTG
The DNA here is from genome assembly GCA_964647615.1 of uncultured Gemmatimonadaceae bacterium. Taxonomy (GTDB): domain Bacteria; phylum Gemmatimonadota; class Gemmatimonadetes; order Gemmatimonadales; family GWC2-71-9; genus JADJOM01. The sequence continues at coordinate 21,648 of CAZYIV010000057.1, read as the reverse complement.
AGGAACTCGGGGTTGGAACAGACGTAGAACTCGCCCCTGGTCTCGCTCCGCACCGCGGCGCGCACCTTCTCCGCCGTGCCCACCGGCACGGTGGACTTGGTGACCACGACCTTGGGCCCGTTCAGGTGCTTGCCCACCGTCCGGGCCACGGCCAGCACGTGCTGCAGGTCGGCGGAGCCGTCCTCGCCCGGGGGCGTGCCCACCGCGATGAACACCACGCGCGCCTGCGCCACCGCGCCGCCCACGTCGGTGGTGAAGCTGAGCCGCTGCTCCGCCTGGTTGCGGCGGACCAGCTCCTCCAGCCCCGGCTCGTAGATCGGGATGTCGTTCTGCTTGAGCCGCTCGATCTTCCGCGCGTCGATGTCCGCGCAGACGACCTCGTTGCCGGTCTCGGCCAGGCACGCGCCCGTCACCAGCCCGACGTACCCGCTCCCGACCACCGCGACTTTCATGTCCCCGCCTCCACGCGCAAGGAAAGTGTGTTGTCCGCGCCTACCGGTAGAAGTCCGCCACCGCCTGCACCACCGCGTCCTGCTGGGCGTCGGTCAGCTCCGGGTAGATCGGGAGTGAGACCACTTCGGCCATCGCCGCCTCCGTGGCCGGCAGGCGGCCCGGCCGGTAGCCCAGCGGGGCGAAGCACGGTTGCAGGTGCAGCGGCAGCGGGTAATAGACCGCGCAGCCGATGCCACGCGCCTTCAGGTGCGCGACCAGCGCGTCCCGTCGCTCGGCCCGCAGGGTGTACTGGTGGAAGATGTGCTCGTTGGCCGGGTCGGTGACCGGCGGCCGCACGCCGGACACCCCGGCGAACTGGGCGGTGTACCGCTCGGCCCGCGCCCGCCGCGCCGCGCTCCATCCGGCCAGGTGCGGCAGCTTGCCCAGCAGCACCGCCGCCTGGAGGGTGTCGAGCCGGCTGTTGTAGCCCACCTCGTCGTGGTGGTACTGCTTGGCGCCGCCGTGGGTGCGCAGGCGCCGCAGCCGCCCGGCCAGCGCCTCGTCCTGGGTGACCAGCATGCCCCCGTCGCCCCAGCCGCCCAGGTTCTTGCTCGGAAAGAACGAGAACGCCCCGACGTAGCCCAGCTCCCCGGCCATCCGCCAGGTGCCGTCCACCCGGCGGCGGGCGCCGATGGCCTGCGCGGCATCCTCGATGAGGGCAAGCCCGTGGCGGCCCGCCAGCGCCGCAAGCGCCCCCATGTCGGCCATCTGGCCGAAGAGGTGCACCGCGACGATCGCCCGGGTGCGCGGGGTGATCGCCGCCTCGACGGCGGCCGGCGCCATGTTGAAGCTGCCGGGCTCGATGTCCACGAACACCGGCGTCCCGCCGGTGTTGTGGATCGTGCCCGCGGTGGCGAAGAAGGTGAATGCCGGGCAGATGACCTCGTCGCCCGGCTGGAGGTCCAGGGTGCGGAGGGCGAGCAGCAGGGCGTCGGTGCCGCTGGCGCAGCCGATCCCGAAGCGCGCGGCCGAGAGCGCGGCCAGCCGCTCCTCCAGCTGCCCCACCTCCGGCCCCAGGATGAACTGCTGGCGCTCCACCACGCCCATGAGCAGGGGCAGGACATCGTCCTTGATCGCCTGGTACTGGGCGACGAGGTCGAGCAGCGGCACGTTCACGCAGGACTCCGGAATCGGGGGCGGGCCGGCGGCAGATCCCCGGCCAACAGGCGCCCGGAGGGGAGCAAAACCGGGGCCAGAAACGGCCGAAGTCTAGCCCGCGACGCGGGGCGGGTCAATCATCGTAAGTCCGCCCTGGTCTTCACGATAGCTGGCACCACAGGCCCCGCACGTGGCGGCCCTGTCGCGCAGGTGCAACCGCTCCCCGCACTGACACATCCAGCCGACACGCCGGGCCGGCACCCCGACCATGAGGGCATGGGCCGGGACGTCGCTGGTCACCACCGCCCCCGCCCCTACGAAGGCAAACTCGCCCAGGGTGACCCCGCAGACGATGGTCGCATTGGCCCCGATGGAGACGCCGCGCCGCACCAGGGTCTGCCGGTACTCGTGCTTCCGGGAGACGTGGCTGCGCGGGTTGGTGACGTTGGTGAACACGCAACTCGGCCCGCAGAACACGTCGTCCTCGAGAACCACCCCCTCGTAGAGCGACACGTTGTTCTGCACCTTCACGTTGGTCCCCAGCCGCACCCCGGACATCACCACCACGTTCTGGCCCAGGTTGCAGCGCTCGCCGATGACGGCACCCGGCATCACGTGGCAGAAATGCCAGATCTTCGAGCCGGCGCCGATCTGCGCGCCGTCGTCGATGTAGCTCGATTCGTGGACGAAGTAGTCCGGCATGGTGCGGAGTCCCCGGTTGGGTAGGCGCGAAAGATAGGCGGAGCCGGCGGCCCGGCTACGGCGTCGGGAGCGGCAGCGCGAGGAGCACCGGGCGCGGCCACGGCGCCCCCGCCAGCACCACGCCGTCATCGTCGTAGGTGGACCAGGGGCTGTTGGCGACGTAGGCTGCCACCCCGTCGCCCCGCGCAAGGAGCGTCGGTTCGCTGGCCAGCGGCAGGTGGCGATCGGCCACGGCCAGGGCCGACACCCGGGTCCCGGTGGGATCCAGCGTGAGCTCGACGATGCGCGGCGGGGTGAGGCCGTTCTGCACGCCGAGGAGCGTACCCGGACCCACGCGCAGCAGGCCGTCGATCCCGAGCAGGGTCCCCGGCCCCTCGAGCGGCACCGGATGCACCGCGCCGTCGGCCAGCGAGACCCGCAGCAGACCGTGGGACCAGTCGGCCAGGTACAGCGAGGTGCCATCCTCGCTCAGGGCCAGCCCCTGCAGGCTGCGGAAGTCCGGCGCGCCCGCCACGAGGACCTCCAGCCGCGCCCCGCCCGGCCGCAGCCGGTAGACCACCGGCTGGCGGCTGTCGGAGACGTACACCGTCCCGTCCGGCGCGAGGGTGAGGTCCCCGAGGACATGCCCGCCCTCGGCCACGGGGGCGACGACCCGCTGGAGCAGGGCCCCGTCCGCGAGGCGGAACGCGAACAGCGCGCCCCGCCCGGCGATCGCGGGGGTGTAACCGAGCTGGTTGGGGATGGCGCTGGTGGCCGCCCAGAGGATGCCCCGCGCCGAGTCCACCGCCAGTCCGAACACCGCATCGAGGCTGTCGCGCCCGGGCGGCACGAACTCGGTCACTCCGCCGGCGGCGTCCACGGCAACGATCCGGCGTTCCCGGATGCTCGAGACCAGCCAGCGCCGCCCAGCACCATCCCACGCCAGCCCTTCCGGGTGCTGCTGGCTGTCGGGGAGGGTGGCGAGCACCGTGCTGCGCACCAGCGGGCCCGTCGCGCGCTGCATTGCCGCCCATGCGTCGGCGTAGCGCGGGTCGCCGCCGAGGAACCGGGCGACGCCATCACGCTCGGACCAGGTGCCGCCCAGGGCCACAAGATGCCGCAGGGCACCGAACGCGGCGTCGGCCTGACGCATGGCCGCGGCGAGGTTGGCGTACCAGAGCGTGTAGGCCGGCTGGGCCGGCCACGCCCGCCGGGCATGGTCCAGGCGGCTGAGTGCGGTCGCGCTGTCTCCTTCCCGCAGCGCGAGATTCGCGGCGCGTACCTCGGCCCGGGCCACGCCCGCGGAGTCCGCCAGCTGTCCGGTCAGGGCCGCGGCACTGGAGGCCAGCGCGAGGGTGACGGCGGCGGAGCGCCACAGCCAGCGGGGCATGAGGGTCACCGGCTCAGGCGGCGTCGGGGTCGGTGGCCGGCAGGAAGGCGCCATCGGGGAGGACCTGCTTGACCTCGGTCTCGAGCGCCACGCCGAACCGCTCCCGCACCGTGCGCCGGGCCAGCGCAATCAGCCCGCGCACGTCGGCAGCGGTGGCGTCGCCGGTGTTCACGAAATAGTTGGCGTGCATGGGGGACACCTCCGCGGCGCCCACCCGGGTGCCCTTGAGGCCGGCGGCTTCCAGCAGCTGGCCCGCAGTCCGCGGCGCGTCCGCCACCTTCCAGGCGGGGCCGCCCGGGTTCTTGAACACGCTGCCGCAGCAGGGCTGGTTGAAGGGCGTCCCTTCCTGGCGCCAGCGGAAGAGCTCCGCCACCTCCGCCGCGATTGCGGCGGGATCGGTCGGTTCGAGGCGGACGGTCGTCTCCAGGACCACCAGGCCCGTCAGCCCGCTGTGCCGGTAGGCGAAGGGAATTTCCGCCCGCGGAACCACCCGGTCCTGCCCGCTGGCGTCGACCACCAGCGCCGACTCCACCACGCCGGCCCACTCGCCGCCATGGCAGCCGGCGTTCATGTAGACGCCGCCCCCCACCGTGCCCGGCACGCCGACGAACCGGTGCAACCCGGCGAAGCCGGCCTCGGCGGTCTTCCGGGCGGCGAGGGGCTGGGGCAGCCCCGCGCCGGCGCGCCACCGGCCGCCCTCGAAGGCCTCGAGCCGGTCGAGTCCCTTCCCGAGGCGGATGACCAGCGCGGTCATCCCCTCGTCGGGCAGCAGCAGGTTGGAGCCCAGTCCGAGCGCGAACCACGGCACCCCGGCGGCGGCGCAGTGGCGCAGGGCGCGGCCCACGTCCTCCGCCGTCCGCGGGAGCAGCACCGTGGCCGGGCCGCCGATCCGGTAAGTGGCGTAGCGGGCCAGCGGTTCCGCCTCCCGCACCTCGCCCGCGACCAGGGCCCGCAGCGCCGCGGCGAAGCCCGGGTCCCGCGCGTCCGTCATGCCGCGCCGCGCGCCTGCCGCGCGATCGCGTGCCACTCCTGCAGCGAGCAGACGGTCCGTTCCCGGCTCTTGAGCGCGATGATCGCGTCGCAGGCGGCGGAGGCGGCGGACATCGTCGTGGTGTAGGGCACCCGGTGCGCCAGCGCCGCCGCGCGGATGGTGTAGTCATCCTGCTGGGTGAGCTTCCCGAGCGGGGTGTTGATCAGCAGCCGCACCTGCCCCGACACCAGGAGGTCGATGGCGTTGGGCCGGCCCTCGTACACCTTGAGCACCCGCTCGGCGGGGATCCCGCGGACCCGCAGGTGCCGTGCGGTGCCGTCGGTGGCGTAGATGCGGAAGCCCAACTCGTGCAGCCGACGGGCGATCGGCAGCACCGTCGCCTTGTCGTGGTCGTTCACCGTCACGAAGACCCCGCCCTCCAGCGGCAGCGCCCCGTCGGCGGCGTGCTGGGCCTTGGCGTAGGCCATGCCGAACGACTCGGCGATTCCCATGACCTCGCCGGTGGAGCGCATCTCCGGGCCCAGGATCAGGTCCACCCCGTGCAGCTTGTTGAACGGGAAGACCGCCTCCTTCACCGCGACGTAGGGCTGGTCCAGGCTGTCCTCCAGGCCCAGTTCGTCCAGCGTCTTGCCGGCCATCACCGCGGCGGCCATGCTGGCGAAGGGCACCCCGGTGGTCTTGGAGACGAACGGCACCGTGCGCGAGGCGCGCGGGTTCACCTCGAGGACGTAGACCACCCCGTCCTTGATGGCGTACTGCACGTTGATCAGCCCCACCACGCCGAGCTTCTCGGCGAAGGCCCGGGTGTGCACCTTCATCTGCTCCACCTGCCCTTCGGTGATCAGGTAGGGCGGCAGCACGCAGGCCGAGTCACCGGAGTGGATGCCGGCGTCCTCGATGTGCTGCATCACCCCGCCGATCACGGTGCGCTTCCCGTCGGACAGGGCGTCCACGTCGGCCTCGAAGGCGTCCTCCAGGAACCGGTCGATCAGCACCGGACGTCCCGGGGCCACCCTCACCGCCCGGGCGAAGTAATCCCGCAGCGAGGTCTCGTCGTACACGATCTCCATCCCGCGCCCGCCGAGCACGTAGGAGGGCCGGACCAGGCAGGGGTAGCCCACCTGCCCCGCGACCTGCACCGCCTCCTCCAGCGACATGGCGGTGCCCGCCGGCGGCTGGGTGATGCCGAGCTCGCGGGCCAGCGCCTCGAACCGCTTGCGGTCCTCCGCCAGGTCGATCGCCTCCGGGGAGGTGCCGAGGATCCGGACCCCGGCCGCCTCGAGGCCCCGCGCCAGCTTGAGCGGGGTCTGCCCGCCGAGCTGTACCACGACGCCCAGCGGCTGCTCGACGTGGACGATCTCGAGCACGTCCTCCAGCGTGAGCGGCTCGAAGTAGAGCGTGTCCGAGATGTCGTAGTCGGTGGACACCGTCTCCGGGTTGGAGTTCACCATGACGGTGGTGAAGCCCATCTCGCGGAAGGCCAGCGTGGCCCGGACGCAGCAGTAGTCGAACTCGACCCCCTGGCCGATCCGGTTGGGCCCGCTCCCCAGGATGACCACGGTGCGGTCGCCCTTGGACCGGGCCTCGTTCTCTTCGTCGTAGGCGGAGTAGAGGTACGGCGTCTGGGAGGGGAACTCGCCGGCGCAGGTGTCCACCGTCTTGAAGACCGGCCGGACGCCGAGCCCATGGCGCCAGGCCCGGATCTCCTCCTCGGTCACGCCGCGGAGCTGGGCCAGCTGCCGGTCGGAGAAGCCGAACCGCTTCATGGTGCGGAGCTGGTCCACCTCGGCGGCGCCCTCGGGGCGCCGGTCGGCGAAGTCCCGCTCCGCCTCCACCAGCTCCAGCATCTGGTCCAGGAACCACGGGTCGATCCCGGTGCGCTCGGCCACGTCCTCCACGGTGACGCCCATCAGGAGGGCGCGCTTCACCTGGAACATCCGCTCCGAGGTCGGGGTGCGGATCGCGGCCTTCACCGCCTCGAGCGAGGTGTCGGTGAGCCGGTCGTCGATGGGTGTGCGCCCCAGCTCCCAGCCGGAACGATCCGCTTCCAGCGCGCGGAACCCCTTCTGGAACGCCTCCTTGAAGGTGCGGCCGATGGCCATCGCCTCGCCCACCGCCTTCATCTGGGTGCCGAGCTTCGGGTCGGCCGTGGGGAACTTCTCGAAGGCGAAGCGGGGGACCTTCACCACCACGTAGTCCAGTACCGGCTCGAAGCTGGCCGGCGTGGTCTTGGTGATGTCGTTGGGCAGTTCGTCGAGGCTGTACCCCACCGCCACCTTGGCGCCGATCCGGGCGATGGGGAAGCCGGTCGCCTTGGACGCGAGGGCGGAGGAGCGCGAGACCCGCGGATTCATCTCGATCACCAGCTGCTCGCCGGTCGCCGGGTCCACGGCAAACTGGATGTTGCAGCCGCCCGCCGCGACGCCCACCTCGCGGATGATCTTGATGGCGCTGTCCCGCATCAGCTGGTATTCGCGGTCGGTCAGGGTCATCGCCGGGGCGACGGTGATCGAGTCGCCGGTGTGCACGCCCATCGGGTCGATGTTCTCGATGGAGCAGACGATCACCACGTTGTCCTGGCCGTCGCGCATCACCTCCAGCTCGAACTCCTTCCACCCGATGATGCTGCGCTCCACCAGCACCGAGCCGACCGGGGAGAGCTCCAGCCCCCGCTCCACCACCGCGATGAACTCGTCGCGGTTGTACGCAATGCCGCCACCGGTACCGCCCAGGGTGAACGAGGGCCGGATGATCGCCGGGTAGCCGGTGTCGGCCACCGCCTCCAGCGCCTCCTCCAGGCTGCGGATGGTGCGGCCCCGCGGGGTCGCCAGCCCGATCCGCTGCATCGCCCGCGCGAACTCGTCCCGGTCCTCCGCCACCCGGATGGCGCGCTCGTTGGCGCCGATCAGCTCCACGTTGAACTCGGCCAGGGTGCCGTCGCGGTGCAGCGCCATCGCCACGTTGAGCGCGGTCTGGCCGCCCATCGTGGGGAGCAGCGCATCGGGGCGCTCCCGCTCGATCACCCGGCGCACCCAGTCCGGGGTCACCGGCTCGATGTAGGTCCGGTCCGCCACCTCCGGGTCCGTCATGATGGTCGCGGGATTCGAATTGACCAGGATGACCCGGAAGCCCTCCTCCTTCAGCGCACGCACCGCCTGCGTGCCCGAGTAGTCGAACTCGGCGCCCTGCCCGATGATGATCGGGCCGGAGCCGAGCAGGAGGATGGAGCGCAGGTCAGTCCGCTTGGGCATTGACGATGTCCTGGAGAGTCTGGGCGAAGGGGATGGCGGGGGTCCAGCCGGTCTCGGCCGCGAGCCGCGAGGCGTCGCCGACGAGGTGCGGAATGTCCGCCGTGCGGGTCAGCTGGGGATCGGTCTCGGGGATCGCGCGGACCCCAAGCAGCGCCGCCAGCTGGTGGAAGATGTCGATCAGCGCGTGGCCCTCGCCCGCGGCCACGTTGTACACGGCGCCGGGGCGGCCCCGCTCGAGCAACAGCAGGTACGCGCGCACCACGTCGCGCACATCCACGAAGTCGCGCACCGGCTCGAGGTTCCCGGTCTTGACCACCGGTGCGCCGAGCCGCCGGGCCGCCTTGAGCCGGCGGGCGAACGCCGGCAGCACGTAGCGGTCGGTCTGGCCCGGACCGGAGTGGGGAAAGGCGCGCGCCACCACCACCTGCAGCCCGGTGCGCCGGGCCGCCTCGGCCGCCGCGACCTCGGCGCCCACCTTGCTCGAGGCGTAGGGCGAAACCGGCGCCACCGGGTCGTCCTCCCGGCGGGGCCGCGGCTCGGCCAAAGCGCCGTAGACTTCGGCGGTGGACACCAGGAGCAGGCGCGGGTCGCCCCGCCCCGCCAGGCGCTGCTGCCCCAGCGCGTCGGTCAGCCGCGCCGTGCCGCCGGCGTTGATGTCCCACGCCAGCCCCGGGTCCCGCCGCGCTTCCGCCCCGGAGGCCAGGGCGGCGAGGTGGATCACCCCGTCCGGCACCTCGTCCGCCACCGCCCGCACCGAGACCGGATCGGTCAGGTCCAGCGGAAGCCAGCGCACCCGCCGCCGGTCCGCCTCCGGCAGGAAGTCCGGCGGCGCCTCCCCGGGGAGGCGGGTCCCCAGCACCTCGTGCCCGGCCGCGAGCAGCGCGGGCAGGAGCGATTGCCCCACAAAGCCCGCAGCCCCGGTAACGAGGACCTTCATCGGCCCCGGCTGAGCAGGGCGAGGTCGGCGTCCACCATCATCGTCACCAGCTCCCGGAAACTGACCGTCGGGGTCCAGCCCAGGTCCGCCCTGGCACGCCCCGGATCCGCCTGCAGGATATCCACCTCGGCGGGCCGGATGAAGCGCTCGTCGGTCCGCACGTACTGCTGCCAGTCGAGCCCCACGTGGCCGAAGGCGACTTCCACCAGTTCGCGCACGGTGTGAGTCTCACCGGTGCCGATGACGAAATCGCCGGGCTCGGGGCGCTGCAGCATCCGCCACATCGCGTCCACGTAGTCCCCGGCGAAGCCCCAGTCGCGCCGGGCATCGAGGTTGCCGAGCCGGAGCTCGGTGGCGAGGCCCAGCTTGATGCGCGCGGCCCCGTCGGTGACCTTGCGGGTCACGAACTCGATGCCGCGGCGAGGGGACTCGTGGTTGAACAGGATCCCGCTCACCGCGTACAGCCCGTAGCTCTCACGGTAGTTGACGGTGATCCAGTGCCCGTAAACCTTGGCCACGCCATAGGGCGACCGGGGGTAGAACGGGGTGGTTTCCCGCTGCGGGGTCTCCAGGGCGCGGCCGAACATCTCGGAACTCGAGGCCTGGTAGAACCGCGCCTTCGGCCACGCGAGACGAATCGCCTCCAGGATGCGGGTCACGCCCAGGGCGGTGAACTCGCCGGTGAGCACCGGCTGGGTCCAGCTGGTCGGGACGTAGGACTGAGCCGCGAGGTTGTAGACCTCGTCGGGCTCGGTCTCCTGGATCACGGTGGTGAGCGAGTGCTGGTCGAGCAGGTCGGCGGGGAGAATGTTCACCCGGCCGAGCAGGTGCTCGATCCGCTCGTAACTGTGGTGGCTGGTCCGGCGGACCACCCCGGCCACCTCATAGCCCTTCTGGAGGAGCAATTCCGCCAGGTAGGAGCCGTCCTGGCCGGTGATGCCGGTGATCAGTGCCCGGGGCATGGGGGCGGGAGCCTCCGGTGTTGTGCCAAGCGGTTCCGGCGATTATACTTCCGGGCTCGCTCGGCAGGTTTGGACCCAAGCTTCGTGGAAGGAAGTCCCGTATGGCCCGGGTATGCAACGTGTGTGGCAAGGGGCCGATGACCGGCAACAACGTGAGCCACGCCAACAACCGGAAGAAGCGCCGCTGGTACCCCAACCTGCAGACGGTCCGGGTCCTGGTCGAGGGTGCGCCGCGCCGGGTGTCGGTCTGCACCCAGTGCATCAAGTCGGACCGGATCCGCAAGGCCACCTGACGTCACCGGCGCCCCGCCCAGGCGGGGTACCCGCCGCCGAAGCACCAGACCAGAAAAAAGGGGACCACTCGGTCCCCTTTCGTCATTTCCAGCCGGAGTGAAGGCGGTGGCCGTCACTCGGGGAGCAGCTCGATCCGCGCCACCTCGGCGCCATCGCCGGGCCGGTGGCCCAGCTTGAGGATCCGGGTGTAGCCGCCGGGACGGGCGGCGAACCGCGGCCCGATCTCGCCGAAGAGCCGGGTGAGCGCCTCGCGCTCCCGGATCTTGGACGCCGCCTGCCGGCGGGCGTGCAGGTCGCCGCGGCGGGCGAGGGTGATCAGCTTCTCGGCGTAGGGGCGGAGCTCCTTCGCCTTGGCGACGGTGGTCTCGATCCCCCCGTGGAGGATGAGGCTGGTCGCCATGTTCCGCATCAGGGCCTTCCGGTGCTCCGCGGTACGCGAAAGCTGGCGGCCCTTGGCCTGGTGTCGCATCAGCCCTCCTCACCGGCATCCAGGGGGACCACCCGGACGGTCGGCGGGGTACCGGGGTTCACCACGCGGAGGTCGCCATCAGCCTCCTCGAAGCGCATCCCGAAGTTCAGGTCCTGCTGCCGGAGGAGGTCGGCGATCTCCTTGAGGGCCTTCTCACCGACGTTCTTGACCTTGAGCAGCTCGTCCTCGGTGTAGGTGACGAGGTCACCGAGGGTCCGGATATTGGAGTTCTTGAGCGAGTTGAGCGACCGGACCGAGAGGTTGAAGTCGTCGATCAGGCGGCCCAGCTTGTCGCGCAGCGCCCCGCCCCCGGGGGTGGCGGCCGGCTGCTCCGGGCGGCCCATGGGGACCTTCCCGAACTCCACGAAGTAGCGGAAGTGCTCCTGCGCGAGGGCGGCCGCGTAGGCGATCGCATCCTCGGGCGAGATGGTGCCGTTGGTCTCGACGCTGACCGTGAGCCGGTCGTAGTCGGTCCGCTGGCCCACGCGGGTCTCGGCCACCGAGAAGTTGGCGCGCCGGACCGGGTTGTAGATCGCATCCACGGCGATGAGGTCCACCGGGAAGGAGCGATCCTTCGGGTGGAGCTCGGCCTCGACGTAGCCGCGGCCCTTGTTGACGTACAGCTCGCCGTTCACCTCGCGGTCGTCCTGCACGGTGAACAGCAGGTGGTCCGGGTTCACCACCCGCACCGAGCCGCTGGGGACGATGTCGCGGGCATAGACCGGCCCGGCGCCGTCCTTCTTGATCTTGAGGATCGCCTCGTCGACCTCGTCGGCGAGTACCAGCGTCAGACTCTTGAGGCGCTGGATGATCTGGTGCACGTCCTCGTGCACGCCCGGGATGGTCTGGTGCTCGTGCACCACGCCGTCCAGGCGGAAGCCCCACACCGCGCTGCCGCGGAGCGAGGAGAGCAGCAACCGCCGGAGGGAATTCCCCAGCGTGTACCCGAAGCCCCGCTCCAGCGGCTGCAGCCGGAACTCGGCGACGTTCGGGTTGTCCTCCCGCTTGGTCATCTCGACCAGGTGCGGGCGGACCAGTCCGGTCAGGTCAATGGTCATGGTCACTTCGAGTAGAGCTCGACGATGAGCTGTTCCTGCGCGTTGAGCGGGATGGCGTCGCGGGTCGGCCGCTCGGTCACCCGCCCCGCGGCCTTCTCGGCATCCACGGAGATCCAGGAGGGCGTCTGGCCCCGGGCGGCGAACTCCTGCGCCAGCTTCACGGACACCAGTTCCCGGCTGCTCGGGGCCACCCGCACCTCATGGCCGGGCCGCACCACGAACGAGGGCACGTCCACCTTGCCGCCGTTCACCTGCACGTGGCCGTGGCGGACCAGCTGGCGGGCCGCCTTGCGGCTCGCCGCGAAGCCCATGCGGAAGACGATGTTGTCCAGCCGCGACTCGAGGGCGATCAGCAGGTTGGTGCCCTTCACGCCGCTCTCGCGCGAGATGCGGTCGAAGGTGTTGCGGAACTGGCGCTCGGTGAGGCCGTAGATGCGCTTCACCTTCTGCTTCTCGCGCAGCTGCTTGGCGTACTCCGACGCCTTGCGGCCGCGGCCCGCGTTCTGGCCATGCTGGCCCGGGGCGTAGCCCCGGCGCTCCACGGCGCACTTCTCCGTCAGGCAGCGCGTCCCCTTGAGGAACAGCTTGGTGCCTTCCCGCCGGCACTGGCGGCAGCTCGGACCGGTGTAGCGCATGGTTCAGACCCGCCGCTTCTTGGGAGGACGGCAGCCGTTGTGCGGGATCGGCGTGACGTCGCGGATGGAGACCACCTTGAGCCCGGCCGAGGCCAGCGCCTGGATCGCCGACTCGCGGCCGCTGCCGGGGCCCTGCACCCGGACGTGGACCCGGCGCACGCCGAGGTTCATCGCCTCGCGGCCGCAGTTCTCGGCGGCGACAGTCGCGGCGAAGGGGGTCGACTTCTTGGAGCCCTTGAAGCCCGCCTTGCCGGCGGAGCCCCAGACCAGGGCGTTGCCCTTCATGTCCGTGATCGTGATCAGCATGTTGTTGAAGGTCGCGGAGATGTGGGCGATGCCCTCGCTCTCCACCACCTTCTTCCCGCGCTTGGCGGCCGGCGCCTTCGCCGGCGCGGCCGCGGGGGCCGCCTGGGGCTTCTCGGGAGCAGTCATTACTTCTTGGTCACCTTCTTCTTGCCCGCGATGGCCCGGCGCGGGCCCTTCTTGGTGCGAGCGTTGGTATGCGTCCGCTGGCCGCGGACCGGCAGGCCCCGGCGGTGCCGCACGCCGCGGTAGCTGCCGATATCCATCAGCCGCTTGATGTTCATCGCGATCTCGGTGCGCAGCGCACCCTCGACCCGCAGCGAACGCTCGATGAACTGGCGCAGCCGCGCCACTTCCGCGTCCGAGAGGTCGCGCACCCGCGTCGCGGGGCTCACCCCGGTCTCACCGAGGATCCGGCCGGCCGTCGCGCGGCCGATACCGTAGATGTATGTCAGGCCGATCTCGACCCGCTTCTCGCGCGGCAGATCCACGCCAGCAATACGCGCCATTCGGTTACCCCTGCCGCTGCTTGTGCTTCGGGTTGCGCTTGCAGATGATGCGCAACGTCCCCTGACGTCGCACCACCTTGCAGTGCTCACAGATCGGCTTGATGCTCGAACGAACCTTCACGGACTTCCCCCAGGAACCGGGTTTGGTGGAGCACGAGAATGTACCGGGGGGATGTGGATAATGCAAGGGAGGGGACGGACTTAGCGGGGCCCTCTCAGGCGGGCTGCCGGGCGGCCTCCGCCATCTCCCGGAAGGCCGCCGCCGGATCGGGCGCCTGCAGGATCGGGCGGCCCACGACCAGGTGGCTGGCGCCGGCCCGGACCGCGTCTGCCGGGGTCGCGGTCCGCACCTGATCGCCCGTGGCGTCGCCGGGGCGGCGGATTCCGGGCACCACCACCCAGGCCGCGGGCCCCAGCCGGGCTCGCACCCTGGCCACCTCGAGCGGGGAGCAGACGATGCCCCGCAACCCTGCCCCGAGGGCGGCGCCGGCCAGTCGGGCAACCTCATCCAGTAGAACCACCTGCGGCTCCCGACCGGTGGCCGCGGCGTAGCCCTCCCGGCTGTGGGAGGTCAGGACCGTCACCCCGACCACCCCGACCCGGTCGCCGCCGGCCCGCGCCGCCGCCGCCATCATCGCATCGCCACCCAGGGTGTGGACCGTGGCCATCGCGACGCCGAGCTCGGCCGCCGACTCCACGGCCCCCGCCACCGTGTTGGGAATGTCGTGCCACTTGAGGTCGAGGAACACCTCGAGGCCCCGGGCCCGGAGCTCGCGAACCAACGCCGGCCCTTCCCGGGTGAAGAGGATGCTCCCGACCTTCACCCACCGCGCCTCCGGCAGCCGGTCGAGGAGGCGGCGGGCGTCGGCGGCGGGGAGGTCCAGCGCCACGATGAGTTCAGCCATCGCCCCGCTCCAGGTCGCGCACGATCCGCCCGGGGATCCGCGGGTCGCACATCGCGGCGGTGCCCACTGCCACCAGCGCGGCCCCGGCGGACAGGTACTGGCGCGCGTCGGCGGCACTCCGGATACCACCGAC
>CAZYIV010000057.1:0-7440 GCA_964647615.1 uncultured Gemmatimonadaceae bacterium | reverse complement strand
GCAGGGTGCCGGCGAGCCACGGCAGCTGCTCGACCAGGACCTGCTCGACCCCGGGGTTGGCCAGCCCGACGGAGTTCATCATGCCGCCGGGGAACTCGGCCACCCGCGGTGCCCGGTTGCCGGCGCGCGGCTCGCGCGAGACCGCCTTGGTGACGACGCCGCCGAGACGCTCCAGGTCAATGACGCCCGCGACCTCCCGGCCGAAGCCGGCGGTGCCGGAGGCGAGCAGGACGGGGTTCTGGAATTCGAGGCCGACGACGGTGCGGGCGAGCGGGGCGGCCACTAGCGGTTCCCCGGCTCGCGGGGCGAGGCCTGGGGACGGCCCGCGGGGGTGGGGCGGCGGTTGGGCCGCCGCACGCCCTCGGCTCGGAAGGAGAGCATGAAGCGTCGCAGCGAGTCCTCCAGGACGGCCATGCGGGCCCCCGCCTCGCCAGCGGCGAACTGCACATAGGGACTGCCGCCGTACTGCTCGTGCAGCACACCCAGGAGGCTGTCCCCCGCCGCCGGGTCGAGCGGGCGAAGGGCCATGATCGCCTTCGGCGCGTAGGGCGACTCCGGCCACTCCCGTGCGATCCGGCCGAACAGCCCCGCGGCGAGCCGCGGGGCGCCGATGGTATCGCGCACGAACTCGGCGGCGGTGAACAGCCGCAGGTCACCCAGCGGGGCCCCGGGAGCGACGGAATCGGCCGCGGCGACCGCCTGGCGGAGCTCGGCGGCGAGCAGGGTCAGCCGGGGGCCGAAGGGCCCGGGCATGTCCTCGCCATCGGCCAGGCCGTCGAGCAGTTCCCGCAGTTCGGACACCTCGGCCGTGCGGGCCGCGTGCAGGCGGGCGCGCTCGAAGCGGGCCTCGCTCTCGAGCGGGGTGCGCGAGGCCAGGGCGATGGTCCGGCGGAAGCACTCGTCGCTCGCCCGCGCGTCGGTGGCGGCGCGCCGCATCCCATCCTCGAGGAGCAGCCGGGCACGCAGCGCCGCCGGGAGGCTGTCGTGCTGCACGATGCGCTCGAGCAGTGCCGCCGCGGCCGGGGGATCGGTGGCGTCCATCCCGGCGACGATCGCCCCCCACGGCACCAGGGTGTCATTGGTGGCCAGGAGCGAGTCCGCCATGGCCGCGGCCTCGGCCGACCGTCCCAGCCCCGCGAGGGCCGCGGCGCGCTCGCCCGCGGCACGGGGATCGGTGCTGCCCGAGAGTTCGGCCAGGGCCGTCGCGTGGTCGCCGGCGATGCGGAGCGCCCGCCCGTGGGCATAGAGCGCCGCGCTCCGGCGCACGGGGTCATGGCTGTTCACCAGGCGGGCATAGGCTGCGGTGGCGCCGACCGGATCGCCCAGGGTCACGCGGCATCCGCCCACCAGTTCGGCGGCCCGCTCCTGGAATTCCGGGTTGGCGGTCGTGACCATCACCTGCTCCAGGAGCGGCAGGCCGGACTCGCAGTCCCGGAGCTTCACCTTCGCCGTGCCCTGCAGCAGGCGGGCCTCGTCCTCCCACTTGCTGCCGGGGTGGCGGACCAGCATCGATTCCGCCTTGATCGACACCTGGCCCCACAGGGAGGTGGCGTCGAAGGTCCGGCCCTCGCGCTCCGCCTTGCGGGCGCGGCCCGCCAGGCGCTTGGTGTTGTACATGCCGTTGTAGTAGGCACAGCCGGAGCCAAGGAGGAGGAGCGGCAGGAGCCAGCGGGCCAGCTTCACCGGCCGCTCCCCGCGCCGCCGGCGGTCCCGGTGCGGCGCTCGTAGTCGAGCAGGTACTGCACCACCGCGTCGGCGATGGCCGCCGCGAAGGCCTCCTGCGACTTGCGCCCGGTGAGGAGCCGGGCGTCCTGCTGGTTGGTCGAGAAGCCCATCTCCACCAGGATGGCGGGGCGCCGGGCGGTGTTGAGCACGGCGAGGCGGTTGGACTGCTTCACCCCGCGGTTGGTACCGGAGTGGACCGCGTCGAGGTCGTCCTGGACCAGCTCGGCGGCGCGGGCCGACTCGCGCAGGTACTCGTTGCGCTGCAGGCTCCGCAGGATGAAGTCGAGCCCGCCGTCGCCGCCGGCCCGGGAGGCGTCCTCGTACCGGAGGGCGTCGTTTTCCATGTCGGCGATGCGGTCCGCGTCCTCGGAGTTCTCCTCGCCGATGATGATCGTGTGGAACCCGTTCACGCTGGCATAGCGTTTCCGCGCGCTGGTGGGCAGGGCGTCCACGTGCAGGCTCACGAAGAGATCGCAGTCCGCGGTGCAGTAGCTGGCGCGGTCCAGGATGCTGATCAGGGTGTCGCTGGTCCGGGTCATCACGACCTTGATGCCGCGGCGGCGCAGCTCGTCCCGCAGCAGCAGCCCGACCTGCAGGGTCACGTGCTTCTCGTTGACCCCCCTGGGGAAGTAGATCCCGGGGTTGCCGGGATCACGGCCCCCGTGCCCCGGGTCCACCGTGACGACATGGCCCGGCAGCAGGCCGTTGGGGAGCCGCGCGACCTGGGGCCGCGAGGGCGCGCCGACCTCGACCAGCCGGGCCGAAGCGGGTTCGAAATCGTACCGCTCCGCCAGCGCGCGGGGCAGCACCTCGGCCACGAACTGCAGCGGCAGGAAAAGCGAGTCCCCCCGCTGCCAGGCCCAGCCCGCCATCGGCTCCAGGTGATCGTTGAACAGCAGCACCGGCGCCCCGACCAGGAAGCGGAAGCTCTGCCGCGCCACGCTCACCTCCGCCCACGGGGCGCGGAGGTCGAGGCGGCCGTTGAGCGCCGCGACCAGCGCCGCCGCCGCCACCCCCGGCCCGGCACCCGGCGCGGTGACCACCGGGACCCGGGTGCGCCCGCGCGGGGTTTCCACGGTCAGCATCGCGGGCGCCGGCCGGGCCGGCGCCGTGAGCAGGGTGGCGGCCAGGAGCAGGGCGCTCATGCGTGGCGGCTCATGGCCCGGGCCATCTCGCGCTCCGCGTCACGTTTCTTGAGGTCCTCGCGACGATCGTGGTATTTCTTGCCGCGGCCCAGGGCGAGCGTCACCTTGGCCACCCCGCGGGAGAAGTACAGCTCAAGGGGGACGAGCGTGAGCCCCTTCTGTTCCACGGCCCCGACCAGCCGCTCGATCTCGCGCCGGTTGAGCAGCAGCTTCCGGGTGCGCAGGGGATCGTGGTTGTAGCGGTTCCCCTGCTCGTACGGCGTGATGTTGACCCCCTCGAGAAAGACCTCGCCGTTGGCTACCCGGGCAAAGCCCTCCTTGATGGACGCCTTCCCGCTGCGCAGCGACTTCACCTCCGTCCCGGTCAGCACCAGGCCCGCCTCCCACGTCTCGAGGATGTGGTAGTCGTGGGTCGCCTTGGGATTGCGCGCCACCGAGTGGCGCCCCGTGGCATCGGCCGGGGGGCGGCGGGACCGGGTCGTCATCGTAACCCGAAGATAGACAGGTGCTTGGGCTGGGGGGAGGGCGCCGAAACGAGACCGGGGCCAGAGTGAACCCTGGCCCCGGCGGTCGGGGAGTGCCGAAGGGGGGACTCGAACCCCCACGGGCTTGCGCCCACTGCGCCCTGAACGCAGCGCGTCTACCAATTCCACCACTTCGGCGTGGGCGGACAAACTACCGCCGCGACCGTCGCCGCGTCAACTCGGACCGGCATCAATAGCGCGGCAGCGCCGGGTCCACTTCCACCGCCCAGGCATCGATGCCGCCCGCGAGACTGGTGGCCCCATGAAAGCCCGCGCCCTGGAGCAGCGCCACCGCCTGCAGGGAGCGTACGCCGTGATGGCAGAGCACGATCAGGTCACGGCGCGGATCGAGTTCGCCGAGGCGCGCCGGCAGCTGCCCCAGCGGGATCAGGCGGCTCCCCGGCAGGTGCACGATTGCATGCTCGTGGGGCTCGCGGACGTCGAGCAGCGCCGGCGGATCGGGACCGTCGAGCCGCTCGCGGGCCATGGTGACGCTCACTTCCGGGCCGGCGGCGCGGCCGGCCGGCTGGAGGCCACAGAAGGCCTCGTAGTCAATCAGGCTGGTGACCGTGGGTGCCGGACCGCAGACCGGGCACTCGGGATCCTTGCGCAGCGCCAGCTCCCGGAACTGCAACCGCAGGGCATCGAACAGCACCAGCCGCCCGATGAGCGGTTGGCCCACGCCCAGCACCAGCTTGATGGCCTCCAGCGCCTGCAGGCTGCCGATCACGCCGGGCAGCACCCCGAGCACGCCGCCCTCGGCACAGCTCGGCACCAGGCCGGGCGGAGGTGGCTCGCTGTAGAGGCAGCGGTAGCAGGGGCCGCGGCGCGCGTCGAAGACCGAGACCTGTCCCTCGAACCGGAAGATGCTGCCATAGACCAGCGGCTTGCCCTCCAGCACGCAGGCGTCGTTCACCAGGTAGCGCGTGGGGAAGTTGTCGCTGCCGTCGAGCACGACGTCGTAGCGCCGGACCACCTCCCGCGCGGTGGCGGAGGTGAGGCGCTCCGGAATCGGCTCCACCACGACGTGGGGATTGAGGTCGGCGAGGCGGTCCCGCGCCGAGTCGAGCTTGGGCCGGCCCAGGTCGCGGGTACCGTGCAGCACCTGGCGCTGCAGGTTGGTGACGTCCACCCGGTCGAACTCGGCGAGGCCCAGGCGTCCCACGCCGGCGGCGGCGAGGTACAGGGCCGCGGGGGACCCGAGGCCGCCCGCCCCGACGAGGAGTACCCGGGCCCCCTTGAGCCGCCCTTGCCCCTCGACCCCGACCTCCGGGAGGAGCAGGTGGCGGGAATAGCGGAGGATCTCGTCGGGCGTGAGGGGAGGGGTCGCCATGGGGAGAAAAGTAAACGCCCGGTCCCTGAGGGGACCGGGCGCGTGCCTCGGAACCGCGGGCGGGTCAGGTCGCCGGCGCGATCGCCACCAGCTCCTGGACGTGGGTCTCGTGCTTCATGAGGTCCGCCAGGCTGATGCTGCCGAGCAGCTCGTCAACCCGGAACTGCAGCGCCTGCCAGACCGGACGGATGGTGCACCCGCCATCGGGGCCGCAGCGCTCCGCGTCCACCGGGTGCGAGGCGCAGTTCATCTCGAAGGTCTGGTGCTCGGACGCGGTCATGATGTCCCGCATCGTGATGTCGCCGGGCTGGCGGGCGAGGAAGTAGCCCCCCTTGGCGCCCCGCACGCTCTCCACGAGGCCGGCACGACGCAGCCGCAGCAGGATCTGCTCGACGTAATCACCGGGGAGGCGTTCCTGCTCCGCAATCTCCCGGGCAGCCACCGGACCACTTCCATTCGCGCCGCGGCGGGCGAGATGAATGGAGATGATGAGGCTGTACTCCGTCCAGGTTGTGATTCGCATGAGTCAGCAATATTTGGCGAATCTTTAGCGCCGCAAGCGGAATTCTCTGAAATCCGAATAAAGATGTTTTCATTAACGACCGGGTCGGGACTCAGCCCCCGCCCGGCAGCCCAACTCCGCCCGGGACACCAATTTCCGTCATGGCCCGCAGGTCCAGGACCTCCTCCAGCTCCTTTCCGGCCAGGAGCCCCTTCTTGACCACCAGCTCCTTCACCGTCAGGCCGGTCGCCAGGGCCTCCTTGGCCAGCTTGGCCGACTCGGCGTAGCCGATCTTGGGGGCCAGGGCCGTGACCAGGGCCGGACTGCGCTCCAGCCAGTGGGCGCAGAGGGCCTCATCGGCCTCGATGCCGGTGATGCAGCGCTCGGCGAACACCGCGGTGGCGTTGCCGACAATAGTCAGGCAGAACACCACGTTGTGGGTGATGACCGGCATCATGACGTTGAGCTCGAGCTGGCCGGCCTCCGCGGCGGTGGCGACCGTCGTGTCCAGCCCCAGCGCCTGGTAGCAGACCTGGTTCACCATCTCCGCGATGGAGGGGTTCACCTTGCCCGGCATGATGCTGGACCCGGGCTGCACCGCCGGCAGGAGGATTTCGGCCAGGCCGGTGCGCGGCCCGGAGGCCAGCAGCCGGATGTCGTTGGCGATCTTGTTGAGGTCGAGCACCCAGGCGCGCAGGACGCCGCTGAAGGTGGCGATGTCGCCCATGGACTGCATGAGCTGGACCCGGTCGGCCCCCTCCTCGAGCTCGAGGCCGCTCACCTGGCGCAGGTACTTCACCATCAGCGCGGGGTAGCGGGGCTCGGCATTGAGCCCGGTGCCCACCGCGGTGCCGCCGATGCCGAGGGACCGCAGCCAGCGCGCCGCCTCGACCAGCTTCTCGCGATGCCGCGTGACGGTGTGGCCGTAGGCGGTGAACTCCTGGCCCAGCCGGATCGGCGTGGCGTCCTGGAGGTGGGTGCGGCCCGACTTGATCACGTGGTCGAACTGCCGGCCCTTGGCGAGGAAGGCCTGGGCCAGCGCGTCCATGGCGCGGAGCAGCGCGGGCAGCGTCGCCAGGGTGGCGAGGCGCATGGCCGTCGGGATCACGTCGTTGGTGCTCTGGGCCATGTTGACATGATCGTTCGGGTGCACCGGCTTGTACTCGCCGCGCTTGCCCCCGAGCAGTTCGTTGGCCCGGTTGGCCAGCACCTCGTTGCAGTTCATGTTGTGGCTGGTGCCCGCGCCGGCCTGGTACACGTCCACGATGAACTGGTCGCGGTGCTGCCCGCCGAGCACCTCGTCCGCGGCCTGCACGATGGCGTCGGCGAGGCGGGCCTCGAGGCGTCCGGTTTCCTTGTGGGTGAGCGCGGCGGAGCGCTTGATCCACACCACCGCGTCCACGAAGGCCGGGAGCGGGCGCAGGCCCGAGATGGGGAAATTCTCGGCGGCGCGGACGGTCTGGATGCCGTACAAGGCGGCGGACGGCACCGGCTTCTCGCCGAGCGGATCTTTCTCGATGCGGGTGGTCATGGCTGGGCGGGGCTGGAAGGGCGGCAGGGAACAACCACGGGCGAAAGGACCTCGGAATGGCGGACAACTTCCAGTCGGTCGGGGCGGCGGCCCGGTTCGCGGCGGAGCGGCACACCAAGGTGGACTGCTTCCGCGGGGCCGGGCTCTTCGCGGGACTGAACTGCTTCGAGCCGGGGCAGGCGCAGCGGGTGCACGCGCATGCCGGGGCCGACAAATTCTACTTTGTCGTCTCGGGAAAGGCGAGGATGACGGTGGGCGACGAGACGCGCGAGGCCGTGGCCGGGGACCTGGTGCTCGCACCCGCCGGCGTGCCGCACGGGGTGGCGGAGGCGCTGGAGCGCACGGTCATGCTGGTGGCGATGGCGCCGCCCCCGCCGCCGGGGTGACCCGGGGCCGCAGGAACCGGGTGGCGCTGCGCGCCAGCGGCCGGAGCCCGAAGGCATGCACCGCGAGCGCCACGCCGAGCAGCACGCCACCGCCGACGGTGTAGAAGCGCCACGCCACCAGGAGCCCCGCCCCGCCGATCGCGCCACCCGCCCCGGCGAGCAGCGCGAGGTCCACCGCGCCGGCGCCCGCGGGCGTCGGCAGCACCAGCTGGCTGTACAGCAGCACGAAGCTGCCGACCAGCGACACGCCGATGGGCGGCGGCACCGGCAGCGCCTGCAGCAGCACCGGCAGCA
>CAZYIV010000056.1:12536-25034 GCA_964647615.1 uncultured Gemmatimonadaceae bacterium | reverse complement strand
ACGCACTGGGACCACATCCAGGGGCTGCCGTTCTTCCAGCCCCTCAACACGAAGGGGAACAGCGTCCGGATCTACGGCGCCGCGCAGGCGGGGGTGCCACTGGAGGAGATCCTGGACCGGCAGATGGACCCGGTGGTCTTCCCGGTGCCGCTCAAGGCGCTCGCGGCGGATCTGCAGATCACGGAGATCACCGGGGGACAGTTCGAGATCGACGGGTTCCTGGTCGAGGCCTTCAGGTTACGGCATCCGGGGACGACGCTGGGATACAAGCTGGTGCCGGCCCGCGGGGGGCGGACGATCGCCTACCTGACGGACAACGAGCTGGGCCCGGGCGGGAGCTACGGCCTGCCGCCGAGCTGGCGGGGCGACCTGGTGAGATTCCTGGGCGGGGTGGACACGTTAATCCACGATGGGATGTATTCGGAGGCGATGATCGAGTCCCGCGCCGGGTGGGGGCATTCGACCCCGGAACAGGCGGTGGATCTCGCGGCCGAAGCGGGGTGCCGGCGGCTGGTGCTGTTTCACCACGAGCCGGAGCACGACGACGGGGCGGTGGATGCGCTGGTGATCGGGGCCCGCAGCTTCGCGGCCTCCCGGGCACCGGGGCTCACGGTGGAAGCCGCCATGGAAGGGATGTCCCTGACCCTCTGACGAGGTTGGAACCTATGCGACGCCGACTGCTGCTCTCCCTGGCCCTCGGGGCCCTCACCTTCCTGACGCCGCTGGCGGCCCAGGACTCCCGGCCGGGCATCGCGGTGCTGCCGTTCGAGAACGGCGGCTCCTACGGCCAGGACAAGGAGAACTTCGAGGCGCTCCAGAAGGGCATCCCGGGCATGCTCATCAGCGAGCTGGCCCAGAACCCGGCGGCGCGCGTCGTGGACCGCGACAACATCCAGTCGCTGCTCGGTGAGCAGGACCTGGGCAAGGACGGCCGGGTGGATGCCTCCACCGCGGCGCGGATCGGCAAGCTGGTCGGCGCCCGCTACATGGTCATGGGCAGCTTCGTGGACCTGTACGGCAAGTTCCGCATGGACGCGCGGATCGTGAACACCGAGACCAGCGAAATCGTCAAGGTGGTCCACACCGACGGCAAGCGGGACGACCTGTTCAAGCTGATCCAGGGCCTGGCCGAGAAGCTGATGGTCGAGACCCGGCTGCCGCCGCTCCCGGCGGAGCTCGGAGCCACGGTGCGGCAGCGCAACGTGCCCACCGAGGCGCTGACCTACTACAGCCGCGCCCTGCTGTACCAGGACCGGGGCAACAAGGAGAAGGCGGCCGAGTACTTCAGCAAGGCCCTCGCGGCCTTCCCCGACTACACCGAGGCCAAGCAGGGCCTCGAGAAGGTCAAGGCCGGCTGATCGCGTGATCGACCTCCTCGCGGCCCTGGGACGCGGGACGGCGCGCTGGCTAGCCCGAGTGGGGCTGCTGGCGCGCTTCACGTTTGAGGCCCTGCTCTCGGTCGGGACCCTGCCGGGCGCCGGGCGCCGGGTGGCGGCCCGGGTGCTGCTCAACCAGCTCCGGTTCACCGCCCTGGAGGCCGTCGGGCTCATCATCCTGACCTCTGGGGTGCTCAGCTACCTCACCATCGCCAGCACCCTGGCGCAGCTGGACAAGGTCGGCGCCACCGAGTGGATCGGGAAGCTGATGGTGGTGGTCATCGTGCGGGTGCTGGGGCCGCTGGTGACGGCGGTGGCGGTGGTGGGCCGGAGTGGCACCGCGATCACCGCCGAGCTCGCCACCAACACGGTGCTGGGCGAGGTGCGCGCACTCAAGGGCATGGGCATCGACCCCTACCACTACCTGGTGCTGCCGCGGCTGTTCGGCTGCGTGGCGTCGGTGATGACCCTGATGATCCTGTTCGACGTCGTGGCGCTGTTCGGCGGCTGGCTCGCGGCCGGGGTCTTCGGCGGGATGAGCACCACCCGGTACGTCGGGATCGTGGTGGCCAACCTGACGACGGCGGACGTGATCACCACGCTGGTCGAGGGGCTGCTCTTCGGCGCGGTGATCGGCATCATCCCGGCCTACGAGGGGCTGGCGGTGCGCCGCGGGCCCACCGAGATCCCGCAGGCAGTGATCCGGGGGACGGTGCACTCCCTCGCCGTGATCTTCGTGCTGGCGGCGCTGGTGGTCGGCGTGCTCCGGGTATGACCGCGCCGCTGGACTTCCGGGACGTGACGGTGGGCCGGGCGGCCCGCTCCACCCTGTCCTCCCTGCCGGTGGCGACCGCGGGCCCGGACACGGTGCTCAACTTCACCGTGGATCCGCGGCAGACGGTGGCGGTGCTGGGAGACGACTCGAGCGGGGTGGACACGCTGGGCGGGCTGGCCCTCGGGCTCGAGACGCCGACCGCCGGGGAGGTGGTGACCCTGGGGACGGTGATCGCCACCCTGGAGCGGAGCACCCAACTCGCCTTCCGCCGCCGGGTCGGGTACCTTCCCGCCGGCGACGGCCTCATGCAGAACCTCACCCTGCGCGACAACATCCGGCTGCCCCTGCGGTTCGGCAGTGACTTCCGGGCCCGCGAGATCGAAGGCCGGGTGGACGTGATGATCGCCCAGCTGCGCCTCCGGCGGGTGGCCGACCTGCGGCCGGCCCAGGCCAACGCCGAAGACCGCCGCCGGGCCGCGCTCGGACGGGCCCTCGCCTTCGATCCCGAGCTGGTGATCCTGGAGGAGCCCTTCGACGGGCTCACCGACCGGGTGTCCGCGGAGCTGCTGGAGGCCGCGCGCGGCGGCGAGACCGCCGAGGGCGCCCGCCGCACCGTCTTCCTCACCGGGGCCGACCTCCCCACCCTGCTCCGGCCCCGGGTGGACCGAACCCTCCGCATGGCCCGGGGACGGGTCGAGGAGCTGCGCTGAGCATGCGAACCCGCACCGCCGATGCCCTCGTGGGTCTGCTGGTCGTGGGCGCGATCCTGGTCGTGATCCTGGCCGTGGTCGTGACCCGGGGCTGGACCGAGCGGCGGGTGCTCCTCTACATGCTGAGCCCGTCGGTGCAGGACCTGAAGGAAGACACGCCGGTGCTGCTGCAGGGCCTGAACATCGGGGAGGTCGCCGCCATCTCCCCGGTGGTGGACAGCGGCGCCATGGGCCCGCCCGAGTTCCTGGTGGCCCTGCGGCTCCGCGAGCGCTACGCCAACGGGGTGCCGATCGCGCTGCCGCTGGGGACCCACGCGGAGATCTCCTCCAGCGGGCTCATCGGCGCGGCGTCGATCTCGCTGGTGGTGCCGCCCAACCAGCGGGCGGCCGCGCTCGCCCCGGGCGACACCATCCGCGCCGAGCTGCAGCAGAGCGCCACCGAGGCGCTCAAGGAAGTGGCGGACAGCCTCAAGACCCAGGTCTCGGACATCCTGCGCGACACCCGGAAGCTGCTGGCCTCGCTGGACCGCACGACCAACGTCGCCGAGGCCCAGCTGAGCGCCACCGGGCCGGAGGTGCGGGCCACCCTGGCCCGGCTGCAGCAGGCGCTGGACACCCTGACCCCGGCCATCGCCAGCGCCAACGCGCTGATCCAGAGCTCGGACGAGCGGATCGGCTCGATGCACGACTCGCTGGCGGTGACCCTGAGCGCCGCCCGCCGCCTGCTGACCGATGCCGACACGCTCACCGTGCGGCTGACGGGGGTCACGAACGACATCGCGCCCGATCTCCACAACACGATCACCAACATGTACGTGGTGAGCGCCAAGCTGGAGCACTTCATCGACGCGGTCACCCGCCGCCCGCACCGGCTGATCACCGGAGTGAACGCCCTGCCCCGCGACTCCATCCTGAAGAGCGCGCCATGACCTTCCTGCTCTACCACGCCCCCGGGTGGGAGCCCGGGCCGCTCGGCCCGGCGCTGGCGAGCGAGCGGGTGGAGCTGCGTCCGGTCGCGACGCCGGGCGAAGTCCAGGGCGAGGATCGCCCGACGGCCTACCTGATGGACCCGGAGGCCCGGTCACACGTGACGCCGCAGGTCCTGACCGCGCTCCGCGACCAGGGCGTCGCCGTCCTGGCCCTGGGCGCCCCGGGCGAGACCGACGTCCCCGCCGACCTCCCGGCGGAGCTGCTGGCGGGCTTCCTCCGTGCCCCCGCTCCGCCCCGCGAGCTGCTGGTGGCGCTGCGGGCGGCCTTCCGGGTCTCCGCCGCGCACCGGGAGCACGCCCGCACCCGGGCGGAGAGCGCGGCGCGGCTCAACGAGCTGACGGAACTGGCCAACATCGGGGTGCTGCTCACCACCGAGAAGGACACCAACACCCTGCTGGACCTGATCCTCTCCCAGGCCCGGCGGGTGAGTCAGTCGGACGCGGGGAGCCTGTACATCGTCGAGACCGACGAGCAGGGCACCCGGCGGCTCCGCTTCAAGCTGAGCCAGAACGACAGCCGCCCGGACATCCCGTTCGTGGAATTCACGATCCCGATCGACCACAGCTCCCTGGCGGGCTACGCCGCCACCGAGGGGGAGCCGCTGGTGATCGAGGATGTGTACATGCTCCCGCCGGACGTGGAGTACTCGTTCAACGCCTCCTTCGACGAGCGCTACGGCTACCGCACCAAGAGCATGCTGGTGATCCCGATGCAGAACCACCATGGGGACACCATCGGCGTGCTGCAGCTGCTCAACCGCAAGCGCGACCCGGCCGCCCGGCTCACCACGCCGGATGCGTCCGCCCGCCAGCTCATCGCCTACAGCCCGCACGTGCTCAAGATCGTGAAGGCGCTGGCCGGCCAGGCGGCGGTGTCCATCGAGAACAGCCAGCTGTACGAGTCCATCGAGCGGCTGTTCGAGGGCTTCGTCCGGGCGGCGGTGATCGCGATCGAGCAGCGCGACCCCACCACCTCCGGCCACTCCGAGCGGGTGGCCAGCCGGACGGTGGCGCTGGCGACCGCCGTGGACCGGGTCCCGGACGGGCCCTACGCCGCCGTCAGCTTCACCCGGGAGCAGGTGCGCGAGCTGCGCTACGCCGGGCTGCTGCACGATTTCGGAAAGGTCGGGGTGCGGGAGCAGGTGCTGGTGAAGGCCAAGAAGCTGTACGAGGGGGAGCTGGCGCTGATCCGGCAGCGGCACGCCTTCATCCGCCGGAGCGCGGAGTGGAGCTACGAGAAGGCCCGGGCCGACTTCCTCGCCGCCAACGGCCGGAAGGGCTATGACGCCTTCCTCGCCCAGCTGGACCGGCAGCAGGCGGAGGCGCTCGCCACCGCCGACCGGTTCCTGCAGGTGGTGCTCTCGTCCAACGAGCCCACGGTGCTGGCCGAGGGCGACTTCGCCGCGCTGGGCGAGTTCGCCGCCCGGCACTACGAGGACATCGAGGGGGCGACCCAGCCGTTCCTGACGGCGGTCGAGCAGAAGCACCTCTCGATCCGGAAGGGGAGCCTGGACGACCGGGAGCGGCTCGAGATCGAGAGCCACGTGAACCACACCTTCGACTTCCTGCGGAAGATCCCCTGGACCCGGGGCCTGGCGCGGGTGCCGGACATCGCCCGGGGGCACCACGAGAAGCTCGACGGCACCGGCTACCCGCGGAAGGTCCGCGGCGACGCGATCCCGCTGCAGACCCGGATGATGACCATCGCCGACATCTACGACGCGCTGACCGCCCAGGACCGGCCCTACAAGCGGGCGCTGCCATCGGAACGGGCGCTCGACATCATGGCCGACGAGGTCACCCGCGGCCAGCTGGACGAGCAGCTGTTCCGGATCTTCGTGCACTCACGGGCATTCGAGGAGAGCGTGGAGCGGCGGCGGGACAGCGTGGCGGTCGCGCAGCCCTGATCAAGCCCGCCGGGCCGGCGGCGGGAAGGCCGCCAGCACGCCCAGCATCAATCCCAGGTTGAGCGGTACCGTCAGGGCGAGGATCTGGCCATTCACCTGGGGCCAGACCGGCAGCAGCTTGAGCAGCAGCCCGAAGACCGATAGTCCCCCCACCAGCCAGGCCAGCGCCCGTGCCGCCCGGACCGCCCCGGGGCGTTCCGCTCGCGCCCACGGCAGCACCAGCGCCAGCGCCAGCGCCACCAGGGTCACCTGCAGCACGTTCTGGTTCCGCGCCGCGGCGACATGGTCGGTGAAGGCCCAGAGCCCCACCAGGATCACGCCCGCGATGCCGGACAGTAGCGAGAGCGTCACCGCCGGCACGGTGAACAGTCCCCGTCCCTGGCCGCTCCGGCCGTAGCGCCGGCCCGCGACCAACGGCCACCCGCCCAGCGCCAGGCCGATCAGCAGGTACCATCCCATCCAGTGCGGCGGGTCGTCCCGCACGGGGTACCGGTCACTGTGGTAGACCTCTTCCTCCCGCGCCACCAGCGGCTTGTAGCCGCCGTCCGCGTCGGGCAGCCGCACCTGCCGCAGGTACTCGTGCAGCTTGAGCGGCAGGAACATCTCGTCCCAGCGGGTGCGCGGGGCGTCGGTGAAGGGACCGAGGGCCAGCATCATCCCGGTGTACAGCAACGGGTTGTGGGCGTTGAGGCGGGCGGTGTGGAAGCGGAAGCTCTCGCCGGGCAGGCGCATCTGCCGCTCCAGGGCGCCGCCCAGCACCTTGTCGAGGGCGTCCCGCACCCGGGTGGAGCAGTTGTCGAGGTAGTAGTCGTAGCGGTAGAACCGGTTCTCGTCCCGCGCGTTCCAGGCCAGGTAGTCGCGCAGCGCCGCCCGCTGGGCAGGCGTGAGGTCCAGCTCCTGGCGCCAGACCGAGCGTCCCATCCCGAAGTAGCGCGGGATGTCCACGTCGGTGGGATACCCGGCCATCCAGTACTGCATCCGCCCCTGCAGGAATCGCAGCACGAAGTGCGGCTGCGCGAAACTGAACATCCCGTAGTTGTAGGCAGTGCTGGTGCCGCGGGCATGGTCCTCGACGACGATCGCGTTGTGGCCGAAGCGTTCCCACACCTCGGCCCCGACGCCCATGGTGTACACCGCGATGGTCAGCTCCGCCCCCGGCTCCGGCCCCTGCCCCGCCAGCCCCGGCGCCAGGCCGAGGATCAGCGCGAGCGCCGCGACGGCCTGCCTCACAGCTCGACGTCCTTGCCCTTGGCCGCCGATTCGTAGACGGCGTCCAGCACCCGGTGCAGCACCAGCTGCTCCTGGTTGTCGAACGGCTTCGCCTCGCCCCGGAGCACCGCCAGGAAGTGCGCCCACTCCGCCCGGTAGGAGGCGGTGAAGGCGTTCTCCCGGCCGATGGCGCCGGTGGGCGCCACGTCGGTCGGGACGCCGTGCAGTTCCTTCCACACGTGCAGCGGGTTGATCCCCGCCGTGCCCCTGGTGCCGCGCAGGCCGAGCCCGAAGCGTTCACCCTCGCCGACGTGGTGCCAGGTCACGTCGAGGAAGAGGGAGAAGCCTCCCTCGCAGACCACGAACGCACTCCCGGACTGCTCCACCCCGCGGTGGCTGTCGCCCCCGGAGAGGTTGGCGCTCACCCGCACCGGCTTCGGATCGTTGGCGAGCCAGAGGCCGAGGTCGAGGATGGCATGGCCCAGGTCGAGCATCGCACCGCCGCCGGACTCGTCCCGCCGCTGGCGCCAGCCGAGCTGGGCGCGGGAGGGCCGGAAGACATGCCAGCTGCCGCGGACGCTCTCCAGCTTGCCCAGCTCGCCGCTCTGCACGAAGCTGCGGACGATCTGCACGTCGCTCCGGTAGCGGTGGTTCATGCCCACCATGAGGGTGCAGTTCTTCTTCTCGGCCTGGCGCAGCAGCTTCTGCACCCCGGCGGCGCTCATCGCCAGCGGCCGCTCAACCAGCACGTGGATCCCGCGCGCCAGCGCGGCCTGGACGTGCGGCTCGTGCAGGTGGTTCGGGGTGCAGATGGCGACGGCGTCCAGCTTCTCGTAGTCGAGGATCTCCTCGATGTCGCTGAACGCATCCCGCACCTGGAACCGGTCGGCGAGGGCCTTGGCCTTGGGCAGGTCGGTATCACAGATCCCGATGATCTGTACGCCCTTGAGCTTGCGGAGCACGGGGAGGTGCGCCACCTGGGTGATCGCGCCCGCGCCGATGATCGCCAGCTTGATGGGATCCGCCATGCACGCTCCTCGAGTGGCCTAGTACGCCCGGCTGATGTCCGTGCCCGGAAAGTAGGCGCGGAGGATGGCCGCCGCATCCTGCCCTGCCCGGCTCCGCCCCACCGCCCCCCACTGGCAGAAGCCCACACCGTGCCCGGCCCCCTGCCCGTCCGCGACCAGCCGGGTCACCCGTCCGCCGCCCGGCTCTTCCTGCAGCTCGAAGGAGGCGCTGCGGAGGGCCGGCTCGCCCACCGGATGGAGCACCTGACGGATGGCGGGCCCCTCGATCTGCGCGGTGCCGCGGTGGAGCAGGAAGGTGATGCGGGCAACCCGGCCCGAGGGTGTGCGCCGGGTCACGGTGACGCCTCCCACGGGCGCCACGTCGGCCGCGGCGACGCCCGCCGCGCGCGGCAGGCCCTGGCGGAGCACCTCGCCCAGTTGGGCCTCGGTCCAGGTCTCGCGCCAGCGAAACCGGGGCGAGATCCGGCAGTAGGCCTGGCCGGAGGGATCGGTGTCCGGGACCGACTTGAGGTACGGCCGGTCGGCGGCGGCGAAGACTTCGGTCCCGTCGGCGGTGCGCCCGGCGCAGGTGGAGAAGAAGAACGCGTCGATGGGGAGGCCCTGCCAGGTGAGGATCCGGCCCGCGGTACGGTGCACCGCCTCCGCCGCCAGCGGATACTCCGTCGCGACGCCGCCGTACACCTGGTCCACCACGGTGGCCTGCAGGTCGAAGCCCTGCGCCGCGCGCTTGCCCAGGTTCCGGATGGCGAAGGTGCGGGAGACGATGGCCTGGGCGGCGAGGGCCTCCGCATCCTCAGGGTCCCGGCGCCCCATCTCGGCCCCGAGCACGCCGAGCAGGTAGGACTCCAGGTCCAACCGGTTGATGACCGTGAGGCCGGCCGCGGTGGCCGCCAGCTCGATCCGTCCCCGGAAGCCCCGGCCGTTGACGGTGACGAGCCCGTCGGGATGCCGGGGCAGCACGACCACCAGCGATGGGCCATCCACTCCCGGACCGGTCGGGCCGTTCAGTGCCACCCCGCCCGCGGCCGCGCGGGCCCGCCAAGGCACCCCGGGATCCGTGACGGCGAGCGAGGCCTGCTCGCCATCCAGAAACACCAGCCCGCTGTCGCCGCTGAGCTCCACCCGGGCCGCTCCCGTCACCAGCCCGATCCGGATCTCCGGCGCCGCACCGGCCGTGACGGGCACCACCTCGGCGGGCTCCGGCGGGGTGCAGGTCAGCCCGGCCGCGAGCAGGAGTGCCGCACCCGCGACCCGCCGGGCGATGCGGGCCCCGGTCAACCGCGGTAGTTCCCGAACTTCAGCTCGATCCCGAAGTCCTCGCCCCGCAGGAAGGCGATCACCGCCTGCAGCTCATCCCGGCTCGGCGCCGACACCCGGATCTCCTCACCCTGGATCGCCGCCTGGACCTTCTTGAAGCCCTGGTCCTTGATGGCGCGGGTGATCTTCTTGGCGACCTCGCCCTCGATCCCCTGTGTCAGGCCGATCACCCGGCGGACCGACGTGCCGGTGGCGGGGATCGGATCGCCGATCTTCAGGTTCCGCACCGGGACGCCGCGCTTGATCATCTTGGTCCGGACGATGTCCAGCAGCTGGTCCATCCGGAACTCGTCGTCGGCGTGGAGCCGGATTTCGGTCTTGGGGCGATCGAATTCGAGGGTGCAGTGGGTGCCCTTGAAGTCGTACCGCTGGGCCAGCTCCTTCACCGCCTGGTTGACGGCGTTGTCCACTTCCTGGAGGTCGGCGCCGGTGGAGACGTCAAACGACGGATTACTGGCCATGGCCGCCCGGGGGTAGAGGTCTAACCGCTGATGGGACTTGGACTTTCAATGTACACGGAGGGGCTCAAGTTTTCACCAGGAGGGCCGATCATTTGGAGAGACCTCCACGGACCCGGCCATGAACAACCGCATCCGCCACCTGCTGGACGACTGGAGCCCCGACGGGCCCCGTCAGAAGACGACCCCTGCCGCCCAGCCCGACCGGCCGGCCGGGTATCCGCTCCCCCGCGGCATCAACATGCTGATGCCGGTGGAGCTCTGCATCAACCGGGACCTGCTGATCACCCTGCTGTCGGCCAGCATCCAGGAGATGCACCGGCACAAGAAGGAGGGGATGGAGGCGGTGTCGGAGGCGGCGCGGGCGGAGCTGGAGGCGGCGCTGCAGCAGCAGCTGGCGTTCCGGGCCTGGGCCCGGTCGCACCCGGCGAACTACATCTGCATCGCCATGTACCCGACCACCGAGGTGGACACGGTCGAGGACATCGAGGACCTGGGCGAGTTCTAGCCCCTGGCAGGCACCCGGGCCGGTGCCGTCTTGACGGAATCAGGCCCGGGTCATACGTTGGATTCGGCGGATGGATTTATGGCAACTTGCTACCGCCCGGGGCTCCGGCCCCAAACCAAAGAGCTAAAGCGCCGGTAGGGTCAACAACCCCCGCGCTCGTTGCCGCGGGGGTTTGCGTTTGTACCCGCCGCGCGCTTCGAGGGAAACGCTCAGAGTCATGACGCGCTGCCCGAAGATGTGTCGCTGCATGTGCAAGTGCACCCCCCGCGGGGTGGACTGCGCCAGCGCACGTCCGGGTGGGGCGACCTGTTAGACCGCCACAACCATCCGACACCGCGACGGCCCGGTTCACCCAAGGTGAACCGGGCCGTTTCGCATCCGGCGACCGTGCCCCAACCGTTGACCCACGAGGAGCAAGCCCATGACCTACCATCCCGACACCCTGGCGATCCACGCCGGCCAGGTCCCCGACCCCGCGACCAACTCGCGCGCGGTCCCGATCTACGCCACCACCAGCTACGTCTTCAACAGCACCGAGCACGCCGCGAACCTCTTCGGCCTGCGCGAGTTCGGCAACATCTACACCCGCATCATGAACCCGACCACCGACGTGTTCGAGAAGCGGGTGGCGGAGCTGGAGGGCGGCGTGGCGGCGCTGGGGGTCGCCAGCGGGCAGGCCGCAGAGACCCTCGCGATCCTGAACCTGGCGCGGGCGGGCGACAACATCGTCTCCTCACAGACGCTGTACGGCGGGACCTACAATCTCTTCGCCTACACCCTGCCCAAGTGGGGGATCACCACCAAGTTCGTGGACATCCACAACCTGGACAGCGTCCGGGCCGCTATTGATGCCGGCACCCGTGCGCTGTATGTCGAGACCGTCGGCAACCCGCGGCTGGATGTCCCCGACTTCGCCGCGCTGGCGGACATCGCCCACCGCGCGGGCGTGCCGCTGGTGGTGGACAACACCTTCGGGGCCGCGACGCTGTGCCGGCCGATCAAGCACGGCGCCGACATCGTCGTCCACTCCGCCACCAAGTGGATCGGGGGCCATGGCACCTCGATCGGCGGCGTGGTGGTGGACGCCGGCACGTTCGACTGGTCGAGCCCCGAGGCCCGGGCCCGCTTCCCCGAATTCTCGAGCCCGGACCCGTCGTACCACGGGCTGGTCTACACCGAGACGTTCGGGAACCTGGCGTACATCATCAAGCTCCGGGTGCAGCTGCTGCGCGACCTGGGCCCGGCGCTCTCGCCGTTCAACGCCTTCCTGTTCCTGCAGGGGCTGGAGACGCTGCCGCTCCGCATCCGGCGCCATGCCGACAACGCGCTGGCGCTCGCCCAATGGCTGCAGAAGGATCGCCGGGTGGAGTGGGTGTCCTACCCCGGCCTGACCAGCCACCCGGAGCACCGCAACGCGACCCGCTACCTCGAGGGCGGGTTCGGCGGGGTGCTGACCTTCGGGGTGAAGGGCGGCCACACGGCGGCCCGCGGGCTGATCGACCGGGTGAAGCTCTTCTCGCTGCTGGCCAACGTGGGCGATGCCAAGTCGCTCATCATCCACCCGGCCTCCACCACCCACGAGCAGCTCACCCCGGAGCAGCAGCGCGCCACCGGCGTGGTGCCGGAGCTGATCCGGATCTCGGCGGGCCTCGAGGACGTGCGGGACCTCATCGCCGACCTGGACCAGGCGCTGGGCGGCGAGGCGGTGACCACCAGCGGAGCCGCCGTGGCGGCGGGGGCCGGCCGGTGAGCAGCCCCCTGGTCGTGAAGCTCGGGGGGGACGCCCTCGCCTCCCCCGAGCGGATCGTGGCGGAGGCGCGCCGACTGGCGCGGCTCTCCGCCCGCGGGCCGGTGGTCGCCGTGGCCAGTGCGCGGCGCGGCATCACCGACCGGCTGCTCGACCTCGTCCGCGAGGTCGGCAGCACCGCCCGTGCGGGCGCCGCCGGCGCCCCGGATGCCCCCCACCACCCCGAGGGTGACCGGGTGGTGGCCAGCGGCGAGGTGGTGGCGGCCTCGCTGCTGGCGCTGGCGCTCAACGAACTGGGGGTGCCGGCGGTGTCCCTGGATGCCCGGGAGGCCGGCGTATCGGCGGCGGGCAGGCCGGGGGCGGTGCAGATCGGGCGGGTCGCGGCGCCCCGGGGGGGGGGGCGCCGGGCGCCGGGGCACGGGGCCGGGGGGCACCGGTTGGCGGGGGGGCGCCGCCGGCGGGGGGGCCCCCCCC
>CAZYIV010000056.1:0-12526 GCA_964647615.1 uncultured Gemmatimonadaceae bacterium | reverse complement strand
GGTGGCGCGGCTCCTGGCGCAGGGCATCGTGCCGGTGATCACCGGTTTCCAGGGCTGGCGCCGCGGGCGAGTCGCCACGCTCGCGCGCGGCGGCACCGACACCTCCGCCATCGCGCTGGCCGTGGCGCTGGGCGGCGCGCGGGTGCTGCTGGTGAAGGACAGCGAGGGGTTACGCACCGCCGATCCGCGGCTGGTGCCGGCATCCCGACCGATTCCCGCCGCTTCACACCGGTTCCTCACGGCCCTGACCGCGGCCGGGGCCCGGGTGGTGCAGGCGGACGCAGCCGCACTGGCGGAGCGGCATGGGATCACGCTCGAATTCTGTTCCCTTGTCTCCGACGAGCCGCTCAGCGTGGTGGGCCCGGCGGGAGTCGGGGTGTCGCTGCGGGCGGTGGCCGCGGCGCCCGCGGGGCACGACATCGTGGCCATCACCGCGCTCGCCGCGAACCCCGCCGAGGTGGTGGGTGCGGCGGAGGCAGTCCGGGCCGCGCTGGCGGTGGAGGGCCTGATGGTCCTCGACCGTCAGCCCGCCGATGGCGGCCTCCGGCTGCTGGTGCCGGCCCTGGAAGCGACGGCGGCGCTGCGCGCCGTCCACCGGGTGCTGGTGGAGGGCGCCGCTGCGGCCGGCGGCGAGGTGCGGCGGGCGTCATGACGGACGTGGGCCTCGTCACCAGCCGTGGTGCCAGCCTCGCCCTCGGGGAATTCCGCCCCGAGGGTGGCGGCGTCATCCGCGACGCCCGGCTCGAGTACCGGGTTTTCGGGGACGAGGCCCTGGGTGCGGCGAACGGCTGGATCCTGGTGTTCCACGCCCTGACCGGCAGTGCGGACGTGGACGCCTGGTGGGAACCGTTGCTGGGCCCGGGGCGGCCCTTCGACACCAGCCGCCACGCCGTGGTGGCCGCGAACCTGCTCGGGAGCTGTTACGGCTCCAGCGGCCCCGCCGCCGTGTCCGACGGCAGCTTCCCTGCCCTGACCAGCGCCGACCTGGCCCGGGCGCACGTGCCGCTCATCGAGGCGCTGGGCATCCGCCGCCTGGCGCTGGTGACCGGCGGTTCGCTCGGCGGGATGGTGGCCCTGCAGTGGGGGCTGGTGACACCGGCCCCGGTGGACCGGCTGGTGGTGTTCGCGGCACCGGCGGTCGCGAGCCCGCAGGCGATTGCCTGGAATGCCGCCCAGCGGATGGCGATCGAGGCCGATCCCGCCTGGCGGGGTGGCCGCTACGCCCCCGGCCGAGGCCCCCGGGCGGGACTCGCGGCGGCGCGCGCGATCGCGATGATCACCTACCGCTCGGCGGTCGAGTTCGCGGAGCGGTTCGGGCGGGAGCAGTCGCGCAGCCCCGGCACCTTCGACGTGGAGCACTACCTGCGCCGTCACGGCGCGAAGCTGGTGGACCGCTTCGACCCCCGGAGCTACGTGGCACTGATGCACGCGATGGACAGCCAGGACGTCGGCGACCTGCCGGCGGCGGGCGCGGCGACGGCGCGGCGGGTGGGCGAGGTGATCGGCGTCGGTATCGACACCGACATCCTCTACTACCCCGCCGAGGTCCGCGCCTGGGTGGAGGGCTACCGGCGGGGCGGCGCCACCACGCGCTACGCGGAGATCGTGACTCCCTATGGCCACGATGCGTTCCTGATCGAATTCGGACAGGTGGAGCGGATCCTGCGGGGCGGCTGAGCGGCCGCGGGGGGAGCTACGACAGGAAGGACTCCAGCGCGCGCGCCCGGCTCACGTGACGGAGCCGGGTGAGCGCCTTTTCCTTGATCTGGCGCACCCGCTCGCGCGTGATGCCGAGCAGGCTGCCGATCTCCTCCAGCGTCATCGGCTCGGGGCCATCGAGCCCGAAGTACAGCCGCAGGATCTTCGCCTCCCGCTCCTTCAGTGTCCCCAGCACCTCCTCGATGGACTCGGTCAGCGCCTTCTCGAACGTGTCGCTGTCCGGGCCGGAGTTCTGGGTGTCGGGGAGGTAATCGAGGAGCTTGTTGTCCTCGCCGGGGGTGAGCGGGGCGTCGAGGGAGAGGTGGTTCTGGGAGATGGAGAGGGTCTTCTGGACCTCTTCCATCGTGATGTCCATCCCCTCGGCGATCTCGGCGGGGGTGGGCTCCCGGCCGAGCTCCTGCAGCAGCGCGGAGGAGCGCTTGCCGATCCGGTGCAGCGTGCCGGCCCGGTTGAGCGGCACCCGGACGATCCGGCTCTGCTCGGCCAGGGCCTGCAGAATGGCCTGGCGGATCCACCAGACGGCGTAGCTGATGAACTTGATGCCCTTGGTCTCGTCGAACTTGTGGGCGGCGCGGATCAGGCCAAGGTTGCCCTCGTTGATCAGGTCGGAGAGCGACACACCCTGGTTCTGGTATTTCTTGGCGACCGAGACCACGAAGCGGAGGTTGCTGCGGACGAGCTTGTCCAGCGCCTCCTCGTCCCCGACGTGGATGCGCTGGGCGAGGCGGACCTCCTCCTCCTGATTGATCAGCGGGTACTTGCTGATTTCGCGCAGGTACTGGTCGAGCGAGCCCTCGTCGGACGACGACGAGCCGCGCTTGCCGGTCCCCACTCGCATTGGGCGCATGGACGATGCCTCACCACAGGCAGGAAGGGCTACTTCCGGAACCTTAGCCGCCCCCAAATGGGCGCGCAAGCGGGGGGCGCAGGGCCGCCGCACCCTGCGTTCAAGGGATGCGCCATCGCGTCAAGGTGGTTGCGTCCCGGGACGCCCGCCGGGTCCCGGACCCGGCCGCCTACCGCGCCTCGACCCCGCCGACGGCGCAGCTCCAGGTGCGGATTTCACGGGCGTAGCCGACCCGGGGCAGGACTTCCCGGGCCGTGAGCACCAGCCCGTACAGCAGCACGGCCAGCGAGAGGAAATGCGCCAGCCCGAGGCGGCGGTGCCAGGAGGACACGGCGCTCCACAGCCCCGCAACCACGACGGTCACGATCGCGCCGAGGTACACTGCGAGGTTGAGCCCGCAGGCGTTGGGGTAGGGCCACTGGGTGATGCCGATCGCCAGCGCCAGCCCGAGCAGCACCCGGAGCCAGGTGGTGAAGATGGCGAGTCGTCCGCCGGCTGCGGGGCCACCCCCGCCCCGGGGCGCGGGGGCGCCACCGCCCTTCGGCGCCGCAGCCGGGGGAGCCGAGTCGGCCGGGTACCCGCCCCGGGCCATGACCTTGTCGATCGCGGCGAGTTCCTTGTCCCAGTCGCGCGGCTGGTCGCTCATTTCTTTTCCTTCCCGGACTTGCCCCCGCGGGCGCCGCGGGCGGGCGGGGCGGGTGCGTCCTCGGGCCCGGCGTCGGTCTCGTCTCCCATCCCCTCCTTCGCGTCCTTCGCCGCCTTGAGGAGCTCCAGGCGCTCCATCTTCTTGTACAGGCTCGAGCGGGCGATGCCCATGGCGCGGGCGGCGTCCACGATGTGCCACCGATTCTCGGCGAGGCGGCTGAGCAGGTAGGCCTTCTCGGCGGCGTCGAGGAACTCCTCCAGCGAGGCTCCGCTCTGGAGGGCGCGGTTGAGGTCGATGTTGACCGCCCCGTCGCCCAGGATCCGGCTCACGTCGGTGTCGCTGACCGTCCGGCCCGAGGCGAGGATGAGCAGCCGCTCGACGGCGTTGCGCAGCTCGCGCACGTTGCCCGGCCAGTCGCGCGCCGCCAGCTGCTCCAGGGCCTCCGGAGTGAACTTCTTGGCCGAGACACCGGTGCCCTTGGCCAGCTGGGCGATGAAGTGTTCCACCAGCGCCGGAATGTCCTCGCGCCGTTGCCGCAGCGGCGGCACCGGCACCGGCACCACGTTGAGCCGGTAGAACAGGTCCTCCCGGAACCGGCCCTCGCGGATCTCGGCCTCGAGATCCTTGTTGGTCGCGGCGATGACCCGCACGTCCACCTGGATCGGCTTGGTCCCGCCGACCCGGGTGATGACCCCCTCCTGCAGCGCCCGCAGCACCTTGGCCTGGGCCGAGAGCGCCATGTCGCCGATCTCGTCGAGGAACAGGGTGCCGCCATCCGCCTGCTCGAACTTCCCTTCCCGGTCGGCGACGGCGCTGGTGAACGAGCCCTTCATGTGGCCGAACAGCTCGCTCTCGATCAGCTCCGAGGGGATCGCGGCGCAGTTGACCTCGACGAACGCCTTCCGGCGCCGGGGCGAGGCCTCGTGGATGGCGCGCGCGACCAGTTCCTTGCCGCTGCCGTTCTCGCCGGTAATGAGCACCCGGCCCGCGGTCGGGGCCACGCGGTCCACCACCTCGCGCACCCGGTCGAGCGCCGGGCTGGCGCCGACCATCTCGAACCGGCGACTGGTTTCCTCCTTGAGCCGGCGGTTCTCCCCCTGGAGCGAGGCCTGCGCCAGGGCGTTGCGCACGGTCACCAGCAGCCGGTCGCTGTCGAGCGGCTTCTCCAGAAAGTCGAAGGCGCCGCGGCGGGTGGCCTCGACGGCGGTGTTCACCGTGCCGTGACCGGAAATCATGATCACGACCGCGCCGGGATCGACTTCCCGCAGCCGGGTGAGGGTGTCGAGCCCGTCCATCCCGGCCATCTTCACGTCGAGGAAGACCGCGTGAGGGCGGTACTCGGGGTAGACGGTCAACGCCTCGCCACCCGAGGAGGCGGTGCGCACCTGGAGCCCCTCGTACTCCAGCACCTGCTTGAGGGCCTCGCGGATGCCGGATTCGTCGTCCACCACCAGCAGCCGGTGGGTCATCGCGGCGCTCCGGGATAGAGCGTGACCCCGGTGGGGCGCACGCGGAGGGAGGTGACGCCGGGCGGAAGCCGGAACGGGACCGCGCCATCATGCACCCCCGGGACCGCGCGACTCACCAGGTCGCGGCTGGCGGGGGCCGGCAGGGTGAAGCCGCGGAGGGTGAGGCCATCCACTCGCCACTCCGCCCTTCCCGGCCCGGTCACCACCACCAGCCCGGTGCCGGCCACGCGCTCCCACGGTGCCAGCGCGCCGGCGAGCGGGCCCAGCGCACTCTTCGGGATATCCCGGGTGGCGAGGCGCCCGGTCAGGGTCACCCGGTCGGTACCGAGCTGCACGGTGAGCGAATCGAGCCGCGCGCGGGCCTCCGCGGGCAGCCCGCCCCGGATCAGGTCGGCCATCTCCCGGGCGCTCAGCAGCACCGAGTCGGCGGCCCAGCCGTGCAGGCTGTCCACCTTGTCCTCGACCGAGGGAGCCGGGGCCGGCCGCCGGTCACCGACGCCGCTGCCGAGCCCCTGGACCCGGTCCGCCAGCCGGGTGACCCGCGGGCGCAGCACCCGTTCCAGGTCGCCCCGGAACAGCCACGCGCCGCTCAGCAGCGCCGCGAGGACCAGCAACCCGACCAGCTTGAACGGCCACACCCACCAGCGCATCAGTGCCCCAGGTCAAAGGTTCGGACCACGTCGTACCGGACGCCGCCAGGCCCGGTGACACTCTGGTACAGGACCAGCGCGGTCGCCTCCAGCGGGGCCGTCAGGGCCCGCGCCTCCAGCCCGTGGACGGCTGCCGCGGGGAGCCGGGCACCGTCCTTCAGGCGACCGACCGTGACATGCGGCCGGAACGCCCGGCCCTCCACCGGAAACCCCAGCGACTCGGCGCCCTGCTCCACCCGGTGGACCAGCAGCTCCAGCGCTGGTTCCGGCTGGTAGCCGGCCCAGACCACCCGCGCCCGCTCCAGCGACGGAAAGGCACCGTATTCCGTGGCGGCGAGGGTGAGCGGCCCGGTGCCGCGCGCGGCGGCGGCGAGCATCTCCGCCACCGACTCCACCCGATCCGGCGCCACCGCACCGAAGAATTTCACGGTGGCGTGGAGCCCTTCCGGCCGAACCCACCGAACCGGCCACCCTGCGGCGCTCCATTCGGCCAGCGCGCTCCCGACCTCCCGTGCGGCAGCGCCGCCGAGTGGCAGCGCCGCGAACAGCCGCATCATGGGTGGAGGACCGGCAGGTCCGCCAGCAGTCCTCCCCGACGGTAGCCGCGCGGGTCCAGTTCCACGTCGGCGAAGCCCAGGGCCTCGAGCGCGGGCACGAGCGCCGGCCACTGTTCACGCAACCGGGGCAGCTCCGCCGGTGCCACCTCGACGGTGGCGCGGGCGCCGCGGTGCCGCACCCGGAGGTCGCCCCGGAATCCCGCCTCGCGCAACAGCGCCTCGGCCGCCTCCACCTGCTGCAGCCGCGCGGGCGTCACCTCCAGGCCGTACTGGATCCGGCTGGCGAGGCAGGGCGCGGCCGGCGCATCCCAGGTGGGGAGACCGAGGTCCCGGGAGGCACGGCGCACCTCCGCCTTGGTCCAGCCCAGCGCGGCAAGGGGTGAGTGCACCCGCAGCTCGCCAGCGGCGGCCATGCCCGGGCGATGCTCGCCCAGGTCATCGGCATTGGTCCCGTCCACCACCGCGGTGAAGCCGC
This sequence comes from uncultured Gemmatimonadaceae bacterium, assembly GCA_964647615.1. GTDB lineage: Bacteria > Gemmatimonadota > Gemmatimonadetes > Gemmatimonadales > GWC2-71-9 > JADJOM01. Next base: position 6,163 of record CAZYIV010000056.1, on the reverse strand, counting down.
GCTCGGCGGCGAGCCGGCCCAGGGTGGTCCACAGCTCGCGCTTGCAGAAATAGCAGCGATCCGGGGCATTGGCGCGGTAGGCGGGGACTTCGAGCTCGTGCGTGGCGAGCTCCAGCAGCGGCACGCCGAAGCGCGCCGCGGTGTCGAGCGCCGAGCGGTACTGCACCTCGGGATAGCTGGCACTCCGGCCGATGACCGCGAGGAAATTCGACGGACCGAGCGCCCGGGCCCCGGCGACGGCGAGCAGGGCGGAATCCACCCCACCGGAGTAGCCGAGCAGCACCCGGCCGAGGCCGGCGAGGTGGGCCTCGAGGCGCGCGAGGGAGGGGCCCGTGGTCATGCCGAAACGTAAGAGGCCTGGCCCCCGGGGCACAGGCGCGACCTTCCACCACGGGCGGGGCGGCAGCACCTTTCGCCGATGCCCGAATCGTCCGACCTCCAGGTGACCCCACGGGTCCGCATCCCGCTGGCGGAGCTGTCGTTCCGCGCCACGCGCAGCGGCGGCCCCGGCGGCCAGCACGTGAACACCTCCTCCACCCGGGTGGAGCTGTGGTGGTCGCTGGAGGCGAGCCCGAGCCTGACGGTGGAGGAGCGGGCCCGGGTGCGGGCGCGCCTGGGCGCGCGGGTGACCGAGGACGGGTGGCTGCGGGTCGTCTCCGCCGCGACCCGGAGCCAGGCGCAGAACCGGCTGCTGGCGCAGGAGCGCTTCGTCGAGCTGCTGCGTGGCGCGCTGCACGTGCCCAAGTCGCGCCGGCCGACGCGGCCCTCCCGGGCGGTGAAGGAGCGGCGGTTGCAGTCCAAGCGGCACCAGAGCGAGCGGAAGCGGGAGCGCCGGCGGCGAGCCGACGATGACTGAGGCCACCCGGGTGCTGCCGGCCAACGCGGCCGGGATCGCGGAAGCCGCGGCGCTGCTCCGTGCCGGGGGCGTGGTCGCCTTCCCGACCGAGACGGTGTACGGACTCGGGGCCAACGCACTCGACTCCGCCGCGGTCCACCGGATCTACGAGGCCAAGGGCCGGCCCAGCTACAACCCGCTGATCGTGCACGTGGCCGATGCCGCGGGCGCCCGAAACCTCACCGCCCGCTGGCCGGCGGCGGCGGACCGGCTCGCGGCGCGCTGGTGGCCAGGCCCGCTCACCATGGTGCTCCGGCGCGCGCCGAGCGTGCCCGATGCGGTGACCGCGGGTCTCGATACCGTGGCGATCCGGGTGCCGGCGCATCCCGCCGCCCGGGCCCTCCTTGTTGCGACCGGGCTCCCGCTGGCCGCGCCGAGCGCCAACCGATCCGGCGAAGTCTCCCCGACGCAGGCGGCGCACGTGATGCGCGCCCTGGGGGGACGGATCCCCCTGATCCTGGATGGCGGGCCGACCGCGGTGGGGATCGAGTCCACCGTGGTGGATCTGTCGGGCGACAGGCCGGTGCTGCTCCGGCCCGGCATGGTGTCCGCGGCGGAACTCGAGGCCGAGCTCGGCCCGCTGGCGGTGGCGGGGTTTGTGCCTGACGGGGGGGCCGCCCGCCCCTCGCCGGGCATGCTGGACCGGCACTATGCACCGAGGGCGGCGCTGCATCTGTACTCGGCCGGGGGCACCCAGGCGCCTCCCCGTGGCCCCGACGACCGAGTCGGGGCCATCGTCCGGGGCCCAGTGCCGGCGGGCGTGATACGATTCGTCCGGCTGCCTGACGAGCCCGCCGGCTACGCCCAGGGCCTGTACCAGGCCCTGCACGAACTGGACGACGCCGGCGCCACCATGATCCTGGTGGAGGCGCCCCCGCCGGACTCCACGTGGGACGCCATCCGGGACCGGCTGCGCCGCGCCGCGCGCCCCTGACCCTTCCCCTCACCCCTCGTTCCATGACGACCGCACCGACCCCACCCCGCCTGCTCCGGCTGCTGGCCCCCAGCCGCTACTTGATCGTTGTCGCGGTCCTCGGGACCCTGCTGGCCGCGACCACGCTCCTCGGCTACGGCGCCTGGCACGCCGGCGCGCTGGTGCATGGCCTGTGGACCGGAGCCGCCGGTGAGGCCAGGGGGGCGAAGGCCCTGATTCTTGCTGCCATCGAATTGACGGACCTGTTCCTGCTGGCCACGGTCCTGTACGTGATCGCGATCGGGTTGTTCGAACTGTTCATTGACGACCGGCTGGAGCTCCCGCCCTGGCTGGAGATCCACTCGCTTGATGACCTGAAGGACAAGCTCGTCGGGGTGATCGTGGTGGTGCTGGGCGTGCTGTTCCTGGGCCAGGTGGTCACCTGGGACGGCGAGCGGGAGCTGCTGGGGTATGGCGTGGCCAACGCGGCGGTGGTGGCCGCGCTGACCTGGTTCTCGAGTCAGAAGAAGAAAGCCTAGTCCAGGCGGCCGGCTCAGGGCGGGCCGGGGATCGGCTGGTCCGGAGACGAGCCAGGCATCCCGGGCTGGTAGACCGGATCCGGAGTGGGGTACCGCGGCCGCCGGGAGGTGGTGTCCTGCTCCGGCCCCATGGCGGCCCCCCGGGTGAACTGCCCCGGCAACTGCGAGAGCCCGGGCCGGCAGGCGACGCTCCCTTCCCCCAGCCAGCGCACCCCTTCCCCGTTCGGTTCGATCCGCCCGCGAAGGCGGAAGTTGACCGGCCGGTTCCCCATCGGCGCGTGAATGGTTCCGGAGCCGCTCAGCTCGTACCTGGCACCGGATGCCGGGTGGGCCACGCTGGACTCGTGCAGCGGCACCACGATGATGAAGCCGCTCGTGTCCCGGGTGCCCATGAACACCGGCTGGTCGCGCGCCCCCATCGCGACGGTACGACCGGCGACATCCAGACGGGCCGAAAGCCCGTCGCTCATCAGGTCGTAGTCGTTCCGGTTGCAGCCCAGGAAATCGAGCTCCAGGGAGTCGGCACTGCCCCCCTGGGCGTCCGGCACGCGCTTGACGGTCACCGAGCGCAGGGCGAACGAGGGGTCGTCGTACAGCCACGCGCCCACCGCCGTGCACCCCGCGAGCGCGGGGGCAGCGAGCAGAGCGAGGATCAGGCAGGGACGAGGGAGGCAACGAACAGGCACACGGTAACTTACGGCTTCGCCTCGGGGGAGGAAAGCGGCGCCGGCTTCCCGGTCAGACCAGCAGGCGTTTCAAGCTTGGAACGTCCCCTCGGTCGGTCGAGGGTGCGGTACTGGATCGCCTCGGCGAGATGGGGGAGGTCGATCTGGTCGCGCCCGGCGAGGTCCGCGATGGTGCGGGCCACCTTCAGCAGGCGATGGTACGCCCGGGCGGAGAGGCCCAGCCGGGTGATGGCGGCACGGAGCAGCTCCTCTCCCGCCGACTCGAGCCGGCAGAAGCGGCGCACGTCGCGGGGCCCGAGGTGCGCGTTGGCGAAGAGCCCCGGCACCTCCGCCAGCCGGTGACGCTGGCGCTCGCGCGCGGCGGCCACCCGGGCCCGGACTTCCGTGCTGGGCTCCTCCAGGGTCTCGACCGCCAGCTCCGTGGGACGGACCGCGGGCACCCGGATCTGGATGTCGATCCGGTCGAGCAGCGGGCCGGAGAGGCGCGCGAGGTAGCGCTCCACCGCCGCCGGATCGCAGCGGCAGGGGCGATTGTGGTCGCCCTCGTGGCCGCAGGGGCATCCCCGCGTTGCCTTTCTGCCATGTGCATCTCCATGCACAAAGACCACAAGATCTTAGATACCCGCAAGTCATTGCCACTATCGGAGATGCACTCCTGAAACGCAGGCTTGATCTCGAACTCACTCGGAAGGCAACTGCGAAGCTGCTCAAGGTCAACGAGGGAAGCCTGGGGAACTGGGAGAAGGGCCGCACCGCTCCCGAAGACCGGTTCTACCCCGCCCTCATTGCGTTCGTGGGCTACAACCCCCTCCCACCCCCAAGAACAGTTGGTGAGGCAGTCCGCCGGGAGCGGCTGACCCGTGGGCTCTCGTGGCGGCGCCTAGCCACCATGGCCGGAGTGGACCCGACCACGATCGCCAGACTGGAGGCGGATCGGCCTAGGATGGCGCGGAGGCCAGTGTCTGCTGTGCTCCGGGTCCTGGGACTCGATTCACCCACCGCAGCGAGGGTCCCCGGGATTGATTGATGAAGTTCGGCGCATCGACAAAGAGCCGGCGCTCAAGTGGGATTACTGCCTCTGCCTCTGTCATTGACCTCCTGACTCCCATGCCGCACAAGTAGTTACGCGGATTCTACAAGTTGTTGAACCTACGCGCTGTCCTTGGCATCGGCGTGGTGGTTCGGGGGGCCCTTCGGTACCCCTTGTTGTGAGGAACTCACAACACTCCTCACAACACGAGCTTGGCAATCAATGCTCCATACCGACCACTCCTCGATGTCCTGAGGGGCATTGGAGATTTCCTGGTTGCAGCCGTTACTGGCTTTGGTCAGAGTAGTCACGACAGTCCGTCACCACCTGATAGCCCATCATCGCCCTGAGAGGCGAAGAGGGAAGAGGCCCAACTTGTCACGGAGCACCCTGACTAACCCCGCACGACACCGAGTCATCAGTCGCCAGTTCTGACGAACACCGCGACCGTCCGCGCTCCCAGCTCGTAGGTCCCAGTCTCCACCGGCACCTCAGAGCCGGGGTCGGCGAAATCGTCCGGACTCTCCAGCGCCGTATCGAACACCCGGCGCCACGCCCCCACTGTCCCCTCCTGGAACTGGAAGGTAAGCGCCTGCCAATAGCCGTTGATCATCACATACAGGTCCGCGTCGCCCTGGGATGCGCCATGGAGGCAGTATGCAAGACTGTGGGAGTCGAAGGAGACATCGGGGTCCGCTCCGACCCCGTACCATCGGATGTCCCCACGCCAGAACCGGCTGCGGCCGAGGGAGGGATGTTCTTTGCGAAATGCGATCATGCGCTTGAAGAACCGGAAAATATCCCGGTGAACACTGAGACGACCCCAGTCGAGCCAGCTCGTCTCATTGTCCTGATTGTACGCATTGTTGTTACCGCCCTGGGTGTGCAGAAACTCATCCCCCGAACGGAGCATCGGCGTTCCCGCGGCGAGCAGCAGTAGCGCGCAGAAGTTCTTGGCCTGCCGCTGCCGCAGTCGCAGGACCTCGACCTGGACACCCGTGTCACCCTCCCAGCCGCAATTCCAGCTTATGTTGTCCGCCGGCCCGTCCCGATTCTGGTGGCCATTGGCCCAGTTGCGCTTTTCGTTGTAGGACACCAGGTCATGAAGCGTGAACCCGTCGTGGCAGGTGATGTAGTTGATGCTCTGAAAGGCATGGTACGCATGCGGCTGATCGTCCGGGAACAGGTCGGCGCTACCGTAAAGCCTCGTCATCAGGGCCGGCACCAGGCCGGGATCGCCGCGCACGAACCGGCGGACGTCGTCCCGAAACCGGCCATTCCACTGCTGCCAGGTAACCCCCGGCAGACTCACGCCCAATTGACATGCCCCACCCGCGTCCCATGGCTCCGCGATCAGACGCAGATCGCTGAGTTGAGGGTCGGCGACGATGTCGGCGAACACCCCGGGATCGGTGGGGTCGAGTGAGCCATCACGCTGCCGGGAGAAAACCGAGGCCAGATCGAAGCGAAAACCGTCCACCCCCATTGTGTCGGCCCAGTAGCGAAGACTATCCACGATGAGCTTGCGGACGTAGCGATTGGCGGTGTGCAGGGTGTTACCGGTCCCCGAGTAGTTCTGATATGTCCCGGCTTCCGACATTAGGTAGTAGGTGCTGTTGTCCAGGCCCTTGTAACTGTAGACCGGACCGTCTGCCCCACCCTCCCCCGTATGGTTGTATACCACGTCGAGGATGACCTCGATGCCGGCCTGGTGCATGGCCCGCACCATCGCGCGGAACTCCGCCTGCTGCCCGCACTCTCCACAGGTGCTGGCGTATTCGTGGTGCGGGGCAAAGAAGTTGATCGGATCGTAGCCCCAGTAATTGCCGTCCCGCGGATCGTACTGAAAGACGGGCATCAGTTCGACCACGGTGACCCCCAGCTCCTTCAGGTACGGGATCTTCTCCCCCAGCCCGGCGAACGTGCCCCGGCTCTCCGCCCGCACACCGGAACTGGGGTGGCGAGTAAACCCTCTGACGTGCAGCTCGTAGATGATGGCTTCCGATTCATGGCGGGGCCGCGGCTCAGTGCCCCGCCCGGCCGAGGCCACGTCCGCGCCGAGCACGCCAAGCGGTGCCCGGCCGGCGTTGGAGCCGGGCT
>CAZYIV010000055.1:0-25101 GCA_964647615.1 uncultured Gemmatimonadaceae bacterium | reverse complement strand
AGCAACCCGAGCATCCCCTGGCCCAGCGCCGGAGCCCGGAAGGCCAGCCCGCGGAGCAGCCCGGCGGCGGACCACCGGGGCGGGGCTGGCTCCGCCAGGCGCAGCCCGGGCGCAAGTTCGTGATGCCGGCGCAGCAGCTCCACGTCGGCCCGTCCCTCGGCCAGCTTCCGCTCTCGCAGGCGGGACGGGTCCCGCAGGTCGTGGTGCAGCCCGCCACCGAGCCGCGTGAAGCTGACGGGGAGACCCCGACGCAGCAGCCGCAGGCCGAGCTCCCAGTCGTCCCGGCAGGCCCTGGGCAGGTCGGTGTCGAACTCCCCGGCCGCACGGAATTCCGCCGCCGGCAGCGACAGGATGCCGCTGAAGACGTCCTGGTAGGTGAACCGGTACCCCGGGGCCGCCATCCGCTCGAATTGCTGCTCCCACCAGCTCCAGATCGCCACCTGATGCAATCCGTCGCCCGGGAGGCGCACCGGAATCGGCGCCCCGACCACGACCAGCGGGCCGGTCGCGGCCGTGTGCAGGGCCAGGTGCGTGGCCAGCAGGCCGGGCAGCGGCTCGATGTCATCGTCGAGGAAGAGCAGCAGCGGCGCCCGCGCCAACGCCGCTGCGGCATTCCGGGCCGTGGCGGCGCCCCGCGCCGGGGCCTGCGCGACCAGTCGCAGCGCGAAAGGCCAGTCGCCCGGCGCCACGGCATCCATGGTGCCGTCGGTGCAGCCGTCGGCACAGATGATCACCTCGAACGACGCGGGAGGCAGCGTGCCCCCCGCGAGGGCCCGCAGCAGCCGGAGCAACGAATCGCGCCGGTTGTGGGTGGGGATCACCACCGAGACCGCCGGGGTCACGCGGAATGCGCCTCCGGCATGGCGCGCGCCTCGCGACGGGCACGGAGGTACGCCCCCGGGCCGCGCAGACATCCACCCAGCTCGGCGAGGAGGAGATCCGCGGGCGGGCTGCCGGGCCGGCCCACCAACGCCGCCGCCAGCGCCGGCACCTGCTGGCGCAGCCAGCCGAGCGCCAGGCGCGGGGCGCCGAGATCACCCCGGAGCAGGTGCCGCATCAGGAAGGCGTACACCCCGGTGCCGTAGCCCGCGATCGCCGCCCGCAGCTCGGCCCACTCCCGCCGGTGCCGGTGCCAGCTGAGCGCCGCCGGCTCGTATCCGATGCAGTACCCTGCCCCGAGCACGCGGACGAAGAATTCGTGGTCGCCGCCGGAGCGCGACGGGGTGCCGGCGTCCAGCGCCTCGTCGAACCAGCCCACCAGCTGCACCACCCCGCGACGCAGGGCCATGTTCACGCCGGCGCCGGCGCGCGCCGCGAGGAACGGGTTCATCAGGGCGCCGTCGAAGACCCGCCGGTCCAGCCCGCGGGCAAAGCCGTTGGTCCGCTCGAACCAGACCTGGGCCGGCGTCTCCAGTTCCAGCGGGAGGGTGAGCCCCGTCACGCACTGCACGCGGGGATGGGCGAACCCGCCGAGCAGGGCGCGGAGCCAGCCGGGATCGGGGGCAGCGTCGTCATCGGTGAACGCGACGACCTCACCACGCGCCTCCGCGATCGCCAGGTTCCGCGCCAGGTCGAGCCCGGGCCGGGCTGCCCGCACGTAGCGGACACCCGGGTGTGCCTCGACCACGTGCCGTGTCTCCTCGCCCCGGGAACAGCTGTCCACCACGAGCACCTCCTGGCCGTCCGCCGGCAGGCGGGCAAGCGCGCGGAGGCAGCGCTGCAGGTCCTCGGGACGGTCGCGGGTGCACACCGCGACCGTGGCGGTGAGCAGCGGAGGTGGCGCCGCGGGGAGCGAGAGCCAGGACCGGAGGCGCAACTCCTCGATGCGCCAGCCGGCGTCGGCCAGCACGGCGGAGATCAGGGCCTCGCGGTCGAGCGCGCCCGCGACGGTCTCCTGGGTGATCACGGCCACCGGCCGCCCCTCCCACCGGCACAGCGCCAGCGCCGCAGGGTACCGCGCCGGCACGCGCAGCTCCGGGGCGAGGGCGGTCAGTTCGAGGTCGAGGATGGCCATGGGCGGGGTGTCGGGAACCCGGCTCATGCACCGGCCTCCCGATCCCGGTCGGTACCGAGGCTCAGGCGTGCGTTCAGCTGCGCCACCCCGAGGCAGGGCACCCCCTCGCGCACCTCGATGGTCGCCGCCGGGCCCTGGAAAGTCTCCCGACCCATGACCTCGTCGCGCGCCAGGGACTCCAGCAGGTAGGTCCCTCGGGGCACATTGAGCTGCAGGCGGCCGCGGATCGCGAAGTCGCCCGCCGCAGGCAAGGCCAGTCCCAGCTCACGGGTCCCGGTCTCCCACAGCACCTGGCCGCTGTGGACCGCGCGCAGCCGCAGCCGGATCCCTTCCGGCTCCACCCAGCCACCAGGCCGCACCAGGCAGCGCAGTTCCACCGTGAGCCACTCGCCGGAGGTGAGCGCCGGCGCCCCGGTCACGAGTTCCTCCACCCGGAGGGCGCCGTCGCCGGGAGCGGGGGGGCGGGCGCTGGGGCCGCCGAGGTAGGCGGCGATGCACTCGTCCGGGGTGCCGGCGCAGCGGACCTCGCCCCGGTCGAGGAGGAGCGCCCGCCCGCACAGCGTGCTGATGGCGTCCAGCTGGTGGGAGACCACGACCACGGGAAGCTCCTGGCGCACCAGCTCGGCGATCCGGGCGAAGGCCTTCACCTGGAAGGCGGCATCACCGACGGCGAGCACCTCGTCAATCAGGAGCACCTCCGGCTCCAGGTGCGCCGCGATGGCGAAGCCGAGCCGGGCCTGCATCCCGCTCGAGTAGCGCTTGACCGGCGTGTCGATGAAGGGCGCGATGCCGGAGAATTCCACGATCTGGTCGAACTTGCCGCTGATCTCCCGGCGCGGCATCCCCATGATCACGCCCTGCAGGAAGACGTTTTCCCGCCCGGTCAGGTCGGGGTGGAAGCCGGCGGCCACCTCGATCAGCGCCCCGACCCGGCCCTGCACCTCCGCCCGGCCGGCCGTCGGCTGCATGATGCCGGTGAGCAACTTGAGGACCGTGGACTTCCCCGCCCCGTTGGGCCCGATCAGGCCGAGGGCTTCCCCCGGCGCGACCGAGAAGCTCACGTCGCGCAGGGCCCAGAATTCCCCGGTCCACAGGCCGGCATCGGGGTCGGGGCGGCCGAGCCAGCGCCGGGCGAGGGCCGGGATGGCATCACGCAGGCGGGTATGGACCTCCCCGTAGCGGAACTTCTTCCAGACCTCCTCGAACCGGATCGCCCCCCGGCTCATACGTACTCCGCGAACGCCGATTCGACGCGCCGGAAGACCAGCGCCGCACACACCGCGAGCCCGACCGACCACGCCGCGGCCCACACGAGGTACCACGGACTCCAGATCACCGCGCCGGTCGCGTTGACGAGGGGCCGGGCCAGGGAGTGCCCCTCGACCACCGCGAGCCGCATCCCCTCCAGCACCGGCCCCAGCGGGTTGAGCAGCAGCACCCGGAGGCCACGCTCCCCGAAGACGCCGGCGTCGTAGTAGACCGGCGTGAAGAAGATGCCGAAGCTGGTGACCAGCTGGACCAGGTGACGGGCATCGCGGAAGAACACGTTGCCCGCGCCGGCCAGCAGGACGGCCCCAGCCGTCTGCAGCAGCAGCAGCAGCAGCAGCGGAACGATCCAGAGCAGGGCGGGCGTGAGGTGCACACCGAACAGCGGCAGGACCAGCACCAGCGCCACCGCGCCGATCGTGCTGTCCACCGCCTGGGTGGCGACGGTCGAGAGCGGCAGAACGGCCCGGGGAAAGTAGACCTTGGTGACCAGCGGCAGGTTGGCGGTGATGCTCGCGGTACCGAAGCCGAGCGCGCCCACGAAGAACGACCACCCGACCGACTTCACCGCGATCCCGGCAAGTTCCGCGCGCGCCAGCGGCGCCCCGCTCATCAGGCTGAAGGCCAGCCGCAGCACCCACCCCGACAGGGCCACCACCAGGGGGGTCAGGATCGCCCAGGCGACGCCCATGACCGCCTGCTTGTAGCGGATGCGGAGGTCCCGGAGGGTCAATTCCTCGAGCAGTTCCCGCGCCGCCAGCAGTTCGCGCACCAGGGCCCCCAACTCGGCCAGGGCGCTCCGGCGGGGGAGCGGGGAGGCAGCCGGGGGGTCGATCCTGCCCGGGTGCGGACTACCGGCTTGGCTCACGTGTATTCCTGTGGTCGTCCGCCCACACCGCTGTCGTCATTCCTCGACAATGGGACATTCCAGCTCGCCACACCGCCGCGACCCGCCTGACAGGGTTCCGCGGGCCTGCGCCGTCCCGCCCACTTCCAAAGTGTTCCACCCCAACTACATTCGCGATCGGCCGGGGAGCTGCGGTGTCTCGTCCCCGACGATTCGGGCCAAGATCCCACGGGCCGGAAGGGTGTCCGGAGCCACTCCTGCGCCGCCGGACGCCGCGCACGGTCCTTGTTCCTGCGAGCGGCATCCCGGTAGCCTGCCCCGCCGCCCCCACGTGCCCGACCGCGAAAACCATGGACAACCTGCTGGAGACCCTCCCACTGGTATCGCAGCCTCCGGCCGACCTCCAACCGTGCCGCATCGAGAACGAACCCCTGGTCCGGGGTCCGGCCCGGCGCGACTTCCTGGTCATCAGCGCCATCGTCTGCCTGGCCCTGGCGCTGTTCGGGATCTGGTGGGTCACCCTGCCGGGCCGGTGGCAGCGACCCCTGTCCTACGGCCTGGTCAGCCTGGTCCTGCTGGTGGAACTCGGCGTCTGGCTGGCCCGCTGGGTGCCCCTGGCCCGGATGTGCCGGCCCCGGCCGCTGCCCCCGCCGGAGGGGCTGCACGTCGCGGTGGTGACGACGTTTGTACCCGGGCACGAGTCCCTGCCGATGCTGGAGCAGACGCTCACCGCGATGCGGACGATCCGCTACCCCCACGACACCTGGGTCCTCGACGAAGGCAATGGCGACGATGTCCGTGCCCTGTGCCTCCGTCTCGGTGTCCGGCACTTCAGCCGGGTCGGGCACCCCGCCTGGCGGACCCCGGGGGGCAGGTTCGCGTCCGGCACCAAGCATGGAAACTACAACGCCTGGCTCGCGGCTCACGGCGAGGGCTACGACATTTTGGCGGCCTTCGACACCGACCATGTGCCAGAAGCCGACTACCTCGACCGGACGCTGGGCTACTTCCGAGACCCCGGAATCGGCTACGTCCAGCCGCCCCCGGTCTATTACAACAGCTCGGCCAGCTTCGTGGCCCGGGGGGCGGCGGAGGAAACCTACGGGTACTACTCCTGCCACCAGATGGCGAGCTATGCCCTGGGCCACCCGATCGTGGTCGGCAGCCACGGACTCCACCGGATCACGGCCCTGCGGGACGTGGGCGGCTATCCCGATCACGACGCCGAGGACCTGTACCTCACCATCCGCTACCGTGGCGCCGGCTGGCGCGGCGTGTTTGTCCCGGAGATCCTGGCGCTTGGGACCACCCCCGTGTCGTGGCGCCCGTACCTGGCGCAGCAGATGCGCTGGGCCCGCGCGGTGCTCGACCTGAAGCGGCGTGCCTACCGCAGGGCGGCCGGGCCGATCCCGCCGGTGGACCGTGCGCTGAGCCTGTTCCACGGCGCGCACTTCCTGCGGCCCCTGCTCTGGCTGGTGCTGCTACCGCTCCTGCTGGCGCTGGTGGCGAACAACGCCGTGCCCGTCTTCCTCCGTCCCGGCCGCCTTTCCGTGGTGCTACTCACGCTGGCACTCCTCCACACCGCCGATCGATTCCGGATCCGCTTCTTCCTGGACCCCGATCGTGAGGGCGGAGTACCCTGGCGCGCCGCGCTGCTGCAGTATGCCAAGTGGCCCCACCTGGCCGGCGCCCTGCTCGACGCCCTGCTCCACCGGCGGGTCCCCTACGCCCTCACGCCAAAGGTCGGCGGCGGAACGGCGCGCTACACCATGGCCCCGCTCCACCTCGCGATCGCCCTGCTGCTGTGCATCGCGTGGGGGGCGGCGTGGTTCCGGGTGGGGCACGTGGACCCGATCCTGACGGTGCTCACCGCGCTCATCGCCGGCACCTCGCTGGGACTCGCCTGGAGCGAGACCTGGCACTTCCCCCCACCCTGGTCTGCCGAACTCCTGCCTGCCCGGCGCGCCCTTCTTTCCGATCGCCTGACACCGCCGGGATCCTGAGCCCGGCGCACGCCGGACCTCAGTCGTCCTCGGACCAGGGACCGGCAAGGAAACGGACCAGCGCCGCACACCCGTTCGATCCCTCGTCGGCCGGCGCCCGCCGTCGCAGCACGAGAGCCCCGGGTGCCGGTTCCGCCAGGAATTCCAGTTCCGCGCACCGGGGCTGCAGCGCAGCCGCGATGGTGCGCTGGTCGAGGTGAATCCGGCTCAGGAAAATGTGGCTGACGCCCTGCCGATCGAGGAAGACGGAGAGGGCGGCCGGGTCCAGGCTCGCCGCCGCCAGCTCCTCGACGGACGACCGCCCCGTCAGCCAGTAGATCGTCGCTCCCTTGGCGGTCAGCAGCGGGGAACCCGCCGGGGCGAGCGTATCAACGGCCTCGACCCCACGGAAGAAGGCGAGCTGGTCCGGGTTGAAGCAGGCGGTGGCGTGGCGTGGTGCCCCGCGGTCGCAGCGGCGCACCCGGGCCCAGGTGGCCCGCAGGCTGGAGGCACCCGAGAGCACGAGCCCGGCGGCGACCAGCGACGGCACGAGGAGGCGAGCCCGGGCCCGGCCGACCGACACCAGCTCGCCGAGCCCCGCCAGCGTCAGCCACAGCACGAGCGGCACCACCGGAATGAGAAACCGGGTCAACGCGTAAGGCCAGGCGAGGAGCAGCAGGCCGTAGAGCGCCAGGTAGCCGATCACCAGCGGAGTCCGGCGGCGCCGACTCCACAACCCGACCGCCAGTCCTGTCGCAAGCACCAGCGCCGCCACGAGATTGTCGACCCAGGTGCCAGGCAGCGTCGGCACCGCCAGCGCGGCTGGCAGTGCATGGGCGGCGTACGCCAGTGCATTGTGCCGGACCCGACCCACGATGCCGGCGGCCGCCGCAGCTGGGGCCGTCGGGCCTGACGTTGGCGCGAGGTCTGGGGCGACTGGCGCCGGCGGTGCGAGCGAGGCGGCGCCGCTGTCGCGCACGGATGGCGCGGGTGCAATGGGAGGTTCGGACCCCAGCAGGGCATCCGCAACGTAGGAGTGGCCGGCGTACTGTCCCGGCGCCACGATCGTCCAGCCGAGCCACGCACCCACCGTCAGGGACCCGGCCAGCGCGAGGCCGGCGACTTCACGCCAGCGTCGCTGGAAGAGCCAGGCCAGCCCGAGCGCGGCCAGGAGCACCACCCCGGCGCTGCGGACCAGCGCCGCACCGAGCACCAGCGCGGCGGCAAGCATCGACGCCCGGCGCCCGGACCTCGTCGAGGCCACCTGGAGCGCCAGCAGGGAACAGAGCAGGTAGAGCGGTTCGCTCGCCACCTTGCCCGCCGCGCCCACCAGCCCGGGGTTCAGCGCGACGACCGGCAGGAGGACCAGCGCGAGCGCACCCGCATCCCGCCGTACCAGGCGGTAGAAGACCAGCAGGGCCGCGACGGAGCAGAGAATGTTCAGCACCACGGCCTGGTCGATGCGCACACCCGTGCCCGCGCCCATCAGGGCGAGGAGCGCCGGGAAGCCGGGCGGGTAGCGCGACTCGATCGGGTGCCCCACCAGCCAGATGTCCCGGTAGTTCAGGTGCTGCAGCGCGCGTCCGAGCAGGAGGTAGATGGCATCGTCCTGCCCGGTGCCGATACCCGGAGCCCGGAGGGCCCAGGCGAGCACGGCGTGGAGCAGGAGACAGGCGGTCACGAAGACCGGCTCGAGCACGCCGGCGCGCGGCCCGAGGGCGGACCCGCCCGCACCAGCCATCCGAGGCGGCGAGGTCACAAATGGCCGGACGGTTGGAGTCGCGTCCAGACCGCCCAGGCATTGACGCGGCGATCGATATCGGGATCGGTGAGGGCGAGGTACACGCTGGGAATGGCCGGCGCGCCGACCTGGACCAGCGCGTCGGCCGAGGCGTTCACGACGCCGGGATCCGACCCGCCGAGGCACCGGACGAGGAGTGGGACAGCGGCTATCGCGTCAGGGCCCGCCCCGCCCAGCCAGTTCGCGGCCAGCACCTGGTCATCCGGTGTGCCGTACCGGAGCTTTCGGAGCGCCTCGGCGACCGAATCCACGGCCCCGGCGAGCACCCGGCTCAACGCCCAGTCGGCCATGTTCGCGGTGGCGTCGTCGGCACTCCCAAGCGCGGTGCGCAGGGGGCCGAGTCCATCCCGCGCCCCCGCCCCCATGGCACCCAGTCCGTAGGCCGCCGCGGCCCGCGCAGGCGGCGCGCCGGACTGCAACGTGGTGACCAGCACGGGCACGGCGCTCACGCCGGCCGCCGCCAGCCGCTCGGCGGCGCGGGCACGCACGATCGCCGCCGTGTCGGCCAGCCCGGCGACAAGAAGCGCGCGGGCCCCAGGATCGGTGGCCGCGCGGGGGCCGGCGTCATCGATGTCCTGGAGTTGTTCCTGGATGGTTCGGGGCGCGGCACCCATCCCCGCGGGTGGACGGTCGGCCGGCCCGCAGGCGAGGAAGGCAGCCAACAGGGCTGAGCCGCCCTGGAGACCCGGCAGGCGGCCGCCCAGTCGGCGCAGGCCGACGGGCAAGGTGCAGTAGCCGGGGGCAGGCCGATGGGACACGGGGCAGAATATAGCGCGCGACCCGGGTCCCGAATCAGGGCGCCTGACGGGGTGCGCACCCTGGCGTCCCCGGGTAGACACACCGCATCGCCTCGGCGAATGCCTGCGGCTCGCGGGCGCGCCATTCGGCGTAGGGGGCGTACTTGGGAGCGGCGGCCGCATGACTGGCGCTGTCGAGCGCGGCGTAGAGGTCGAGCGCGCGCTCCCACGCCTCCAGTTCCTCGTCGCCCAGCTGGCGGGTCCCCTCGACGGCGCGGCCAATCACGTGGACGGCTTCGTGGGTGAGCCCGACGGCGAGCACTGCCGGCGGCAGGGTGTCGTCCAGGATGACGACCCGCCAGCGCGGGTGGTCGGTCACGAAGTCCGGCGGCCGCCCGGTGGCCCGGGCGTAGGCGCCGCGCGCGTTGGCATCACGTTCCGCCGGAGTCGCAAAGACGATCGCATAGCCGCTCCGGGCGTAGCGGTCGAGCCCCGCGCGCCCGAGGGCCGAGCCGAGGAGGATTTCGCGGGCGGCGGCCAGCCGGTCAAGGGCGGCGTCCCGGGTGGAGGTGTCACCCGGAGCCACCGGAGATGCCAAGGGCCCCGACGCCTGGGCCGGCAGCAGCGCCGGGAGGGCCGCCAGGAAGAGAGCGACCCACCATCGGAAGACTCGACTCGCTGGTGCAGGGCCCGATCGGGACATGGAGCGACAGGGTACGGGGTATCGCCACCGACAACACCCTGGGGGGATGCCGGCCGACGCGTGTCCATCTTGCGCCGGCCGGCCCCCGCCCGCAATCCCGCGCCCGGTTCACTTGGTGACGATCTGCTCCTTCATCCCGCCAAGGGCCCCGAGGAGCTGGTCCTTCTCCGTCTTGCCGACCTTGAACTTGTCCAGCGCGCCGGCGAGGTCCTCGACGAGCGCGGTGAAATCGGCGCTGGTGATCCCCATCCCGGCATGCGCCGACTGCATGTCCCTGCCGGTGTAGGTGCACGGTCCGCCGGTGGCGGCGCAGACCTGGTCCACCAGCTTGGCCTTGAAGCCCGCGAGGCGCGCCGGGTCGGACGCGGTGGCGGCGAAGAAGTGGTTGATGCGGGCATCGCCCGCAACCCGGGCCACGAATTCGTCCACCACGGCCGTGATGGCCGGCTTGCCGCCCAGCCGGTCGTAGAGGGACTTCTCCTTCATGGCGTTCTGGGCCGCCAGCCCGAGAGGGGCCACCGAGGCGATCGCGAGGACCAGCAAGCCTGTCGAGACCATCCGCCGCATACCTGTCTCCGGTTCGAGGGGTGTTGGGAACGAGCACCCGGTCTACGGCGCTCCCCTCGAATCGGATTTCCCCGCCTCGGGGCGGGCCGGCTACTCCGCCTCGCGGAGCGCCCCGGCCGCCAGCAGGGCCGGCGGCAGCAGCAGCAGGGTGGTGAGCGTGGACACGCAGAGTCCGCCGATGACTGCAATCGCCAGCGGCCGCTGCAGCTCCGCCCCCGCGCCGAACCCGAAGGCGAGCGGCACCAGGCCGGTCAGGGTGCAGAGCGTGGTCATCAGGATGGGCCGCAGGCGGAGCCGCCCGGCGGCAAGCAGTGCGGCGGCCGGTTCGGTGCTGCCGCGTGCCGTCCGCGCGGCGTCGAACAAAATGATCCCGTTCTTCACCACCAGCCCCACCAGCAGGATCAGGCCCATGAAGCTGGAGACGTTGAACGGGGTCCCCGTGAGGGCCAGCGCCAGCGCCGCACCGGTCAGCCCCGGCAACGACCCCACGAGGATGAGCAGCGGGGCGCGCACGTTCCGGAAGTGGATCACCATCACCAGCAGCACCAGTCCCGCGGCCAGCGCGAACACCGCGAGCAGCTGGCGGAACGACTCCCGCTGCCCCGCCTCCTGCCCGCCGTATTCCAGGGTGGCACCCGCCGGGAGCGGGAGGCCTTCCAGGGCGTGACGGATCCCCCTCATCACGGTGCCCAGGCTCGAGCGGGTCACGTCCACGGCACCGGTGACCGCGACGTAGGGCCGCAGGTTCTCGCGCGTGAGCTCGCTGATCTCGCTGGTATCCACCACCTCCCCGAGCGTGCCGAGCGGCGCCCAGCCCGCCGGGCCGATCACGGGGACGCGGGAGAGCACCGACGCGCTGGTACGGTCGGCGTCCGGGAGGCGGACCCGGATCCCCACCAGCCGGTCGGTTTCGCGCACGGTCCCTGCCGCCGCGCCGAACATCGCCGCCTCCGCCTGGGCGCCGACCTCGGCGGTCCCCAGGCCGAGCCGTGCGGCGCGGGCAGGATCCACGTGCAGCACCATCGCGGGGAGGTCGCCCTGGACCCCGTCGAACAGGTCCTCCAGCCCCGGCACCTCCTCGACCCGGGCCGCCACCTGCCGCGATGCCACCTCCGCCGTCCGGACATCGGGGTGGAAGAGCTTGAGTTCCACCGGATCGGGGGAGCCGGTCAGGTCGCCCAGGAGGTCCGCCTGCACCTGGTGGAACTCGATCCGGATGGCCGGCACCCGCTCCTCCAGCTGGCGCCGCAGCCGGTCCATCACCTCGTAGACGCTCGCGCTGCGCTGGCGCAGCGGCTTGAGCAGCACGGTGAGGTCGCCCCGGTTCGGGGCGGTGGCGAAGAGCCCCAGTTCGGCCCCGGTGCGCCGGGTGAAGGCCGCGATGGCCTCGTCCTTCGACAACACCTGCTCCAGCACGTGCAGCTGGCGGTCGGTCTCCGACAGCGACGCGCCGGTCGGCGCCCAGTAGTCGAGGATGAAGCCGCCCTCGTCCATGTCGGGCAGGAATCCGGTCTCCAGCCGGGTGCTCACGACCCCTCCCACCGCCAGCAGGAGCAGCAGGATCGCGCCCGCCCGCCACGGCCGCGCCAGCAGGCGGCCGGTCACGCGCGCATAGGCCGCCTCGAGCCCGCCCAGCCGCACCAGCGCGCGCGACCCGTACTCCCCGGGGCGCCGCACCATCCGCTGGATGACGGCGGGCAGGAGGGTGGTGGCGTAGAGCAGCGACAGCAGCACCGCCACCGCGAGCGCCAGGGAGAAGGAACGGAAGAACTGCCCCACGACGCCCTCGAGCAGCCCGAGGGGGGCAAAGACGACCACGGTGGTGAGCGTGGAGCTGGTGACGGGCCCCAGGATCTCGTCCAGCCCCCGGGCCACCAGCTCCCGGGTGAGCGGCTGGCCATCCGCGGGGAGGTGGCGCTCCAGGTTCTCGACCACGACCACCGCATCGTCAATGATGAGGCCCACCGCCACCGCGATCCCGCCGAGGGACATGAGGTTGAGCGAATCGCCGAGGAGGTACAGGCCGCCGAAGGTCCCCACGATCGCGAGCGGCACCGTGGCCGCAGCGGCCAGGGTCAGGCTCGGCCGCCCGAGAAACAGGAACAGCACCAGTGCGGCGAGCAGCCCGCCCACGAGGATGGCATCGCGGACGCTGGCGATCGAGTCGCGTACCAGCCCGCCGAGATTGTACACCAGGTCCATCCGGACCCCGGCCGGCAGCGCGCCGCGCAGCGAGTCCACGCTGGCCAGCACCGCATCCTCGACATCCAGGATGCTCCCCGTGGGCTGGCGTGCCACGTTGATGAGCGCGGCGGGCTCGCCGTTCCCGGCAGCCAGCTGGAACAAGTCCTCGGCGCCGTAGTGCACAGTGGCGACGTCCCGCACCCGCAGCGGCGTGGCGCCGTCGGCGCGCACCACGAGGTCGCCGACCGCCGCGGGGCTCCCCGCCAGGCCCGAGACCTCCACGCTGAACTGGCGGTACTCGCGATCGAGCCGGCCCGCGGCGACGATGGCATTGCCGGCGAGGATCCCGTCCGCCAGCGCCGTCAGCGAAAGCCGCCGCGCCACCAGCCGGGCGGGCGAGGCCTCCACCGCGACCTCCCGCACCAGGCCCCCCTGCACCTCCACCGTGCCGACCCCCGCCAGCCGGGCGAGGCGTGGCCGGATGGTGTACTGGGCCAGGTCGCGCAGCAGGACCGGGTCGGCGCCGCGCAGCTCGAATTGAAGGATGGGAAAGACGGAGGAGGTGAGCCGCTCGACATCGGTGTGGAGCCCCGGCGGCAGCTCGGGCAGGAGTGCCGCCACCCGGCCCTGGACCTGCTGCAGCGCGAACGACATGTCGGCGCCCGGGCGGAAGTCGAGGCTCAGCTCCGCCCCGCCCCGCACCGTGCGACTGCGGAGCCGCCGCAGGTCGATCACGCCGATCAGGGCCTCTTCCAGCGGCCGGGTGACGGCGACGACCATGTCCCGCGGCTCGAAGGTGCCGCCGTTCACCACCAGCACGATCCGGTTGAACTCGGCCTCGGGATAGATGCCGGCGGGCAGGCGGGCCGCGGCCCACAGCCCGCCGAGCGTGACCATCACCGTGGCCAGCAGGATCGCGGGTCGGTGGCGGAGGACCTGCTGCGCGAGGCTCACGGGGCGGCGGCGGGCTGGGGAAGGACCCGGGCGCTGTCCGGCAGCCCATACGCCCCGGTGGTCACCACCCGCTCTCCCTCCCGCAGCGGCCCGCGCACCTCCAGGTCGTCGCCTCCGCGCGCCCCGGGCTCGACGGCACGCGCCCGCGCGATGCTGTCGGTGCCGACGACGTAAATCGTGGGCGTGTTGCCCACGTACACCAACGCGGAGGCAGGCACCAGCAGCACGCCCCGGTGGACCGCGGTCTGCACCCGGACCTGCCCCGCCAGCCCCGGGCGCAGCTGCTGGTCGGCGCGCAGCGGGCGGAACAGCACGGTGGCGGTGTTGCTGAGCGAGTCCACGACCGGACCTACCGACGTAAGCCGCACCGGCCACGTCTGGTCCTGCCCCTCGAGCCGCAGCTGCCCGGGCTGACCCGCGCGCAGGGCCGCCAGCTCGGCCGCCGGCACGGTGGCGCTCACGACCACGTCGCCGGGGCGCACCACCTCCGCCAGCGCCTGCCCGGCCGCGACCCGCTCGCCGGTGTGGACCAGGACCCGTGCGACCACGCCGCCGAGCGGGCTCCGCACCCGGGTCCGCGCCAGCAACGACTCGGCCGCGGCCGCCTCCGCCTCCAGGGCCTGCGCCGCCGACTCCCGCTCCTCCGCCTGCCTCCGGCTGGCGATCCCTTCCGCCACCAGGGCGCGCTGGCGGGCCGCGTCGGCTTGCGCGGTGCGGGCTTCGGCCCGCCGGGCGTGGGCCGCCGCCGCGAGGTCCGGGGCATCGAGCGAGATCACGAGGGCCCCTGCGGACACGTCGCTGCCCGGCGCGACGAGGACCTCCTGGACCATGGCGTCGGCCGGCGCCGCCAGCAGCGCCGCGCCCCCCGGCGGCGATGTCAGCCGCGCATCCGCCTCCAGCGTGACGACCAGGGAATCACGCCGCACCTCCGCCAGCGCGACCGGCACGGCGGGTGCCGCCGGGGGTGCCTCCTCGCCGCCACCACAGGCCGCGAGCACCAGCAGCAGCAGGACCGCGGGCTTCCTCATTCGGTGAATCCTCCCAGGGCGATCCAGGCGGCGCGTGCCTCCTGGAACGCGAGCAGGTCCTCCAGCGCGCCCGCGACGATCTCCCGCTCGGCCCGCAGGGCGTCGAGCAGGGGCAGCACGCCGGTCTCGCCGAGTTCGTACGCCCGCGCGGCGCGGGTGCGGAGCAGTGCCGCCCCGGGGAGGAGCGAGTCGCGCGCCACCCGCGCCCGGGTGGCGGCCTCGGTGACGGTGACGGCGGCCGTCGCGCGGCGCTGACGCGCGGCCAGCCGTGCCTCCTCGAGTGCTGCCGTCGCGGCGCGAGCCCGGGCGGCCGCGGCCGCCGACGCCGCGCCGCCCTGGTCGAACAGCGGCAGCGGAATGCTGAACCCCAGCAGCCACAAGCCGCCGGACGTGCCGGGTTCGCCCCACTGCCGGCCGAACTCCAGGCTCGGGAGCGGGATCCGGCCGGCCCGCGCTGCCCGCAGCGCGGCGGCGCCCGCGGCGGAGTCTGCGGTGGCGGTGCGCACCTCGGGGAGCTCGTCGAGTGGCATCGAGGCGCCAGGCCCGGCCTCGAGCCCGTCCTCAAGGGATCCGGCGAGCGGCGGCAACGGCGTGGTATCGGGCCAGGCCAGCGCGCGCTCGAGCGACAGGGCGGCGGCCCGCTCCGCGGCCCGGGCCCGCGAAAGCGCCTGCAGGGCGAGCGCCTGTTCCAGCCGCAGCCGGTCGAGCTCGACCTGGGGAATGTCTCCCGCCGCGAGCCGCCGCGCCGCCACCCGGACCACCGAATCGGCGGTGCCCGCCTGCGCGGCAGCCACCACACGGCCCCGCTGCACCGCCAGCGCGCCGTACCACGCCGCCCGTACCTCGGCGTCGAGGCCGGTGAGTACCCGGGCCGAGTCGGCTGCGGCGCGCGCGATGCCCGCGGACCCGATGGCGGACTCGGCCGGGCGCCGGAGCAGCCAGTCCAGGGGCTGCTGGAACGCCAGCGTGTGGGTCGGGGGCGATTCGTTGTAGGTGTAGCCGCCGGTGGGGTTGGGCACCGCATGCAGCTGGCGGGACGCGGCCCGGGCCTCGGCGATCGCGGCCCCGGCCTCCACCACGACGCCGCGATGCGCCCGGGCGAACCCCAGCGCCTCGGGCAGGCGCAGGGAATCTGGCGCGGGGACCTGGGGGGCGGCGGCGCAGAGGCCGAGAACGGTCAGCAGCAGCATGGGTGCAGGAGTGGAAACCTCGTCAACCCGGGCCCGGCCCGGAAGCCGTGGCGAGCCCGCGGACCGCCGGGCGGGCGGTTGCCTGGAATGTCGCGACCGGGCATGACCGCAGCATGACGGACTCCCCGGGCTGCGTAGGTCATGCGTCAGCCCCGGGGCGCCGCGATGGCCGGGAGGACCAGCCGGAGGGTGTTGACCTCCCCGCCACGCTCGAGCTCGAGCCCCCCGTGGTGCAGCTGTGCGATCCAGCGCACGATGCCGAGCCCCAGGCCGCGATCCCCCTGCCCTGGCTCCTCGTCGACAGGGGGCAGGTCGAACCGCGGGCCGGCGCCCGAGACTCCCAGACGGACCTTGCCGTCGGCCATGAGGGAGAGGGTCACCCCGCTCCCCGGCCGGCCATGCCGGAGCGCATTCTCGATCAGCTCGAGCACCGCCTCACGGAGCAGCCCGGTATGTCCCCGGACCCAGGCCGGCGCCACGGCCCCGAACTCGAGTCGCTGGCCCAGCCGTTGGGCCCGTCCGCGCAGCGCATCGGCTACCTCCAGAAGCAGGCTCTCCAGGTCCACCGGGCCTTCCAGCCGGGGCGGCGCGCCGCTCTGGGCCTCGGCCAGCAGGAAGAGCTCATTGACCCGGCGCTGCATCTGCTCCGCGGCCAGGCGGATGCGCCCGAGCACCGCCGGGTCCGGCGGTTCCCCGGCGCCGGCGAGCGACGCCTCGCCCAGCACCAGGGTCAGTGGCGTGCGCAGCTGATGGGCCGCCTGCCGGAGGAAGCGCCGGTTCTGCCGCTGGGCCTGCTCCAGGCGGTCCAGCAGGTCGTTCACCTGCTGCTTGATTCCCTCGAGCTCGTCCGGGGGGTGCTCCACGGCCAGGCGCTGGTCCAGCGCGGTTGGCGAAATGCGGCCGATCGCCTGCTGCAGCTCGGCCACCGGCTGGAGCGCGCGACGGGAGAGCAGGTACCCGCCGGCCAGGCCCAGCAGCACGACCAATGGGAGGCTGCCCGCCAGCCACCAGGCCAGCAACTCGTTCTCCTCCGCGGTGGCACCGGCACTCGCGAGCACCGACACGCCGTATCTCGGCGGGCCCTCGGACCAGAGCACCAGGCGGCGCACCGGCTCCTCGGTGCCGACATCCAGGTCCTCGATTCCGGCCACCGCGGGGCGGAGGCGCGCCACCCGGCGCCAGCTCTCGGGACCGCGCTCCGCCAGGACCTGCCCGTCGGCATCGAGCACCAGGTAGGCGCCGGGGGGCGCCGCCCACTCGTGCAGCGTCTCGGTGGCCGCGAAGGCCAGGCCCGAATCGGGGGTCTCGTCCAGCTCGAGCCGGACCGCCGCTTGGAGCGCCCCGGCGGTGGCGCGCAACCCGCGCGTGAGGCGCCGATCCGCCTGGGCCCGGAGCAGGCCGTAGAGCGCCACGTCGAGCAGCAGCAGCCCCGCGAAGAACGCGACTGCGTACCAGGTGGCGAGGCGGAGGCGGAGGCGGCTAAGACGCATCGTCCGGTGCGCGATCGCTCAGCATGTACCCGCGGCCCCGGATGGTGTGAATCAGGGGCCGGGTGCCACCAGGATCCAGCTTGCGGCGCACCCGCCCCACCAGCACGTCCACCACGTTGGCGATGGGGTCGAAGTTGTCGTCCCAGACATGCTCCAGCAGGCGGCCGCGGTCGAGCAGCTGTTCGGGGTGGCGGAGGAGGTACTCGAGCAGCGCATACTCGCGCGCCGAGACGCGGATGGGCTGTCCATCCCGGCGCACCTGTCCCGTCGCGGGATCGAGCTCCACCCCGGCGTACTGCAGGACCACCGGGAGCGGATCGGCAGCACGGCGGGCCAGCGCCCGGAGGCGGGCCAGCATCTCCTCAGCGAGGAAGGGCTTGAGCAGGTAGTCATCGGCCCCGCTGTCGAGCCCCTCCACCCGGTCTGCCAGCGTGGTGCGCGCCGTGAGGATGAGCACGGGGGCCCGTCCGCCGGCGGCCCGCCACCGACGGCACACCTCCACCCCGTCCATGTCGGGCAGGCCCCGGTCCAGGATCACCAGGTCGTAGGGGTTCACGGCCAGCGCCTCGAGCGCCTCCCCTCCCGTCGCGACGCGATCCGACGCCCAGGCCGCCCGCCCGACCGTGCGGGCGAGCAGGTCGGCCACCTCCGGATCGTCCTCCACGATCAGGACCCGCATCGACGCCGGCTCAGCGGCCCGTGCCGGCGGAGTCGCGGGCCTGCTCGCGGCGCTCATCGGCGTCGGACTCGTGCTCGCGCGAGACCACGGCACCGGTCATGGCGTCCACCTGGATCTCCTCGATGCCACGGCGGCCCGGCAGCTTGAGGTCGTAGGAGTACACCAGGCGACCATGCTCCCGCTCCAGCTCCGCTGAGCGCACCCGCGCGCCCGGCACGGCCCGGCGCGCCACAGCCAGGGCTGAGTCCGGAGAGACGCGGGCCTGGGCCAGGAGACCGGGCCGTTCCTCCTTCAGGGGCGGGACGGAATCCTGGGCCGCGAGGGCGGCAGGCAGCAACAGGACCGCGGCGGTCAGCAGGGTGGCACGACGCATGGAGTGACCCCTCTCGTGATCTGGGTAACGGCAGGCCCCCGTGACCCACCACGCCCGAACGTACTCCTGCGCCATGATGGAAGGATGACAGCCCCGGTCCGCTCGGGCCGCCACCGACGTCGGCGCGCCCCCTTCATGAAGCCCGGCGGCGGGCCGGTCGGGCCCTGTCATGACGAAGTCATCTGACCGGGGCATCTTATATGGTCATGACCAGTGGTTCTCCAGGCCCCGCCCACGACCCTGATCCCGCCCGCACCCGCCGCTGGCTGGTTGCCGCCCTGTTCCTCCTGATCCTGACCCGGATCCCGGCCCTCATCCATCCCAACGCGATCGACGACGAACGGATCTACGCCACCGTCGCGCAGGAGATGCTGCACGGGGGACTGCCCTACCTGAGCGCGGTGGAGCGCAAGCCACCGCTCCTGTTCGGCCTCTATGCCACGGTGCTGGGCGTGGCCGGCCGGGCCAACTGGCCGGCGCTGCACCTCGTGGCCCTCGTGTGGACCCTCGCCACGATGGCGGCCATCGGCCTCCTGCTCCGGCGCCTCTTCGATCCGCGCACGGGCCTGCTGGGCGCGGCGCTCTACGGACTGTACCTGATGTGGGGTGACTACCGGAATCTCGCCTTCAACGGCGAGATGCTGATGAACCTGCCGGTGGCCCTGGCGTACCTGCTCACGCTTGGCCCCGACCGCCGCCGGGCCCGGCCGGAACTGCTCGCCGCCGGCGCGCTCATCGCCCTGGCCTTCCTGCTCAAGCAGCCGTCCGGCATCGCGGGGCTGCCGCTCGGGCTGTACGTGCTCAGCGGCGGCTACCGGCACACGCGCGGGCTCGACTGGGCCGACAGCCTCTGGCACGCCACCGAGCTGGCCCTCGGCTTCGCACTGATGTTCCTGGCGACCGGGCTCCTCCTCGCCCACGAAGGCATCCTGCACGAGGCGTGGTACTGGACCGTGCTCGACCACCGCAGCCCCGTGGGCCCCTCGACGCTGCACTTCTGGGAGAAGGCGATCCCGAACACCGGCTACTTCCTCCTCGGCACGCTGCCGCTGTGGCTCGGGGCGGCGGCCAGCGCCAGGGGCATCGATGCCTGGACCGACCGGCGCCCGGAGCGCAACGCGCTCTTCCTCCTGCTGGCGGTGTCGCTGCTGGGGGTGAGCGCCAGTGGGCAGTTCCTCTTTCACTACTATCTGCAGTTCCTCCCCCCGCTCTGCCTGCTGGCGACGCCGCCGCTCAGCGCCGCCCTCGCGGCGCCCGCCCGGCGCACCCGCTGGCTGCCGGCGGGTCCGGCCCTGCGGGCGTGGCTGGTCGCCTCCCTGGTGATCTTCCTGGTGATCGACACCATCGGGACCTGGCAGCAGCGAAAGGTGTCGCCCGCGGCGGCCTGGCTGGCCGAGCACTCGTCGCCGGCCGACCGCATCTTCGTGTGGGGTCAGGGCGGGACCAAGACCGGCATCTACCTGCAGGCCGATCGGCGCCCCGCCGGGCGCTTTGTCTCGATCTTTCCCCTGACCGGCCACGTCTTCGGCGGGTACCCCGCGGCGTGGGGCCCGCAGTACGAGGATCGCCACATCCTGCCCGGCGCGTGGGATTCGCTGGCCCAGGACTTCGCCGCGCACCCCCCGCGGTTCTTCGTGGATGCCGAGGAATCCGATCCGCGGAGCAGGTACCCGACGCTCCGCTATCCCTGGCTCGATCGCCTGCTGCGGGAGAGCTACCAACCCGTCGTCCGGGTGGACGACGCAATCATCTACCAGCGCCTTCCGGGAGCGATCGACCCGCCGCCGACGTCCGGAGGCCCGCTGCCGGATAGCGTCGACGCACCCACACCGTCGACAGCAGGCCCAGCAGCGCCCCGACCACCACGTCGCTGAGCCAGTGCCGGTCGTCGTTGACCCGTGACCACCCCGTGCCCGCGGCCAGGGCGACCAGCGCCACCGTCGCGGGTGGGGAGGCGAGCCCGGCGGCCAGCGAGGTGCTCAGCGCAAAGGCCGCGGTCGTGTGGCCGGAGGGGAAGGACGTGGCGGAGGAGAACGGGCGCAGGCTGTCCGGCGCGTCGCTCCAGCGGGGCCGCGCCCGCCCCACCGAGAGCTTGAGCGCCCAGCAGAGTACCCCGGAGAGTATCAGGGCCAGCGCTACCTGCCAGGCCCAGCGCCGGAGCTGCGGATCGGCCCGCACCCGCGCCGCCAGCAGCAGCCCGAGGACCGCCGGCAGGTAGGCCCACGCCTCGCCCCAGCGCCGGAACCCGCGGGCGATGCTGTCCCCCAGGGGCGTTCGGTGGGCCTGGGAGGCCAGGTGCGTTGCGCGGTCCAGGGCCAGCAGGTCTCCACTGGCACCGGCCCAGGCGGACAGGCCGAGCACCCCCAGCAGCAGGACCGGCACCAGCCAGCGGCGGGGGCGGGGGGTGACGTTGATGCCGGGCTCGGCGGGCTGCATACTCCTCAAGCTATCCCGCCCCTTCCCTGACAGGTATCCAGATGAACACGCCGGCCCCCATCCTGGTTGACGGCCAGTGGCGCACTCCCCGCTCGAAGATCCTCCGGCCCATCCTCAACCCTGCCACCCTGGAGCCGGTCGGGCTCACCGCGGACTGCAGCCAGGACGAGGTGGCCCTGGCGGTGGACGCCGCCGCGCGTGCGCAGCCCGACTGGTGGCGGATGCCCGGGGTCGAGAAAGCGACGCGCCTCCACGCGGTGGCCGCGGCCATCCGGGCGGAGGGCCGCGAGCTGGCCACGCTGATGTGCCGGGAGACCGGGAAGCCGCTGATCGAGTCCGCGGACGAGATCGAATGGGTGGCGGCGGCCTTCGAGTACTATGCCGAGGTGGGCCGGCGGAGCTTCGGCAACTCGATCCCGCCGGTCGCGCCGCACCAGGTGAACTTCACGATCAAGGAGCCGTTCGGCGTCGTGGCCGCGATCGTCCCGTTCAACTTCCCGCTGCTGCTCCTTGCCTGGAAGCTCGCGCCCGCCCTGGCCGCGGGGAACACCGTCGTCTGCAAGCCCCCGCATCAGAACCCGCTGGCGACCCTCCGCATGGCGCGCTGCCTCGAGGCGCTGCCGCCGGGGGTGGTGAACGTGGTGACCGGCGGCCCCGAGACCGGCGAGGCGCTGGTGCGCCACCCGCGGGTGGACCTGGTCGCCTTCACCGGCTCGGTGCCCGCCGGCCGGAAGATCGCGGCGATCGCCGGGCAGGAGCTCAAGAAGCTGAACCTGGAGCTGGGCAGCGTCGATCCGATGATCGTCTTCGCCGACGCCGACCTGGACGTGGCGGTGGCGGGGGTGGCCTGGGCCCGGCTGCTCAACGCCGGCCAGGTCTGCACCTCATCGAAGCGGGTGTACCTGCTGGAGCCGATCGCGGAGGAGTTCACCCGCCGGCTGCATGCCTACGTCCGGACTCTCGTCGTGGGCGACCCGATGGACCCGGCCACCGACATCGGACCGCTGATCTCGGCCGAGGCGCTGGCCCGGGTGGAGGACCAGCTCCGGGCGGCGGTGGAGGAGGGCGCAACGCTGTCGCAGGGAGGGCAGCGGATCCAGCCGGGCGGGCTCGGGGGGCACTTCCTGGAGCCGGCGATCCTCCGCGGGGTCCAGCACGGCGGCCTGCCCACCCGGGAAGAGATCTTCGGCCCGGTGCTCTCGCTCACGGTGGCGCCCACGCCCGATGAGGCGATTGCCATGGCGAACGACTCGGCCTACGGCCTCGGGGCGAGCATCTACACCAATGACCTGCAGCTGGCCATGCGGGCGATGCACGGCATCAAGGCGGGCACCTTCTGGATCAACGACCCGCTCACCGACAACGATGCCGGGCCCTTCGGCGGCATGCGCTGGAGCGGGATCGGACGGGAGCTCGGGGAGGAGGGCCTCGACGCCTTTCGCGAGCCCAAGCACGTGCACCTGGACTACGTGATGGAGCGGAAGGACTACTGGTATCCGTACAAGGCCCGGACGATCCCCTGGCGGTAGGAGTCGGCCCTACCGCCGGAGTTCCGCGCAGAACCCCGTGAACACCTCGACATAGCGGTCCACGTCCGCCTCGGTGTGCTGCACCGAGAGGGTCCACTGTTCCTCGTCGCCCGGGGTCATGAAGATGCCTCGGTTGAGCAGCCACGGGTACGAGGCCGCGAACAGCTCGGGCAGGGTGTCGAGGAAGTCGCGGTAGCAGGTGAGCGGCGTCGGCCGGTAGGAGACGCAGCCCTTGGCCCCGAGGTCCACGGTGTGCGCCGGCAGCTCGTATCGCCGGATCGCGGCGTCGCAACCCGCCACCAGGCGGGCGCCCAGCCGGGTGAAGTGCTGGTAGGCGGCGGGTGTCAGCACCTCGCGCATCGTCACCAGCCCGACGTGGGACACCAGCGGATTGCCGTTGTAGGTGCCCATCTGGGACACGCCCTGCTCGATCAGCCGCATCAGGTCGGCGCGGCCGCCGAACGCGGCGGCGGGCAGCCCGCCGGAGATTGCCTTGGCCAGGCAGACCAGGTCCGGCTGCACCCCGAAGCGCTCGGTCGCGCCCCCGGCCGCGATGGTGAACCCGGTCTTGATCTCATCGTAGATGAAGACCACCCCATGCTTCGTGCACAGCTCCCGCACCCGCTGGAGGTAGCCGGCTTGCGGCACCACGATGCCGATGTTCATCATGGCGGGCTCCATGATGAGGCAGGCGATCTCGCGGCCCTTCTCGTCGAGCATCCGTTCCAGCGCGTCCGCGTCGTTGAACGGCACCACCTCCACGTAGCGCTGCGCGTCCTTCACCAGCCCACGCGACACCGGCGCCTTGGCCGGCCGTTCCCGCCCGCCCATGACGTCGGCGTTGGGCACGATCGAGAACATCACCGCATCGTGGTGCCCGTGATAGGAGCCCTCGATCTTGCAGACCACGTCCCGTCCGGTCGCGGCGCGCGCCACCCGGATTGCGTCCATGGTGGCCTCGGTCCCCGAGTTGGCGAACCGGAGCATCTCCAGGTTGAACCGGCGGCAGATCTCCTCGCCGAACGCCACCCCTTCCTCGGTGGTGACGGCGAAGTGGGTGCCCCGGGCGGCGGCCTCGTTGATCGCCTCCCGGATCCGGGGATGCGCGTGCCCCACCACCATGGCGCCGAAGCCGCCGTGGAAGTCGAGGTATTCGGTGCCGTCCTGGTCCCAGACATGGCTGCCCGTCCCCCGCGCGAGGTACACGGGGTACGGAAAGCCCTTCTGGAACGAACTCACCACCCCGAACGGCAGGGTGCGGTAGGCCCGCTGGTACAGCGCGGCGGACCCGGGGGTCCGCTCGAGGAGCTGGCGGGTTTCGGCCTCCCCGATGTCGCGGGCGCGCGCCAGGAGACGGTCGCGGCCCGCCTGCCCGGGGGACGGAACAGTCGCGGTCATGGCAGCCTACAATTGTGTTGGGGGATCGCTGGGTGCTATCGCCTGCTGCGAGGAAACGCCGGCGGTTGCCGTGGGTTGGCTCAAGGTGCCGGCCGGGGCCCGGGTTGTCAACTGCCGGTTTGCGCCCCACATTAGGCCCTTCCACCCGCTGTCCGCGCCATCCCGGCGAGCACCCCTGAGGCCCCACGCATGGAATCAGTGATCCGGCTGGAGCACGTGCAGAAGCGCTTCGGCGACTACATCGCCGTGCACGAGGCGCACTTCGACATCGGCAAGGGCGAGTTCTTCTCGATGCTCGGCCCCTCCGGCTGCGGCAAGACGACCACCCTGCGGATGATCGCGGGCTTCGAGCAGCCCGACCAGGGCCAGATCCTGCTCGAGGGCCAGGACGTCTCCCGGGTCCCGCCCTACCGCCGCAACGTCAACACCGTGTTCCAGCACTACGCCCTCTTCCCCCACATGTCGGTGCGGGACAACGTCGCCTTCGGGCCCCGCTGCAAGAAGCTGCCGGAGCCGGAGGTCGCCAGGCGGGTGAACGAGCTGCTGGAGGTGACCCGGCTGGGGCAGTTCGCCGAGCGCAAGCCGTCGCAGCTCTCCGGGGGGCAGCAGCAGCGGGTGGCGCTGGCGCGGGCGCTGGTCAACTTTCCCAGCGCCCTGCTGCTCGACGAGCCGCTCGGCGCGCTGGACCTGAAGCTCCGGCAGGCGATGCAGATCGAGCTGAAGCGGATCCAGCGCGAGGTGGGGATCACGTTCATCTACGTGACCCACGACCAGGAGGAAGCCCTCACCATGTCGGACCGCATCGCGGTCATGAACGAGGGCCGGGTGGACCAGATCGGCACCCCGGAGGAGATCTACCACTCCCCCGCGACGGTGTTCGTGGCCGGTTTCATCGGCGTGGCCAACCTGCTTCCCGCGAAGGTGATCGGGCTGCTGGAGGAGCGGGCGGTCGTGAACCTGGCGGGCGAGCAGCGGGCCGAGGCGGCGGCGCCGGCCTGGGGCGCCAAGCCGGGCACCGAGGCCACCCTGATGATCCGGCCCGAGCGGCTGCGCCTGAGCGAGAACGGCGGCGGGATCGAGGCCACCCTCACCGACGCCGTGTTCCAGGGCCCCGTGGTCCGCTGCGCCCTCCGGACGCCCGATGGGGTCGAGGTCGTGGCCCATGTCGGCTCCGAGGGCGCCCGCCCGACCCTGACCCCCGGCCGGGCCTACCGCCTGGCCTGGGAGGCGGACGCCGCCCGCCTCCTCCCCCGTTCCCGCACCACCGAGCCGCTCGACCTGGAGCAGCGCACCACGCTGGACCTCGCCGGCAGCAGGTAGACCCGACCCCCACGCCCTGAGGATGTGCCATGAAGAAGCGTGACGTCTACACCGAACAGGAACTCCAAGCGCTGGTCCACCGCGCGCTGTCGCGGCGCCAGTTCCTCGGCCGCACCGCGATGGCCGCCGGCGGCCTCACCCTGGGGAGCGCCTTCCTCGCCGCCTGCAACAAGGGGAAGGAGGCCGGCGCCGGCGCGGCCGCCGCCAGCTCGGCCGGCAAGACCCTGCGGATCTCCAACTGGCCGCTCTACATCGACCAGAAGACCATCGCGGAGTTCCAGGCCGCGACCGGCATCACCACGACCTACACCGAAGACGTCAACGACAACAACGAGTTCTTCGCCAAGATCGACGAGCCGCTCAAGCGCGGCCAGAGCATCGACCGCGACATCATCGTCCTGACGGACTGGATGGCCGGCCGGCTGATCAAGCTGGGCTACACCCAGCCGATCCCCGCGGCGCAGTTCCCCAACAAGGCCAACCTGGTGGACAACCTGGCCGACGTCGGCTTCGACCCGGGCCGCGCCCACAGCGTGCCGTGGATGTCCGGCATGACCGGCATCGGCTACAACCCGACCAAGACCGGCCGCGAGCTCACCAGCG
>CAZYIV010000054.1:2885-25322 GCA_964647615.1 uncultured Gemmatimonadaceae bacterium | reverse complement strand
GCGGAGAGGTCGCGGATCACCTCCCAGAAGTGCCGCCGCGCCGCCGGGTCCACGCCGGCGGTGGGCTCGTCGAGGAACAGCACATCGGGCTGGTGGGCGGTGGCGCAGGCCAGCGAGAGCCGCTGCTTCCACCCGCCGGAGAGCGTCCCCGCCAGCTGCGTGCGCCGCGGGGTGAAGTCCAGGTCGCGGATCAGCTCCGCCACCCGCGCCTTCCCCGGGGCGCCGCGCAGGCCGTACAGCCCGGCGTAGAAGCGGAGGTTCTCCTCCACCGTCAGGTCGTCGTACAGGCCGTAGCGCTGCGACATGTAGCCCAGCCGCCGGCGCACCGCCTCCGGCTGCTGCACCACGTCGATCCCCGCGACGCGAGCGGTGCCCTCGGTGGGCGGCAGCAGTCCGGTGAGCATGCGAATGGTGGTGGTCTTGCCCGAGCCGTTGGAGCCGAGCAGGCCGAAGATCTCGCCCCGGCGGATGATCAGGTCCAGCCGGTCCACCGCGACCAGGCTGCCGAAGACCTTGCGCAGCCCCTCGGTGACGACCGCGGGCTCGCCGTCGGGGATGGTCATGGCGCCCGCCCGCCGAACTGCACGTTGACCGGGAGCCCGGGGCGGAAGCCGGCGGGGGCATCGTCGAGCGCCACCCGGCTGGCGAAGAGGAGGTCGGCGCGCTCGTTCTCGGTGAGCGCCGCACGGGGGGTGAACTCCGCCTTGGGGCTCACCGAAAGCAGGTGGGCGCGCGCGGCGGACGAGTCGTTGCCCACGGTGGGCGCGCCGGCCACGGTCACCTTGGCGGGGGCGCCGAGCGCGAGCTTCGAGACCAGCCGCGCGGGGAGATACACCCGCACCCAGCGGCGCTGCACGTCGCCGATGGTCGCCAGCGGCGTGCCCGCGGCCACCACCTCGCCGGGATCGGCGTGGCGGCCGAGCACGATGCCGGCGTTCGGGGCGAGCACCGCGAGCTCGTGCAGGTCCGCGTTCGCGGCCTGCAGCTGGGCCTCGGCGCTGGCGACCTCCGCCTGCGCGGCGCGGACCTGGTCGCTCCGGCTCCCCTCGCGGGCCAGCTCCAGCGTGGCGGCGGCGGCGTCGCGCCGGCGGGCGGTGGCCTCCGCGGTGGCCTTGAGCCGGTCGTAATCCTGTTGCGCGATCACCTTGTCGCGCAGCAGCTGGTCGCCGCGGGCCAGGTCGCTGGCGGCACGGTCGGCGTCGGCGCTCGCGGCGGCGAGGTCGGCCTCGGCGCGGGCCAGCTCCGGCGCGCGGGAGCCGCGTGCCAGATCGGCGAGGCGGGCGCGCGCCATCGCCAGGCGGGCGCGGCGGTCCTCGACTTGCGAGGGCAGCGTGGCCTGGGTCAGGATCGCGATGGTATCGCCGGCGGCGACGCTGTCGCCCTCCTCCACCCGCAGCTCGACGATGCGGCCGCCGACCAGCGGGGCCACGTCGCTCTCGTCCAGCTCGATGGTGCCGGGGTAGGTGGCGGGGTCGCCGCCGCCGTTGCAGGCGGCCACGAGGAGCAGCGCGGAGAGCAGCAGGGATCGGGTCATCGGCGGGCTCGGCTGGCCGCCCGCGGGCGGCGTGAGGGGACGGTCATCGCGGCAAGGGCAAATCCCACCGCGTGCTCGGTGAAGCGGTCCTGCTCCCGGGCGGGCACGCCGTGCTCGTGGCCGAGCAGCAGGGCGACGGCCGGCTGAGCGACGTAGAACCAGGCCAGCTGCGCAATGCTGGAGACCGCGGCGAAGCGGGGCTCGAGGTCGGGGCGGATCTCGCCCCGGCGCTGCCCCTCGCGGATCAGGTCACAGAGCCGGCGGAACACCCCGGCGGCGATCTGGCGGATGAGCGGCAGGGCGTGCTCGGCGCCGTGGTCGGCCATCTCGCGGGCGAGCAGCCGGGGGAAGACCGGCGCCTCGCGCATCATGGCGCCGTAGCCGCGGAGCAGGAACGCCATCGCCTCCAGCGGCGGCAGGTCGGCCGGGAGGCTGGCGCCGATGCGGCGGGCAAAGCCGCCGATGCGGCGCTCGAGCACCGCGTGGTACAGGGCGGCCTTGTCGGGGAAGTAGTAGTACAGCAGGGCGGGGTTCACCCCCGCCTCGGCGCCGATGGCCTTGATGGTGGTGGCGGCGAACCCCTGGCGGGCGAAGAGTGCCTCGGCGGCATCGAGGATGCGGGCATCGGCGGCGGGGGGCGGCGCGGGCATGGGGACTAATTAATCGTTCAATTAAGATCCGTCAAGCGCACCCCGACCGGTGCCGCGAAATCACCCCCCGAACCGGTCCCGGATCCAGTCCGGGAGCAGCAGGTCGTCGGCGATCGCGGCAATCCGCTCCGCCTCCTGCCAGGCGTCCTGCAGCACCGAGAGGTGCAGCGCCAGGTAGCGCCGCTCCTGTGCCTCGTGCGCCGCCATTTCCAGCGCCAGGCGGACGTAACCCGGCAGTTCCTTCAGGCCGCGGGGGTAGGGATAGTACGGCTCCAGCGCGTCGTTCTTCCGGGCCGCGAAGTCGCGGCTCACGCCCTCCGGCAACGCCACCCCGCCGCGGACCGGCAGGTTCCCCGGCTGCAGCGGATTCCCGAAGGCGTCGAGCCAGCCCAACGCATCGGCGATGTGGGCCTTCGAGCCGACGTAGCGATTGTGCCGCTGCATCCCGATCGCCAGGAGCCGCTGCGCCAGCGGGTCCGACAGCGGCAGCAGGAGTGGCGCTCCCCCCTTCTGCTTGCGGCCCCGCACCTCGGCCCCGATCCAGAGCTCGATCCCTGCCTCCTGGTCGCCGGTCGGGGGCACCCACGCGGCAAGGCGTACCTCGCCGAACCGGATGATGCGGCGCCGGCCCGCAACGACCTCCTCGTGGACGATCCGCTTGTCGCGCCGGCGCTCCAGCGCCTGGGGGATGTACTGGATGAACTGGAACCCGGTGAGACTCGCGCCGGCGGCCATGAGTCCGGCAGTCGCCCCGCCGACCACCGCGATGGAGGCGCCGGCGATGAACAGGTTCCGCCGCCGCCGCCGCGCCACCTGCGCGCTGTAGCGCCAGGCGGCGAACTCGGGCCGGAGCGGGCTGCCGATCCGCACCAGCTCGGTGCCGTCGCGCAGCTTTGCCATGCCGATGTTCTCGGTGGAGACCCGGATGCGGGTGTCGTGGAAGGCGCGCTCGCACTGTTCCAGCGCCTCCCACCGCTCGTCCAGCGGGGCGAGGTTCCACCGGGCGCAGTGGTGGCAGACCACCCAGAGCCGCCCCTTGGCGCTGTCGAACGCCAGCCGCTTCCCGATGGGGAAGGCCTCGATGCTGTCGTTGGCGCCGAGGGGGCGGTGGCAGAAGAGGCAGGTGGAATACATCGCGCGTCAGGCCGGCAGCAGGTGATGGAACAGCCAGACCACGAACCACAGCGCCGCGGCGGCGGCGCCCGTCGCCAGCAGCACCACCGCGGCGAGCAGTCCCCACAGCAGCGCCGCGCTCCGCCGTTCGGTCCGGTGCGGCGCCTGCACCCAGCGCTCCAGCAGCGCCACGTTGCGCAGGTTGTTGCGCCAGGCCACGTCGAACAGGTCGCCCAGCAGCGGGAGGCTGCCGACGCCGACATCGATCACCAGGTTGAGCAGCATCCGGAGCAGCACTCCCGCCGGCGCGCCGAGCCGCCAGCCCACCAGCAGGCCGTAGCCGCCGAGCAGCCCGCCGGCGGCATCGCCGATGCCGGGGATCAGCCCGATGATCGCGTCCCACCCGAAGCGGATCGGGGTGAACGGGATGCGGAACTCCGCATCGAGCCGGCGGGCCAGCGCCCGGTAGCGCTCGAGCGCCCCCGCTCCTGCGTCAGACACCCAGTACGCTCCCGATCCAGTCGAGCGGGCCATCCCACAGCGAACGGCAGCGTTCCCGGAAGAAGTCCAGGTGGCCGATCCGCCGCACCCCCGCCTCCGCCGGCGTGACCGGGGTGACGGTCACCGGCGCGTTGGCGTAGAGCCGCATCAGCTCACGGGTGCTCGCCGGGTGGGCGATCGGGTCATCGGTGAAGGCCCAGGCCCGGATCGGGGTGCGCACCTGGTCGTAGTGTGGCGCGTGCATGGTCTCACCCAGACGGCGACCGATGTACGGAGGGTTCAGGCACCAGTCGCGCCACTCCCACGCCACCCCGGCGGGAAGGTCCTCGCCCAGCCCGAGCCGCCGGGCGGGGAAGTAGCCGAACGCGGGAAGGAACAGCGGTGCGAGTCCGTACCAGGCAAGGAGCGAGAACCACCGATAGGGGACCTGCAGCAGGCGCCAGTGGCCGGTGCCCGCGGCGATGGCCGCCACCGCACCGACCTCGGCGTGGTTGGGCATGAGCCCCACCAGCTGCGCCCCGGCGCTGTGCCCCAGGATGGCGCGGGGCAGCGCCGGATACTCGGCGATGGCCCAGTCGAGCACCGCCGGCATGTCGCGCTCGCCCCACCAGCGCATGTAGGCCTCGAAGCCGCGCAGCGAGGCGGGGCGGGAACCGCCGACGCCACGATAGTCGAACAGCACCACCACGTATCCGCGGCCTGCGGCGTGGCGGGCATACTTGAGGTAGAAACCGCGCGGGATCCCGGTACCGCCCTGCAGGATCAGCAGCGCCCGGGGCGCGGGCGGGGCCAGCACCAGCGCGGCGAGCGGGTGACCGTCGCGTGCGGGGATGGTGAGGGGGCGTTCCTCGATGACGGGGCCGGCGTCCATCGGTTGCCTCAGGGCTTGTAGCGCGCGACGCCTTCCGCCGGCTGCCACGGGTGCTTCGGCTCGAAGTGCTGCCAGAGCAGCGCCGAGACCCGGCGGATCAGCACCCAGCCCTCGTTGGGCGGGTCCCAGGTGCTGTCGGCCTGGTTCTTGGTGATGATGCTGAAGACGTAGTCCCCCGAGGGGGCGTTGACCAGCACCGTCTCGGAGCGCGACTGGTTCACCGCGCCCACCTTGGAGGCCGCCTGCACCCAGGGCGGCAGCGCCGACAGCGCCTCGCCGGTCCAGTAGCTCCGGGTGAGGTGGCGGTACATCTCCTCGCTCGCGGCGGGGCTCACCGCCTTCCCCTCGCGGATCATGGTGAACAGCCGGGTCATCTCACGCGGGGTGGTCTGGCCCCAGCCGTACTTGCTCCGGTTCTCCTCCCGTCCCGGGGTGCGGCTGTTCACCCGGGTGGAATCGAAGCCGTGGTCCGCCAGCCAGGCGTTGATGGTGGTCCCGGTGCCCGCCAGCGCCTGCAGCCAGAGCGACGCGGTATTGTCGCTGACCGTGATCATCAACAGCGTCAGCGTGTTGAGCGGCACGGTCGTCGAGTCGCGGAACTTCGCCAGCAGGTCCTCGGGGTCGTACTGCAGCGAGTCGGTGTAGGTCATCTGCTGGCGGAATGCCAGGTCCCCACGCTCGATGGCATCGAACGTGGCGACGAGGATCGGCACCTTGATCATGCTGGCGGTGGGGAAGACGCTGTCGGGGTTGATCCCCGCCCACCGGCGGGTGGGCAGGTGCCGCACGTAGATGCCCACGTCGCCATGGAAGCCGCGCACCACCGCGTCGAGCTGGCGCTGGAGCGCCAGGTCGTGCCGGTCGCGCGCCGGCGCCGCCTGCGCCACCAGCGGCCCGGCGAGGCACAGGGCCAGAAGCGCGAACCGGGCCCCGCACAGCGGGGCCCGGTCTCGTGAAGCGGATGCGCCGCGCATCTCAATTCCCGGGATCCAGCGGATCCTCGCCGGTGATCTTCATCAGCGCCCGGCGCGCCATGGCGGCGACGTCGTCGTTGCGGTCGTCCAGCGCCTCCTTGAGGGCCGGCACCGCGTCCTTGGCATCGGGGCCGATCTCGCGCAGCGCGACGCACACGGGGTAGCGGACCGCCGCCTCCGGATCGTGCAACGCCTCGATCAGCGCCGGCACCGCGGCCTTGGCGGAGGCGCCCATCCCGCTGATGGCGTAGGCGGCCTTGTTGCGGGTGTACGGGGCAAGAGCGTGCAGGTCTTCCACCCACTCGCTGAGGGTGCGGTCCTGGAAGACCGGTTCCTTGACCTTGGCGGCGTGCTGCTGGGCGGCCGCCCCGGTGGTGGCGAGGGTCAGGGCGAGGAGGGTGACGGTGAGCGGGCGCGCGTTCATGTTTCCACCTGCGACACGGGGTGAGGGTTGCTGCTCAAGCTACACCTGTCATCGGCCGCCCGATAGCGGGGCCGGCTCGGTGACGGAAACCTTGTACCCCGCGCGACCGTAACAGTGCCCCATTCCCCTCGACCGGCCGGTGCGATGCTCCTTCTGCTGCTTGCCCTGCAGGGCCCCCTCGTGCCCGTCGCCGCCGCGCCGGGCGGGGACGATCCGCCGGAGGTCTACAACGGCCGCGCGCGGCAGCTGTCGGTCCCGATCCCGCGGCGCGACACCACCATCACGGTGGACGGGGTGCTGGACGAGCCGGTCTGGGCGACGGCGGCGGTGCTCACCGGGTTCTCCCACTTCCAGCCGATCGACGGCGTCCCCGCCGAGGACAGCACCACGGTCCTGGTGTGGTACTCGGCGACGGCGATTCATTTCGGCGTCCGCGCCCGGGAGCCGCATGGCGAGGTACATGCCACCCTCGCGGACCGGGACCGGATCTTCTCCGATGACGTGATCCAGTTCCTGCTCGGTACCTTCAACGACAGCCGCCAGGCATTCATGTTCGCGGTGAACCCGCTCGGGGTGCAGGCCGACGGGGTGCTCAACGAGAAGGGCCAGCGGGCGGGCGGCGGGTTCAACAGCGGCACCGTGGCGGCGCGCGAGTCAGCCGACCTGAGCCCCGACTTCGTGTTCCAGTCCAAGGGGCGGCTGGTGCCGGGGGGCTACGAGGTGGAGGTCCGGATCCCCTTCAAGAGCCTCCGTTACCAGGGCGGGCAGACGCAGTCGTGGCAGCTGCACGTGCTGCGCCAGATCCAGCACGCCGGGTACGAGGACAGCTGGGCGCCGGCCGAGCGGGCCAACGCCTCCTTCCTGGCGCAGGCGGGGACGCTCACCGGGCTGCACGGGCTCAACCGCGGGCTGGCGCTCGACGTGACGCCGGAGGTGACCGCGCGCTACGACGGGGCCCCGCAGGGCAAGGGGTGGGACTACTCCCGCCAGGGGCCCGAGTTCGGCGCCACGGTGCGCTGGGGCATCAGCAACAACCTGACCCTCAACGGCACCGCCAACCCCGACTTCTCCCAGGTCGAGGCCGACGTCTCCCAGATCCAGTTCGACCCGCGTGACGCGCTGTTCTTCCCCGAGAAGCGGCCCTTCTTCCTCGACGGGCTGGAGCTGTTCCAGACCCCGAACAACCTGGTGTACACCCGGCGCATCCTGCAGCCGGCGGCGGCGGTGAAGCTGACGGGCAAGGTGGGCGGCGCCGACGTGGGCCTCATCTCCGCGGTGGACGGCCGGGACGCCTCCGCCACCGGCACCGACCACCCGGTGGTGAACATCCTGCGGGTGCAGCAGCGGGTGGGGGGCCGCTCCCGGGTGGGGATGGTCTACACCGACCGGGTGGACGGCAACGCCAGCAACCGGGTGGCGGCGGTGGACGGGCGGCTGGTCTTCGGCAAGAGCGACGTGACCCTGCAGTACGGCCAGTCGCGCACCGACGAGGGCGGCCAGGTGATGAGCGGCCCGCTGTGGCAGGCGCGGTTCACCCACAACGGCCGCCTGGTGGGGGCGCGCTGGAGCCTCAACGGCATCAGCCCCCAGTTCCGCACCCGGAGCGGCTTCAACAGCCGCACCGGCGACGTGACCCTCAACCTGGTCAACCTGCTGACCCTGAACGGCCGGCCCGGCGGGCTGGTGGAGAGCTTCACCCCGGACATCTCGCTGATCGGGCGCTGGACCTACGACCACTTCACCCAGGGCGGCGGGATCCGCGACCAGCTGCTGCACTTCGACCTCAACGCGCAGCTGCGC
Organism: uncultured Gemmatimonadaceae bacterium; assembly: GCA_964647615.1. Lineage (GTDB taxonomy): Bacteria > Gemmatimonadota > Gemmatimonadetes > Gemmatimonadales > GWC2-71-9 > JADJOM01. The sequence continues at coordinate 17,455 of CAZYIV010000054.1, read as the reverse complement.
GGCGGCTGGACCGCCGGCGGCTCGCTGCTGGTGGAGAAGTTCGGCTACGACCCGGGGCTCTACCGCCGCTACGCCGTGGAGCTGCCGGGCGCCGGCGGGACCACCGACACCGTCCGCTTCACCGGCACGCCCAAGCTGCCCAACCGCGACTGGGTGCTCTCGGTCGGCACGCCGGAGTTCGGCGCCTTCTCGGCCAACGGCTTCGTGCTGTGGGGCCAGGACGAGAACTTCTTCGAGTGGGCCAGCGCCCGGCTGTTCGTGCTCGATGTGGGGGCCCAGATCCGCCCCACCGCCCAGCTGCGGCTGGAGGCCCGCTTCCGCCAGAACCGCTACACCCGGCGCACCGACGGCAGCGTGGTCGGCAACCAGCGGATCCCCCGGCTCAAGGTGGAGTACCAGCTGAGCCGCGCGGTCTTCCTGCGGCTGGTGGGCGAGTACAACGCGGTGAGCCAGGACAGCCTGCGGGACGACGGCCGCACCGGCGCCCCGATCCTGATCGACTTCAACGGCGACGGGATCTACGAGCGGACCGTGCCCTCGGCCAGCAACACCTTCCGCGGGGACGCGCTGCTCTCCTTCACCCCGGTGCCGGGGACGGTGTTCTTCGCCGGCTACGGCAGCACCCTCCAGGAGGCGGAGGCGTTCAAGTTCCAGGGACTGAGCCGGCAGACCGACGGCTTCTTCCTCAAGGGGAGCTACCTCTTCCGCTTCGGCGGCTGAGCGGCCCGCGTTCACCGTTCGACCTTCACCCGGAGCACCCTGATGACCCGTGCCACGGTTGCCCTCGCCCTGCTGTGCCTCGCCGCACCGCCGCTCACGGCCCAGACCGCCGCGGACAGCGCCGGCATCCGCGCCGCCGCCCTCGACTACGCCGAGGGGTGGTTTGCCGGGGACGGCGACCGGATGGCGCGCGCGCTGAGTCCCGAGCTGGTGAAGCGGATCGTGGTGCGCGACACCCTCACCGGGCACGACATGATCCAGACCATGGGTGCGTCGCAGCTGGTGAACGGCACCCGGCGCGGTTTCGGCCGCTCCACCCCGACGGCGGAGCAGCAGAAGGACGTCCGGATCCTCGACATCTACCGCGGCGTCGCGGTGGCGCGGGTGACCATGACCGGCTGGGTGGACTTCCTGCAGCTGGCGCGGGTGGACGGGCGGTGGGTGATCGTGAACGTGCTGTGGCAGCCCAAGGACGGTCCGGCGCACTGAGCGCCGGCGGGACTCAGGGCGTGCCACCGGCCCGGAGCGCGGCCCGCTCCGCCGCGATTCTCCGGTAGTAGGGATGGTCGGGACCGGCAGTCCGCCCCATGCCCTGCAGGGCGAGCGCATACAACGAATCCGCGGTGGCGCGGTGGCCCAACCGCGCGTGCAGCGAGGCGAGGGTCTCCCGGCTGACCGCAATCAGCGGATGGTCCGGCACGTATACCCGTTCCCGCAGCGCGATCGCCTCCTCCGCGCGCCTGAGCGCCTCCGCCCCGCGGCCCTGGTCCATGCGGATCTGGGCCAGGACGAGCAACATCCCCGCCGGCCCCGCGTCGCCCGGGTCTGACAGGCGGCGATACACCGCCAGCGCCGATTCCGCCGCGGTCGAGGCGTCCCGCAACCGGCCCTGCTGCCGCAGGGCCTCCGCCAGCGACCCGCGGATCTCCGCGGCGCTGTAGGACTCCCGCCCCATCGCCCGGGTCATCACTTCCAGGTTCACCCGGAGCAGCGACTCCGCCTCGGCAAAGGCGCCGCGGGCCGAGAGCATCGCGGCCAGGCTGTTGCGCCCGTGGCTCAGCGCCGGGTGGTCGGGGCCCAGCGCCCGCTGGGTGATGCCGAGCCCCTCGCGGGCGAGTGACTCCGCGGCGACCGGGCGGTCGAGCGACTCGAAGTACAGGTCGGCGAGGTGCAGCATCGCCTCACCGGTCGCGGCGGCGGTCACGCCTTCGTACTTCCGGAAGTGGTCCACGTACGCCCGGAAGTACGGCTCGGCCTCGGCGGCGCGTCCTTCGCGGTTGAGCACCGAGCCGGTCACCCGGAGCGCCTCGGCGATCGCCGGGTCGCCCGGGGGCAGGGTGGCCTGGTTGATCGCCAGCGCCTCGCGGGCCGCCGCCTCCGCGGCGGGCAGGTCCGCCTCCGCGACGGCGACGTTGGCCTTCGCGAGGAGCGCGTGCGCCACCTGCGGGTGCCGATCCCCGAGGGTGGCGCGGGCCATGCCGAGCGCCCGGTCCAGCACCGAGTCCGCCTCCGGGATGCGGCCGAGGCGGCGGAGCGAGAGCGCCACCTGCTCCAGGCTCGCGGCCACCTCCGGGTGGCTCGCGCCGAGTTGCTGCTCGCGGAGCGCCAGCGCCCGGCGCTGCATCAGGAGCGCCTCGTCGAACCTCCCGAGCGAGGTCATGACCCGACCCAGCGTCTCGTACAGCCGGGCCTGCAGCACCGGCTCTCCCTGCAGCCGGTCGGCCTGCGCCTGGCCGCGGGCCAGCATGGCGCGCGCCACGGTGGTGTCGGCGCCGGAGCGGCGCGGGTCGCTCGAGTCGAACAGGTCAATGAGGAACCCGCTCACCGCCTCCGCCTGGGTGCGCGCCTCCTCGGCCCGGTCGCGCTCGACGCGCGCCCGGCGCGCCTGGGTCTCGGCCACGCCGATCCCCGCCACCAGCGAGACAAACACCGCCGCCGAGGCACCGGCCAGCACCCGGTGTCGGCGGATGAACTTGCCGATGCGGTAGCCGGCGGAGGCGGGGCGGGCGGCGATCGGCTCGCCGTCGAGATAGCGGGTGAGGTCCGCGGCGAGCCCGCTCACCGAGGGGTAGCGGCGGGTCGGCTCCTTGGCGAGCGCCATCAGCACGATGGTGTCGAGGTCGCCGGCGAGCGCCCGCCGCTCCCGGGGCGCGTGCACCCGGGTGCTCGGCGGCGGTGGTTCGCGGGTGCAGACGATCCGCTCCACCTCCGCCGGGGTGTGCCGCTCCACCTCGTAGGGGCGGCTGCCGGCGAGCAGCTCGTACAGCACCACGCCGAGCGAGTAGACGTCGGTGAGGATCGAGAGCGGCTGCCCCCGCACCTGCTCGGGGCTGGCGTATGCCGGGGTGAGCCACGGCGCGCTGCGGGTGGCGCCGTCGGGCGCGCCGGTCACGTCCATCAGCTCGGCGATGCCGAAGTCGAGCAGCTTCACCTGCCCGTCGGGCGTGACCAGGATGTTGCTGGGCTTGAGGTCGCCGTGGACCACCCGCTGCTGGTGGGCGTAGTGCAAGGCGGCGCAGATCGAGAGGAAGAGCCGTACCCGGTCCCGGGTGTCGAGGCCCCGCGCGTCGCACGCCGCGAGCAGCGTGGTGCCCTCGACAAACTCCATCGCGAAGAACGACTGCCCGGTGTCGGTGGTGCCGCCGTCGATGAACCGCGCGATGCCGGGATGCTCCAGCCGGGCCAGGATCCGCCGCTCGCGCCGCAGCCGCTCCTCCAGCCGCGGGTCGGCGAAGCCGGCGCGCAGCAGCTTGAGCGCGACCCGCTGGGTGAAATCCGGCCCCTCGCGCTCGGCGAGGTACACCACGCCCATGCCGCCGACCCCGAGCACTTCCAGCAGCTGGTAGGGGCCTACCCGCCCCTTGCTGCGCGGCACCGGCGCGTCGAGCCGGCCCACCGGCCCGTCGCCTTCATGCGCGCCGAGCAGCCCCGCCAGCTCCTCGTGCAGCAGCGGGTCTTCCGCCGCCACCCGCGCGAGCAGCGCCGCGCGCGCCTCCGGCGCCGCGTCCACCGCCTCGGCGAAGAGCACCTGGATCCGCTCCCAGCGCGCCGGGTCGAGCGGCGGCCGGCTCAGGGCGCCAGCTCCCGGTTGAGCCAGGCCCGCGCGAGGGTCCAGTCGCGCTTCACCGTCGCGGGCGAGGTGCCGAGCGCCTCGGCGGTGTCCTCCACGCTCATCCCCGCGAAGAAGCGGCACTCGACGATCCGCGCCTGCCGGGGCGAGAGCGCGGCCAGCCGCTCCAGCGCCTCGTCCAGGGCGAGCAGGTCGGCGGGGCGGTCCTGCGCCGCCACGATCACCTCTTCCAGCGGCACCGGCGCCGCCGCGGGCCCGCCGCGCTTCTCCGCCTGCCGCCGCCTGGCGTAGTCGATCAGCACCCGCCGCATCACCTGGGCGCAGGCCCCGAAGAAGTGCGCCCGGTCCCGCCATCCGATCCGCTCCAGGTCCACCAGCCGGAGCCACGCCTCGTGCACCAGCGCCCCGGTCTCCAGCGTGTGTCCCGGCTGTTCCCGCTGCAGGGCACGCTGCGCGATGGCGCGCAGCTGGTCGTAGACCAGCGGCAGCAGCCGGTCCTGCGCCTCCGGCTCGCCCGCGGTGCAGGCGTGCAGGGCCCGGGTCACGTCGGCGGTGGACATGGTGGCCACGAACATGATGCGGGGAGGCCATCGGGTCCAGCGCCGGGGACGGCTTTCCGGTCGCTGAGCCGTTCCGGCCCGATCCTGCGCCTTCCTTGGCCTACCCCACCGGCAGGGAGGCTGGCATGCGCGCATTCGACATCACCCTCGGACCGGGCCGCCGGCTCAGGCTGGAGCCCATCGGCCCGGACGACCGGGAGCGGCTCCGGCAGGGCTTCGCCCGGCTCTCGGCCCGCTCGCGGTATCTCCGGTTTCGGCGGCCGGTCGGCACCCTGGGCGAGGCCGAACTCAGCCGCCTCACCGAGACCGACGGGCGGGACCACGTCGCCTGGGGCGCGGTCGCGCTGGAGGAGCCGGGCATGCCGGGGATCGGGGTGGCCCGCTTCGTCCGCCGGCCCGGCGACAGCCGTACCGCGGACCTCGCGGTGGCGGTGGTGGACGACTGGCAGCGCCGCGGCGTGGGCCGGCTGCTGGTGGAGACGCTGCTGCTGGCCGCCCTGGCCTGCGGCGTGGACCGGCTGGCCGCGCGGGTGCTGCGGGAGAATCACGGCGCGCGGCGGCTGCTCGAGCGGCTCGGCGCACGGATGGTCCACGAGGACCCCCTCGAACTGCAGTACGAGCTGCCGGTGCGGCGGCGCGACCGGCTCCTGATCAGCTCGGTGGCCCTCCGCGAGCCGGCGCCGGCCGGCGAGCAGGGCACCGTGAGCCGCCAGCGCGACCTGCTGCGCCTTCTGTGACAGGCGGGGCGCGCCCGCCCCGCGACCGCACCCCACGACCTGGAGGATCCCGCGATGCCGAGATGGAAACCCGACCCGACCTTCTACGCCTCGCCCCGGCTGGCGATGGAGGCCCCGGCCGAGCAGCTGGCCTACGTGGCGCTGCTCAACGCCGGCAGCAACGGCCACAAGGACGCCATGGGCGTGGTGGACGTGAACCCCGACTCGAAGCAGTTCGGGCAGCTGGTGGGCCAGACCGACCTGCCCCACGGCGACAACGAGCTGCACCACTTCGGGTGGAACGCCTGCAGCTCCCACCTGTGCCCCTACGCAGCGAACCCGCACGTGGAGCGCCGCTACCTGGTGGTGCCCGGCATCCGCAGCTCGCGGATCCACATCCTCGACACCCGGCCCAACCCGAAGCGGCCGGAGCTGGTGAAGGTGATCGAGGGGTCGGAGGTCGCCGCGCGTACCGGCTACGCCGCGCCGCACACGGTGCATTGCGGGCCCGAGGGGGTGTACCTCAACGCGCTGGGGGCGCCGGACGGCGGCGGCCCGGGCGGGATCTTCCTGCTCGACCACGAGAACTTCGAGGTGCAGGGGCCGTGGGAGAAGGACCGGGGGCCGCAGCGGCTGGCCTACGACTTCTTCTGGCACCTGGGCCATGACACCATGATCACCAGCGAGTGGGGCACGCCCGACATGGTGACCTCGGGCCTCAACCCCGAGCTGCTGCTGGGCGGCAAGTACGGCCATGCGCTGCACGTGTGGGACCTGCGCAAGCGGCAGCATCGCCAGGTGCTGGACCTCGGCGCCGAGCACCAGATGGTGCTGGAGCTGCGGCCGGCCCACAACCCGACCCGGGCCTACGGCTTCGCGGGGGTGGTGATCTCGCTCAAGGACCTGTCGGCCGCGGTGTTCCTCTGGCACCTCGACACCGACGGCACCTGGAAGACCACCAAGGTGATCACCATCCCGGCCGAGCCCGCGGACCCCGCGGACCTGCCGCCGCTGCTGCAGGGCTTCAAGGCGGTGCCGCCGCTGATCACCGACATCAACCTCTCGGTGGACGACCGGCAGCTGTACGTCTCCTGCTGGGGCACCGGCGAACTGCGCCAGTACGATGTCTCCGATCCGTTCCACCCGGTGCTCACCGCCACCACGCGGATCGGCGGCATCGTGCGGCGGGCCGGGCATCCGGCGGCGCCGGGCCGGGCGCTCAACGGCGGGCCGCAGATGGTGGAGCTGAGCCGCGACGGGCGGCGGGTGTACCTGACCAACTCGCTCTACTCGCCGTGGGACGCGCAGTTCTATCCCGACGGCATCAAGGGGTGGATGATCAAGCTCGACACCCGCGCCGAGGGCGGGATGGCGCCGGACCCGCGGTTCCTGCTCGAGTTCGAGGACGGGATGCGCCCGCACCAGGTGCGTCTCGACGGCGGTGACGCCTCCTCCGACTCGTTCTGCTACTCGTGAGCGCGCACCTCGCGTGGCCCGGGCTCACCCTGTTCCTCCTCGGGGCGGGCCACGGGCTCAACCCCGGGATGGGGTGGCTGTTCGCGGTGGCGCTCGGGCTGCAGGAGGGACGGGCGCGCGCGGTGTGGCGCGCGCTCGGCCCGCTGGCCCTGGGCCATGCGCTGGCGGTGCTGCTGGCGCTGGGCGCGGCGCTCGCGCTGGGCGCGGCGCTGCCACCGGCGCTGCTCAAGCTGGTGGTGGGGACGATGCTCGTGGGCCTGGGGCTGGCGCGGCTCCGGCGCCACCGCCATCCGCGCGTCGGCGGCATGCGGGTGAGCCTGGGCGCGCTCACGCTCTGGTCGCTGCTGATGGCCACGGCGCACGGCGCCGGCCTGATGGTGGTGCCGGTGGCGCTGGCGGGCGGGCTCGGCGCGGGGCAGGCGCACGCCGGCCACGCCATGCACCAGGCGGCGATGCCCGGGGGCGGGAGCGAGGCAGCGCTGGTCGCCGCGCTGCTGCACACCGCGGGCTACCTGCTGGTGACGGCCACGCTGGCGCTGCTGGTGTACTGGAAGTTCGGCCTGCGGCTGCTGGGCCGGGCCTGGGTCAACCTGGACCTGGTGTGGGCGGTGGCCCTGGTCGTGACCGGGGTGGTGGCGTTGCTGGCCTAGGCGCGGCGGCGGGTCACGCCGTCCGCTCGAAGGCGTACACCGCGTAGCCGTCCCGCAGGGTCGGCATGAACCACCGGATCACCAGGGGCGGGACGTCGAGCGCCTTGAGCTGCGCCGCGCGCAGCGGAATCGAGGTGCGGGAGGTCACGCTGTAGCCCGCCTCGCGGAAGCGATCCGCGGGGCGGGGCTCGAGCCCTTCCATGGTGGCGCCGAGTTCCCGGATCACCTGCTGGATCTCCCCGCCGAACCGCTCGGCGAAGCGCGCGGTCATGAGGTCACACAGGATCTCGTGCCGGGGGAACGCCCTGGCCAGCACCTGCAGCAGCTGGTCTACCTTGGGCGGCGCCAGGTACATCAGCACGCCCTCGACCACCACCGTCACCTTCGCCGCGCCGCGGAACCGGCCCAGCACCTCGCGCAGCGCCGCGGGCGAGAAGTCCACCGGCACCCGCTCCAGCGGGTTGGGGCACCGGGTGACCGGCAGGATCCCCTCCTTCCGCGTGATGACCGGCTCTGCGTCGAGCTCCAGCCAGTGGCCGCCCGTGAGGCGGTAGGGCCGGCTGTCGAAGCCCGCTCCCAGCAGCACCACCGGCCGCGCCGCATCGGCCAGCAGCCGGTCCCGGAGCAGGTCGTCCACGATCCGGCAGCGCGCGATGTTGCTGGCATGGGGCCGGTCGAGGCCGCGGAACTTCTCGAACACCGCGCGGCCGTCGTCGCCGAGGAACAGCCGGGCGAACCTGTCGCCGACGACCGGCGCCGGGCGCTCCGCATCCCGGGCGCGGACCCCGGCGCAGTAGAAGGCGGTCTGGGAGACGGGTTGCATGGAGCTCACGGGAGGGAGACGGCGATAGAGTAGTGTCCGGGGCCGGGACGCGGAAGGGTTGTGGCGGGCGATCGATGTCGGCACCGATTCGTCCTACCGTCCTACCGTCCTACCGTCCTACCGTCCTCTCCCTCCCTCACTCCCACGCCGGAAACTCCCCCTCCGCCGCCAGCACCTCGATCGCATGCTGGTACTCCGCGAGGTACTGCTCGCGGTCCCCGCTCCACCGCACCGGCGCGCCCACGAACACGTCCACGAAGAACGGCACCAGGATCGCCTCGCCCTTGGGCAGCGCCTTGCCCAGGCCGTGCAGGAAGATGGGGACCACCGGCACGTCGGGGCGGCGCTCCGCCAGCCGGGCGATGCCGCTCTTGAGCTGCTTGAACCGTTCCGGCTCGCCCCGGGTCCCCTCGGGGAAGAAGATCAGGATCTCGCCCCGGTCGAGCGCCTCCGCCAGCGGCGCCAGCAGGTCCTCATCGGGGCGGCTGCGCCCCCGCGCGATCGGCAGGATGCCGATGATGCCGGTCGCGAACCAGGCGAGGAACCGGTTGCGGAGGAAGTAGTCCGCCGCCGCGACCGGCCGCACCTTGTCCAGCAGCCCGAGCGGCATCAGGGACATGAGGGTGAGCGTGTCGAGGTGGCTGTTGTGGTTGGCCGCGAGGATCGCGGGTCCGTGGCGGGGCAGGCGCTCCCGGTGGCGCACGTTGAGCCCGAGCACCAGCAGCGTCACCGCGCGCACCACCACGGCGAAGAAGAGGAGGCGGAGGAGACGAGTCATGGACGGTAGTACGGTCGGATGGTCGGGCGGTCGGGCGGTCGGTACGGTGCGCTACCGTCCTGCCGTCGTACCGTCCTACCGTCAGAAGTAGTAAAACCTCAGAAAGTGAAAGAACAACGGTGCCGTGTACGTCAGGCTGTTGATCCGGTCCAGCACTCCGCCGTGGCCCGCGATCATCGTCCCCGCGTCCTTCACGCCGAGGTCGCGCTTGAGGGCGCCGATCGTGGTGTCGCCGAGGAAGCCGCCGGCGCCGATGATCAGCCCCGCCGCGATGCTGTCGAACCGGTCCAGCGGGGTGAGCAGCGGCGCCAGCAGCACCGCCAGCACCGTGGTGGTCGCGATGCCCCCGAGCAGCCCGGCGAGCGTCTTGTTGGGGCTCACGGTGGGGACGATCTTCCGCTTCCCGAAGCTCTTGCCCCAGATGTACTGGCTCACGTCGTTGAGCTGGGTGAGCAGCACCAGGTACAGCACCAGCGCCGCGCCGCCCGTGGGCCACAGCATGAGCAGGTAGGGCACGTGGCTGAGGGCGAAGACCATCAGCATCACGCCCCACTGGATGGTGCCCACCGCCCGCAGGAAGTCCTTCGTCTCCCCGATCAGCACCATCCGCGCGCTCACCAGCAGCAGCACCCACACCGGGATGAAGACGATGAAGATCCCGTACCAGCCGCGGTACACCCAGTAGTACTGGAACGGGATGCAGAGGTAGGCCCAGAACAGCACCCGCCGGTCGGCCCGGCGGGTGGGGATCAGCGAGAAGTACTCCTTGAGCGCCAGGAACGAGAGCAGCGCGAAGAACCCGACCGAGAGCGCCCGGTCGATCACGATCGCGACGGCGAACACCGCCACCATCACCCACCAGCTGTTCACCCGCTGGCTGAGCTCGCGGTACTTCTCCGCCGGGCCCTTCCGCCGGAGCAGCGCGGTGACCACCGTCGCGACTACCAGCAGGGCGAGGATCCCGCCGAAGGTGGCCCGGACGGCGGGGGTGAGCGGCGGGGTGCTCATGCGGCGCCCTCGGCGAGCGCCCGGCGGGCGCGGTTGATGATGGTGATGATGGCCAGCAGGCCCACCAGGTGGAGGTACCAGTCGCTCCAGTGGCCCGCCGGCACGCCGAGGCCGAGCAGCAGCGCCAGCAGCCCGAAGGCGAAGGCGCGGTCGCTCTTGCCCATGGGGCCGTCGTAGCGGCGGCTGGCTCCGACCTGCAGCCCCACGACGCCGGTCATCTCGGCGATGACCGCCAGCAGCACGATCACCACCACCAGCGGCGCGCGGAGCCCCGGCACCAGCGCGAACGGCAGGTACAGCGCGCTGTCCGCGAGCACGTCACCCAGCTCGTTGAGCACCGCGCCCAGCCGCGATTTCTGCCCGTGCTCCCGGGCCAGCATCCCGTCAATGGCGTTGAGCGCCATCCGGGCGAACAGCACCGCGGGCACCAGCAGCAGCGGGCCCCGCGCGCCGGGCCGGGCCGCCAGCGCCACGCCCACCGCACCCGACAGGAGCGCGGCGAACACCGTCACCTGGTTGGCGGTGACGCCGGCCGCGGCGAGCCGGCGCGTCAGCGGGCGGAGCAGCGCCTGGAAGCGCGGCTTCAGGTCGTAGATGGAGGCCATTTATTCCCGGATCCGGGCGGAGAAGTCGGGGGCGTCGAGCGCGGCGCGCGCCCGTTCGTTGATGCGATAGCGGGCCCGCGCCTGCACCAGGGTGCCGGTGGAGTCGATCAGTCCCAGCCGGAGCGCCACCGCGTCGCTGTAGCCCGGCAGCGCGATGCGCCAGCTCGCCGGGATCAGCCCCGGCACCAGCGCGTTGACGTGGCGCACCAGATTGAGGGTGCAGTTGTTGGTGATGGTGTTGTAGAACTCGGGGTGGCGGCGCAGCGCGTCCGCCCGTTCCAGCATCCCGCGCAGCACCGTCCGGATCCCGTCCCGGGTGCCGCGGATCGGGTACAGGAAGACGTCGGTGCCATCGTACACCGCCCGCCGGCCGATGAGGTCGCGCTCGTCACCGATGACGTAGATCAGCTCGAACTGCCGCAGCAGCCCCGCCACCACGCCATACTCCTCCCCCGCCTCCCGCCGCGCCTCCACCGAGATCGCCAGGTAGCGCCCGTCGTCGAAGCCGAAGGAGACGAACGCATGCGCCGGCCCGCGCCACTTCTCGGAGAACGGCACCAGCACGTACCAGGCGGTCGCCACCTGGTCGAGGTCGTAGGTCCGGTCCTCCCACGCGGGGGTGAACGCGGTGGCGCTGGTCCAGCGGAAGTTGCGTACCCCGTGGATCGTGACCCGGTGGCCCTCGAACACCGGCTCCGGCTGCACCGACTGATCGGTCGCCCAGTGACGCTCCGCGGAGGGGCGGCGGAAGGCGAGCAGCACCCCGCCCGCCACCACCAGCAACGCCACCAGGCCCAGGCCCGCGCGGAGCCAGGTCATGCGGGAGTCGCCGCGGGGAGCAGGGGCACGGGCGTTCCTCGGCGGGGGGAACGGGAAGGACTGGGAGCGGGAATGGGAGAAGTCTGCCGTGGCCGGGGGCGGACTCCAAGCCCCGCCGGCCACGAGGTCACGGCTGGGGGACGGTCGCGCCCCAGCATGGGGGCAGTCCCCAGCCCCGAGGCCGCATGCGTCCCGCCCTCCGTGCCGTCCCGCTGCTCCTGCTCACCGCCTGCGGCCCCTACTGGGGCCGCGTGGGGGAGGTCAGCACCGTCACCTACGATGCCGAGCAGCGGTTCCAGCTCTGGCGCCAGGGAAGTGCCATCCAGCTCCACGCGGTGCGGGTCACGGACGATTCCATCCTCGGTATCCCCGACTGCGCTCCCACCCTGACCCTCGCCTTCCCGCGGGGCGAAGTGGACAGCCTCCTCAAGGCGCATAACCCGGGCGCCGGCGGTGCGGTGCTTGGCGGCGTGGCCGGGGCGATCGGGATGCTGATGCTGCTCACCTGGCGGATGGACGAGGCCACCTAGGGGGAGGAATCGCCCCGCGCGGGCCGGAATACCGGGTCGAAGACCAGCACCTCCCAGCGGTCGGTCTCGGTCCCCTCCAACCCGCCCAGCTGCACCACGTACTGCGTGCCCGCCCGCACCACCGCCACCGGGTAGGGCGGGGCAGGGCCCCGGCCCCCGCGCGCCAGCCGGGCATAGGCGAAGGTAGCGGTGAGGCAGACCTGCTCCTCCACCACCAGGCGGGCGGCGTCGGGCGGGCTCGCCATGAGCCCGAGTGCGCGGCGCCGGACCTCGTCCCCGCCGGCGAGGAGGTACTGCACCCGGCGCAGGAAGGTCCGCGCGGCGCTGTCGTTGCTGCAGGTGGGGAAGTGGGAGGGCTGTTCCTGGGCGGGCAGCGGGGCGGCATGGACGAGCAGGCAGGCCAGCACCACGGCGGCCGGCCGCAGGGTCACGAGCGCACCAGCCCCGCGAGGGGATTGGCGGGGTCGGCGGGGCCGCCGCCCTCCGGCTGCACGAAGCGCTTGAGCAGCGCCCGGAGCGCCGCCTCGTGGGTGGGCAGGTGCTCGGTGGCCTCCAGCTCGATCACCTCGCGCACCCGCCGGAACAGGCCGAGCAGCTTGTACTCCTCCACCCGCACCACCAGCCGGAGCAGCCGGCCCTCGGCGTCGTACAGCACCGGGTAGGCCCCGGCCCGGATGGCCTCGGCGGTCACGTGCCGGAGCAGCGCCTCCACGCTGGCGAAGGCCAGCAGGCTGCCCCGCGCGTCCACGAAGACGGGGGGCCGGATCGTCAACTGATGCCCTCCCGCACCGCCTGCAGCAGCCGGTCGGCGAAGAGGTCCACCTCGTCCACGGTGGTGTAGACGTTGGGGGTCACCCGCACGCCGTTGAACTCCGGGTGGTTGATCGGCGTGGTCACGATGCGGTGCTCCGCCATCAGCCAGTTCACCAGCTTGCCGGGTTCCATCCCGTCCACGTGCACCAGCCCGATGCCCCCGCCGTAGGGGCTGTCGAGCGGGGTGAGGATCCGGATGCGGTCGTTCTCCCGCTGCACCCGCTTGGCCCAGCGGTCCCGCAGGTAGCGGAGCCGCGCGATCTTGCGCTCCGCCCCGATGGCCCGGTGGAAGGTGAGCGCCACCCCGATGGCGTTGTGGTTGGCCGCCGGGTGGGTGCCGATCTCCTCGTACTTGCGGATGTTGCCGTCCATCGCGGCCGGCGCGGCCATGAGGGGCCACAGCCGCTTCTGCTTCTCCTTGCGCACGTACAGGAAGCCGGTGCCGATCGGCGCCAGCAGCCACTTGTGCAGGCTGGTGCCGTAGAAGTCGCAGTCGAGCTGGTCCCGGGTGAAGGGGAAGTGGGCGAAGGCGTGGGCCCCGTCCACGAACACCTCGATGCCCCGCGGCCGGGCCCACGCCACCAGCTCCCGCACCGGCATGATCTGCCCGCTCAGGTTGGTGATGTGGGTGACCTCGATCGCCCGGGTGCGCGGCGTGGCCGCGGCCGTGAACTGCTCGACCAGGTAGTCCATCGAGGGGGGCGGCACCTTGAAGCTCACCTGCTTGAGCACGATGCCGTCCCGCCGCACCCGCTGGTCCCAGGTGGTGATCATCCGGCCGTAGTTCTGGTTGGTGACGATCACCTCGTCGCCGGCCTTGAGGTCGAGCCCGAGGATCATGGTCTCGTTGGCTTCCGAGGCGTTGCGGACGATCGCCATCTCCTCCGGGTCGCAGCCGAACTCCCGGGCCAGGTCGCGCCGCACGCTCTCGATGCGCGGTTCCAGCGTCTGCCACATGTGGATGACGGGCAGCTCGTTGGAGAACCGGAGGTCCCGGATCATCTGGTCCAGAACGTGGGTCGGGGAGGGACTCACCCCGCCGTTGTTCAGGTTGATCATGGTCCGGTCGCAGTCGAAGGCCCGCTGGATCTCGGCCCAGAAGTCCTCGTCCGTCGGGTCCCCGCTGGCGGGGCCGACGTCGAGCACCCGGCGCATCGCGTCGGGCCGGAAGGCGGGCAGGGCGGCGGCGCTGAGGGCGCCGGCCAGGAAGGTGCGTCGGGTCTGCATGTAAGCCTCGGCGGGAGAAGCAGTTCCAATCTATCGCCCCGGCCCCCTACCGCCAGAGCGGGCCTTCCTCTATCCTTGTGCCCGGTTCGCAGGGCCGCCGCGGGGCCAAGGGAAGCCTTGGCCCCGGCGCGTTCTACCACTTCACTACTTCCGCGGGAAATCGGGACCATGGGGATCATCGCCAGCGACATGCGGCGCGGGATGTGCCTGCTGTTCGACGGGGAGCCGTGCCGGGTGCTCGACTTCCATCATCACACCCCCGGCAACCTGCGCGCGATGGTGCAGGCCAAGCTGCGGAAGCTCCGGACCGGGACCCAGTTCGAGCACCGCTTCCGGTCCACCGACACCGTGGAGCTGGCGGACCTCGAGACGCACCAGCTGGAGTTCCTCTACGCCGGCGGCGACAGCTACCACTTCATGAACACCGAGAACTTCGACCAGATGGAGATGACGGGCGAGGACCTCGGCGACGCGGCCAAGTGGGTCGCCCCGGGGATGAAGATCATGGCCGAGTTCTTCAACGGCCGCCCCATCGGGATCCAGCTGCCCAACGCGATGGTCTTCGAGGTGGTGGAGACCAACCCGGTGATGAAGACCGCGACCAAGTCGGCCTCCTTCAAGCCGGCGACGCTCGACAACGGGGTGACCATCAACGTCCCCGAGTTCATCCAGACCGGCGAGAAGGTCCGGGTCAACCCGAGCACCAGCGAGTACATCGACCGCGCCAAGTGACCGCCCCGCAGGGGCGGTCATCCCGAGCACCGCGAGGGATCCC
>CAZYIV010000054.1:0-2785 GCA_964647615.1 uncultured Gemmatimonadaceae bacterium | reverse complement strand
CGCCCCGCCTGACAGCGTCCTCCGGGGCCCGGCATCACGCCGGGCCCCGGTCCGTTTCCCGCCCCGGTTCCACCCTTCCCGCCCCCCCCGGGGACCGGTACCTTAGGGGAGTCCAGCCCCCCGAGACCCGTGGCCGAACACACCAGCGCCGTCGCCACCCAGGAACGCGCGGTCCTGCCCCGTGACATTGCAGTCTTCCTGCCCCTCCTGGGCATCGGACTGCACAAGTGCACGGCGTACCCGCCCGGCCATCCGCTGCTCAAGTCGGCGGTGGACGCGGTGGTGAGCCACCTGCGCGTGGTCCTCGTCAACCGGCCCTTCCTCCTGCTCGGCGTGGCCCGCGGCCAGCTCCTGGTCGAGGGCCTGGCCACCGACCCCGACAACCCGGTGCTCCGGGAGCTCGCCACCAAGCTGCACAAGCACCAGCTGGGCGCGATCAAGATCTTCAACGGAGTGGATCGCGACCAGGTCGAGGAACTGCTCAAGGTGCTGAGCAGCGACAGCCGCACCCAGCCGGTCGGGCTCCATCTCGCCGACTACGACACCCGGTGGGAGCATATCCACCTGATCCCGCCGGCCTATGACCGGCTGGAGCTCTCCGACAGCGAGGCGCGCCTGGGCGACCAGGCGCCGGCCGACAGTGCCGCCAGCCGGCTGTGGATGGGGCTCGCGGCGGTGGCCGTGGCGCGCGAGGGCGCGCCGGAGCTGCACACCGATCCCCGGGCGCTGGCCCAGGCCCTGAGCGAGCGCACCCGGGACCCTGAGCAGGCCAAGAAGATCGTGGACTACCTGCTCGGCCTCTCCCGCGAGCTGCGCCGTTCGCACGGGCAGGAGGCGGAGGTCCTCAAGGAGCGCCTCGGGCAGCTGCTGAACCACATCTCCCCCGAGGCGCTGCGGGAGCTCGCCGGCCTCGGCGCGGACCTGGCCCAGCGCCGCCGGCTGGTCATGGACGCCGCGATGGTGCTCCCCGCCGGCGCGGCGCTCACCCTGATGCGCGCCGTCTCCGACGCCAGCGCCAAGGTGATCCCCCAGGCGATGCTGCGGCTGTTCACCAAGCTCGCGTTCCAGGCGGAGAAGGGCTCCCTCAACGTGCGCGAGGAGGCCGACCTCGCCCTGCGCGAGGGGATCCGGCAGATGGTGGACAAGTGGACCCTGGATGATCCCAATCCCGCCGTCTACGGCCGGGTGCTGGAGCGGCTCTCCCGCCACCCCTCGGGGATGGCGCCGCCGGCGGAGGACCACAGCGCGCACGCCATCCGGCTGGTGCAGATGTCGCTCGAGACCGACACCGTCGGCGACGCCACCTGGTCCGCGCTGGAGGAGGTGGTGCGCGAGGGCCAGGCCACCGAGGTGGTGCGCATGGTGGAGGATCCCTCCGTCGCCGAGGACATCCAGGAGCACTTCTGGACCCACCTGGCCACGCCGGAGAACATGCGCATCCTGCTGGCCAACGAGCCGCGCGACACCGAGGTGGTGGAGATGCTGCTCGACCGCATGGGCATGACCGCCGCCGAGCCGATGCTGGAGAGCCTCGAGGTGGCGGACAACCGCACCATCCGGCGCCGGCTGCTGACCCGGCTGGAGCGCCTGGGCCCGCAGATCGGCCCGATGCTGGTGGAGCGGCTGCCCGCGGCGCCCTGGTACGTGCAGCGGAACCTGCTCGCGCTGCTGGGCAGCCTGCCGGAGATCCCCGCCGACTTCAGCCCCGCCTCGCTCACCGCCAACGAGGACAACCGGGTCCGGCGCGAGGCGCTCAAGCTGATGCTGCGCATCCCGGGCCAGCGCGAGGAGTCGATCGTCATCTCGCTCGGCGACGACGACATCGGCAATGTGCGGCTGGGGCTCGCAGCGGCGCTGGAGGGCTGCCCCACCGCGGCGGTGCCCCGCCTGATGGTGCTGCTCAACGACCGGCGGGTCCCGGTGGAGATCCGGGTGCTCGCGATCCGGGTGCTCGGCACCATCCGCTCCCCCGCCACCCGGGACTGGTTCGTGGCCCACGCGCTGACCAAGCCGGGGTGGTTCCGCCGCCGCCGGCTGCTGCCGCGCACCCCCGAGCTGGTGGCGATCATCAGCGCGCTGGCCCGCAACTACAAGAACGACCCCGCCGCGGGGCAGGTGCTGCGGCTGGCGGGACAGAGCAACGACGGCGCCATCCGGCGCGCCGCCGCGGGCGAGGTGGAGGAAGGATGAGCGACCCGGTCCGCTTCCTGACGGCCCTCGGTCAGGCCATCTCGGCCACGGCGCTCTACCGCGAGGGCCACCCCGCGCGGGAGCGGGCCGTGGACGCCGCGTGGATCCAGCTCGACGCGCTGCAGGCCATCGACCCGGCGCCGCACTTCTCCTTCCTCGAGGAGGAGGTGCTCTACCGGCAGCAGGCGCTGCGCGACGTGAAGGCCTGGGACTGGGCCCGGCGGCTGGCCCGCGCCGGGGTGCAGCGGGTGGAGTTCGACCGGGACGCGACCCGGGAGGATCTCGCCACCTTCCTGACCGAGGTGCAGAAGAAGGTCGCCACCGGGGAGGAAGACACCAGCGAGGCCCGCCAGCTCCGCCGGCCCAGCATCCGCTACGGCAACCTGAGCCTGCGCGGCGCCACCGCGGACATCGCGGTGGAGACCGCCGAGGACATCAGCGTGCCGTACACCCTGGACGACGAGATCGTGGCCGTCGGGTGGATCCACCAGGAGGTGGCGGAGACCGAGGACCTGCCGCTGGCCGAGGCCAACGCGGTGGTGCGCTCGCTGTCGCTGGCGATGCACAGCCAGAGCCGGATGCTGCTGCCGCTGCT
>CAZYIV010000053.1:0-25552 GCA_964647615.1 uncultured Gemmatimonadaceae bacterium | reverse complement strand
ATCATGAACATCATGCTGATGTCGGTGAACGAGCGCACCCGCGAGATCGGCATCCGCAAGTCCATCGGGGCCACCCGCCGTGACATCCTGCGCCAGTTCCTGGTCGAGGCGGTCGTCCTTTCCACCCTTGGCGGGCTGCTGGGCGTGTTCGGGGGCTGGGTGCTGGCGTTCGGCGTCTCCGCGCTGACCCCGCTGCCCGCCCGGATCACGCTCTGGTCGGTGGCCGCCGCGCTGCTGCTCGGCGCCGGCGCGGGGGTGCTGTTCGGGGTCTACCCCGCGAGCCGCGCCTCCCGCCTCGACCCGATCACCGCGCTGCGGGCCGAGTAGCGCCGCATGCCGACGCGGTTCCTGCGCAACGCCGGTGAGGGCGTGACGATCGCCCTGGACGCGCTCCGCTCCAACAAGCTCCGCTCCGGCCTCACCGTCCTGGGCGTGGTCATCGGGGTCACGACCGTGATGGCGATCGCCTCCCTGGTGGCGAGCCTCCGCACCCAGATCTTCAACGCCATCTCCGCCGCCGGGCCCACCGCATTCTACGTGGTGCGGTACTTCTCCCAGACCCCGCTCAACCCCGACCGCCTGCCCTACGAGGTCCGCATCCGGCCGGTACTGGACCAGACCGACGCCGACGCGATGGCCCGGATCCCTGGCCTGGCGTATGCCGGGATGTGGGTGCAGCTGTTCCAGCGGATCGAGTACCAGGGCGTCCGCACCCAGGTGCTGACGGTGTTCGGGGCGGATGACCACTACATGGACATTCAGGGCGGGACGCTGGTCCGCGGGCGGTTCTTCAACCGTTCGGAGCTCAACGGCGGCGAGGTGGTGGTACTGGAGGAGGAGACCGCGGACGTGATGTTCGGCCGGATCGACCCACTGGGCCGCATCGTGCGGGTGGGGGGCGTGGCCCTCCGGGTCATCGGGCTGTACCAGCGCCCGGCGAACCTGTTCGAGCCCCCGGGCCAGCAGATCGCGGCGATCATCCCGTTCCAGACCGCGCGGCGCAACTACCGCTACGACGAGACCAACAACCTCTTCATCGCCGCGATTCCGGTCGCCGGAGTGTCGGTGGGACATGCGCAGGACCTGGTCACCGCCGCGCTCAGGCGCCAGCGCGGCCTGCGCCCGGGGATGCCCAACACCTTCGACCTGATCACCCAGGACCAGATCCTCGATATCGTCAGCAACTTCACCGACTACTTCTTCACGGCGATGATCGCGCTCTCCAGCGTGGCGCTGCTGGTGGGCGGGATCGGGGTGATGGCGATCATGATGGTCTCGGTCACCGACCGCACCCGGGAAATCGGCCTGCGCAAGGCCCTGGGCGCCACCCGGTCCGAGGTGCTGTGGCAATTCCTGGTGGAGGCCGCGACGCTCACGCTCATCGGCGGGCTGATGGGCGTGGTGGTCGGGGTGCTCAGCGGCCAACTGCTGCAGCTGGCCTTCGGCTGGGAGGCCGAGATCCCGGTGTGGAGTGCCGTGGTCGCCACCGGGGTGTCGGTGCTGATCGGGCTGGTCTTCGGCCTGTACCCGGCCAACCGCGCGGCCCACATGGACCCGGTGGAGGCCCTCCGCCACGAGTAGCGTGCCCGCCGCCGCGGGCTGCTGTGCAACCCATCCCCCCCGGCGCATCCCCGGCGGACCACCCACTCCGCCGAGGATGCCATGTCGTCGTCCGTCCGCCGCCTGGTCTGGCTCACCCTGCTGCTCAGCGCCTGTGATCGTCGATTCGAGGCCCCGCTGGCGGAGGCCCCTGCCCGGGAGGCGGAGGGCAAGGCGGTCGCGGCCTCGGGGTTCGTATCCCCGGCATCCGCCGACATGGCGGCCACCGTGTCCGAGACGCCCGGCTCCCGGCCCGACACTTGGCGCGACCCGGCCGTCACCGGCGCCATGCTGATCCGCACCGGCCAGGCCTCCATCCAGGTGGACAGCCTCGACGCCGCCGTGGCGCGGCTCTCCGCCATCGTGCGGGGGCTCGGCGGGTGGGTAGCGGGCAGCAGCCAGCAGGGCGGTGAGGTGGGCTATCGCTCGGCGACGCTGGAACTGCGGCTTCCGGCGGAACAGTTCGAGGCGTTGCTCCCGGGGCTCCGCCCGCTGGGGCGACTGGAGTCGCTCAATGTCCAGGCCGAGGACGTGGGCGAGGAGTTCACCGACATCAGCGCCCGGGTGACCAACGGGCACCGGCTGGAGCAGCGGCTGCTCGAGCTCCTGGCGACCCGCACCGGCAAGCTGAGCGACGTGCTGGAGCTCGAACGCGAGCTGGCCCGGGTGCGCGAGGAGATCGAACGCATGGAGGGCCGGCTCCGCTACCTCCGGGCCCACGTCGCCACCTCGACGCTGACGGTCACCCTGCACGAGCCCGCGCCGGTCGTGGGACAATCCGGCGCGCTGCGCGAGATCAGCGATGCCTTCCGCGATGCCTGGCGCAACCTGGTGCACTTCGTGGCCGGTCTCATCGCCTCGATGGGCGTGCTGCTGCCCGCCGGTGTGCTGCTGGTGCTCACCGCCCTGGGCCTTCGGCGGCTGTGGCGCGGGCGGCGGGCGCGCCTGGCCTGAGGGGAGCCTGAACGGGGAACCGGGGTATAGATTCCGGGCTGTCCGGTTCCCCGTTTCCCCTGACCCCCCTCGCCCATGCCCGTGGATCTGCTGGCGATTGCCGCCCACCGCGACGACGTCGAACTGACCTGCGCCGGGACCCTGCTCAAGGCCCGGGCCCAGGGCTACCAGACCGGCATCCTCGACCTCACCGCCGGGGAGTCCGGCACCCGCGGGAGTGCGGACCTGCGCGCGGCGGAAGCCGAACGCGCCGCGGCAGTGCTGGGCGTCGCGGAACGCCGCAATGCCGGGCTGCCCGACGCCTACCTGCAGAACAACGAGGAGAGCCGCCGGATCGTGGTCGAGCAGATCCGGCACTTCCGGCCCCGGACCGTGATCCTGCCCTTCCCCGTCGGCCGGCACCCGGATCATCGCGTCGCCTCCGAGCTGGGGCGCGACGCCTGCTTCCTGGCAGGGCTCTCGCGCTACCGCGCCGGCGGCGAGCCCCACCGTCCGCACAAGGTCCTCTACGCCCTTGCCTATCGGGAAGACCCGGTGAAACCCACCTTCGTGGTGGACATCAGCGAGCACTTCGCCGCCAAGATGGAGGCGATCCGCTGCTATGCGAGCCAGTTCGACGGGGCCCGGGCCGCGGGCGAGATCTTCCCCACGGGGCTGGAGCTCTACTCGCTGGTCGAGGTGCAGAACGCGCATTACGGCTCGCTGATCCGCACCCGCTACGGCGAGCCGTTCTTCACCCACGAGACGGTGGACCTTGCCGACGTGGTGGCGCTCGGCGTCCAGAGCATGTGACCCCGGGACGACTATCTTTCGCGCAATGACGCCGACGTCCGCCTATCTCGACCACGCCGCCACCACCCCGGTCCGTCCCGAGGTGCTGGAGGCGATGCAGCCGTACCTCACCGGCCGCTTCGGCAATCCGTCGAGCGCGCATGCACCCGGGCGCGCGGCGCGCACGGGCCTGGAGCAGGCGCGGCGCCAGGTGCCCGCCGCCCCCGGCGTGGACCCGGGGGCGGTCTACTTCACCTCGGGCGGCACCGAGGCCGACACCCTCGCCGTCCTGGGCCGCGCCCATGCGGCCCGCCGCGCGGGCGCGGCGTTCGCCGTGGCAGTAGCCGCCACGGAACACAAGGCGGTACTCGCCGCCGCCCATGCCGTGGTCACGCAGGGCGGCCGCGAGATCCTGGTACCGGTGGAGGCCGATGGGCTGATGGACCGCGCGGCCGTCACGGCCGCGCTCGCCTCGCGGCCCGCCCTGCTCTCGGTGATGTGGGTCAACAACGAGACCGGCGTGGCACAGCCGGTGGAAGCGCTCGCGACGGAATCCCGCGATGCCGGGGTCCCGTTCCACACCGACATGGTGCAGGCGTTCGGGAAGCTGTCGCGCCCGCTCGGCAGCACCGCCATCCAGCTGGCGACGATCTCGGGGCACAAGATCGGAGCCGCCAAGGGCATCGGCGCCCTGCTGGTGCGGCGTGGCGTGACCCTGGAGCCGCTGGTGACCGGTGGCGGGCAGCAGCATGAGGTGCGGCCCGGCACCGAGAACATTGCCGGAGCCGTCGGGCTCGGCGTCGCGGCGGAACTCGCCGCCGCCGAGGGAGCGGCCGAGCGGACCCGGCTGGGCGCGCTCCGGGACAAGCTCCTCGCCGGCCTGCGGGCCGCGTTGCCGGACCTCGTGGTGCCGGCCGAGGCGGCGCCGCGCGCGGCCCATGTGCTCGCGGTGCTGGTGCCGGAGGCGGAGTCGGGCGCGCTGCAGCTGCAGCTCGACCAGGCCGGCGTGGCGGTCTCCGGTGGCAGCGCCTGCTCCACCGGAACGCCCGAGCCGTCCCACGTGCTGCTGGCGATGGGCATCCCGCCGGCACTGGCGCGCGGGCTGGTGCGCTTCAGCCTGGGCCGGGAGACGACCGAGGCGGACATCGCCCGCGCGATCGCGGTGTTCCCGGACGCGGTCGCGCGGGCACGGCGCCTGGCGGGAGCGCTGGCCCATGGCTGAGCGGGTGCTGGTGGCGATGAGCGGCGGGGTGGACAGCTCCGTGGCCGCGGCGGCGCTGGTGGCGCAGGGCTATGACGTGGTCGGCGCCACCATGAAGCTGTTCTGCTACGGCGACGAGGTCCCCGACCGGCCCTGCTGCTCGCTCGACTCGATCACGGACGCCCGGGACGTGTGCGCCACCCTGGGTGTGCCGCACTACGTGCTGAACCTCGAAGATCGCTTCAGCCGCGACGTGATCCGGAACTTCGTCGACGAGTACAGCCGGGGGCGCACCCCGATCCCCTGCGTGCGGTGCAATTCCTTCACCAAGTTCCGGGACCTGCTGGCGCACGCCGACGCCATGGACTGCCGCTGGATCGCAACCGGCCATTACGCGATCGCGCGAGACGGAATGCTGTTCCGCGGCCAGGACACCCAGAAGGACCAGAGCTACTTCCTCTGGGGCATCGACCTTGCGGTGGTGGCACGGATGCTCACCCCGGTCGGCGGGCTCACCAAGGCCGAGACGCGCGAGCACGCCCGGCGCCTCGGCCTGGTCACCGCGGACAAGCCGGAATCGGTTGAGATCTGCTTCGTCCCCGACGACGACTACGTCGGGGTGCTGGCCCGCCACCTGCCGGCCGATGCGCCGGCCCTGGCCCCCGGTCCGCTGGTGACCCTCACCGGGGAGCAGGTGGGCGAGCATCAGGGCTTCGCCCGGTTCACGATCGGCCAGCGGAAGGGACTGCCCGGCGGGCCCGGGCCCGCGCGGTACGTGGTGGCGATCCGCCCCGAGCGGCGCGAAGTGGTCGTGGGCGGGCTCGAGGACCTGGCGGGCCACACCGTGCGGCTGGAAGAGTTCAACTGGCTGGCCGAGCCGCTGGCGGCCGGCGATACCTGCGAAGTGCAGGTGCGGTACCGGGCCCCCGCCGTTCCCGCGACGGTGGTGGCCCTGACGGAGGCGGGCCTCACGCTCGCCCTCGAAACCCCGGTCCGCGCGATCACCCCCGGCCAGTCCGGCGTGCTCTACGCCGGCGATGGCCAGGTGCTCGGCGGTGGAGTGATTGCCTGATGCGACTGCCGTTGTCCGTTCCGACCCTCGCGCTCGCCCTGCTGCCCCTCGCCCCGCTCGCCGGCCAGCAGGCCGGCGCGATGGACATCGCGGGGTTCATCACTACCCCGATCGTGGGCGACCCCCAGGTCACCCCCGACGGCAGCCTGGTGGCCTACACGATCAGCACCCCCTCGCTCGAGGACAACCGGGCGACCACCAAGATCTGGCTGGCCGACCTCGCCGCGGGTGACACCTGGCAGGCGACGGCGGCGCAGGGCAACGACCGCGCGCCCCGCTGGTCGCCGGACGGGAAGGTGCTGGCCTTCATCAGCACCCGCGACGGCTCCTCCCAGGTCTGGCGGATGCCGATCCGGGGCGGCGAGGCGGTCAAGGTCACCGCCAGCAACAACGGCATCGCCGACTTCACCTGGTCGCCGGACGGCAAGGCGCTCTACTACTGGACCGACGTGCCGTGGGGCGACTCCACCGAGGCGGCGCGGCGCGGGGCGCCGTGGGGGACCGGCGCCCGGATCTTCACCGAGCTGTTCTACCGCCACTGGGACGAATGGCGGCTCGGGGTGCGGTCGCACCTGTTCCGGGTGGAGCTCAACGGCACCACCACCGACATCACCCCGATCGACCGGGACGTGCCGCCGCTGGCGCTGGGCGGCGCGGACGTCGCGATCTCGCCGGTGGGCACCGAGCTGGCGATCGTGTACAACCCGGACAGCATGCTCGCGACCAGCACCAACAACGACATCTTCGTGCTGGGGCCGGACGGTTCGGCCCGGCAGCCGATCACCACCAGCCGGGGCAACGACCACTCGCCACAGTACTCTCCCGATGCCCGGTACATCGCCTACCTCGCGATGCCGACGCCGGGCTTCGAGGCCGACCGCCAGCAGCTCATGCTCTACGAGCGGGCCAGCGGCCGGCGGATCGCCGTGACCCCCAAGTGGGACCGCAGCATCCTCGCCTTCCAGTGGCTGCCGGATGCGCGGGCGGTGCTGGCGGAAGTGGAGGAGCGGGGCGGGCACGGCCTGTACCGGGTGGAGGTCCCCTCCGGCCGGGCCATCCGGCTGCTCACGGGGGGGTTCAACACCGCCTTCCAGCTGGCCGCGCGGGCGGACGTGGTGGTGTACCTGCACTCGTCGGCCCGGCGCCCGCCGGAAGTCTGGACGGTCGCGGCCGACGGCAAGGCACCCCGGCAGGTGAGCCACGTGGACGACGAGCGGGCGGGGGCATGGGACATCCCGGCGCTGGAGGAGTTCGGGTTCGTGGGGGCCGGGAAGGACTCGGTCTTCGGCTGGCTGCTCAAGCCGCCCGGCTTCGACCCGGGCAAGCGCTATCCCCTGCTCTACCTGGTGCACGGCGGGCCGCAGGGCGCCTGGCTGGACCAGTGGCACGCCCGCTGGAACTACGCGATGTTCGCCGCCCGCGGGTACGTCGTGGCGGCGGTGAACTTCCACGGCTCCACCGGCTACGGGCAGGAGTTCACCAACAGCATCAGCCGCAACTGGGGCGGCCCGCCGTTCGAGGACCTGATGAAGGGCCTCGACGTGGTCGCGCGGCTGCCCTACGTGGACAGCACCCGCATGGGCGCCGCCGGCGCCTCCTACGGCGGGTACATGATCTACTGGATGGAGGGCCACACCGACCGCTTCAAGGCGGTGGCGGCCCACGACGGCATCTTCAACCCGCTCAGCATGGCCGGCACCACCGAGGAACAGTGGTTCCCGCAGTGGGAGTTCGGTGGCGTGCCCTGGGACCCGGCGGCCCGGGCGATCATCGAGAAGTGGTCGCCGGCCAACTTCGTGGCCAACTGGCGCACCCCGATGCTGGTGGTGCACGGCCAGCTCGACTACCGGGTGGACCTCTCGGAAGGCATGCAGGCCTTCACCGCCCTCCGGCTCCGGGGTATCCCGGCCAAGTTCCTCTACTTCCCGGACGAGGGGCACTTCGTGCTGCAGGCCCGCAACCGCCGGGTGTGGTGGTCCACGGTACTCGACTGGTTTGACGGGTACCTGCGGCCGGCGGGCTGATGCGCACGCGCTTCGTCCGCTGGCTGATCAACACGCTGGCGCTCTACGTGGCGGTGCAGGTGGTGCCCGGCGTGGACTACGACAAGGGCCCCCTGGGCCTGCTGCTGGTGGCCGCGCTGTTCGGGCTGGTGAACGCGGCACTGCGCCCGGTGCTCACCCTGCTCACCTGTCCGCTGGTACTGGCATCCCTCGGGCTGTTCCTGTTCGTGATCAACGCCCTCCTGCTGCTGTTCACCGGGTGGCTCTCGGCCAGCTTCGACCTGGGCTTCCGGGTGGATGGCTTCTGGCCGGCCTTCTGGGCCGGGCTCCTGATCAGCCTGGTCAGCCTGTTCCTGTCCATCATGGTGGGCGAGAAGGAGATCCGGGTGGTCCGGCAGTAGCCGGACCCCCGCCGTGACGCCGCCGTTACAATTGCTGGCCGCCGCCCGCCAACGCGGTAGATTCCCCCCCGTGACCGACGTGACGCTTTCGCGGGCCGAGCCCGGCCCCGACTCCCCGCCCGACCTTTCCCAGCCGGCGCTCTACACCAACCGCGAGCTGTCGTGGCTCGAGTTCAACCGCCGGGTGCTGCACGAGGCGGAAGACCCGCGCACCCCGCTGCTCGAGCGGCTCAAGTTCCTCGGCATCTTCAGCTCCAACCTGGACGAGTTCTTCCAGATCCGGGTGGCCGGCCTCAAGGACCAGCTGGCCGCCGGCTACACCGAGCGCTCGCCCGACGGGCAGACGCCGGAGGAGCAGCTCCGCCGCATCGCCGCGGTGGTGCGGGACCAGGTGGCCGATCACGCCCGCACCCTGCACGACGAGGTGCTGCCCGGGCTGGCCCGCCATGGCGTGATGCTGTGCGACATCGGGACCCTCACCGCGGACGAGCGCCAGTCGGTGGACCGGTACTTCCACGACAACGTCTTCCCGGTGCTGACCCCGCTCGCGGTGGACCCAGCCCATCCTTTCCCCTACATCTCGAACCTGAGCCTCTCGCTGGCCGTGGCGCTGCGCGATGCCGACGGCGAGGACCGCTTTGCCCGGGTGAAGGTGCCCAAGATCCTCCCCCGGTGGGTACGGATCGGCGAGGGCTGGCGCTACCTGCCGCTGGAGCAGCTCATCGCGGCCAACATCGAGGCGCTGTTCCCCGGGGTGGAGATCCTGGGCTGCTTCCCCTTCCGGATCACGCGGAACACCGACTTCGAGGTGGACCACGACGAGGCGGAGGACCTCCTCAGCACCATCCAGGAGGAGGTGCGCAACCGCCGCTTCGGCGCGGTGGTGCGGCTGGAGGTGGCGCCCAACCTGCCGCAGTCCATCCGGGAAGTCCTGCTCTCGGAGTTCAATGCGGCGCAGGAGGCGCTCGCCGCGCCGCTCGGCGCGGACGACATCTACGAGGTCCACGGCATGCTGGACACCGCGGACCTGCTGGGGCTCTCCGCCGGCATCGAGCTGCCGGCCCTGAAGGACCCGCCCCACTTCCCCGTCACCCAGCCGCGGCTGGGCGGGGGGCGCAACATCTTCGAGGCGATCCGCGAGGGCGACATCCTGGTCCACCATCCCTACGAGAGCTTCACCAGCTCGGTGGAGCGCTTCATCCAGGCGGCGGTGGACGACCCGGACGTGGTGGCCCTCAAGCTCACCCTGTACCGGACCGGGGGCGACTCGAGCATCGCCCGGCTGCTGGCGCAGGCGGCCGAGCGGGGCAAGCAGGTGGCGGTGCTGATCGAGCTGCAGGCGCGCTTCGACGAGGAGAACAACATCCGCTGGGCCCAGCGGCTGGAGGACGTCGGGGTGCACGTGAGCTACGGCGTCGCCGGGCTCAAGACCCATGCGAAGGTGATGCTGGTGGTGCGCCGCGAGGGCGATGCCATGCGGCGCTACCTGCACCTCGGCACCGGCAACTACCACCCGCGCACGTCGCGGCTCTACACCGATTTCGGGCTGTTCTCGACCGACCCCGACCTCGGCGCGGACCTCACCGACCTGTTCAACGTGCTCACCGGGTTCGCCGCGCCGCAGCAGTACCGGCGGCTGATCACCGCCCCCACCGGGATGCGGGAGCGGTTCCTGGCGATGATCGCCCGCGAGGCGGAGCATGCCCGGGCCGGCCGGCCGGCCCGGATCCTGGCCAAGATGAACGCGCTGGTGGATGTCGCGCTGATCCAGGCGCTGTACGAGGCCTCGCGCGCCGGCGTGACCGTGGACCTGATCGTCCGCGGGATCTGCTGCCTCCGCCCCGGCGTCCCCGGCGTGAGCGACAACGTCCGGGTGATCAGCATCATCGGCCGCTTCCTGGAGCACTCCCGGGCGTTCTACTTCCTCAACGCGGGGCACGAGGAGGTGTACATCGGGTCAGCCGACTGGATGCCGCGGAATCTCGACCGCCGTATCGAGGCGGTGGCGCCGGTGCTGGACCCGGCGCACCGCGCCGGGATCCGGGACCTGCTGGAGTTGATGTGGCGGGACAACCGGCAGGCGTGGGACCTCGACGCCGAGGGCCACTACACCCAGCGGCAACCGCCCTCCCCCGAGCAGGAGCTGGCGACGCACCGGGTGCTGGTCGAGAGTTACCGGGAGCTGGGCCGCCTCACCGGAGAGCATCCGCTTCCGGGACGCTAGCCGCTAGTACGCGAGGTTCCCCGCCTCCGCGAAGCGCTTGAGCAGCTCCTCCTGCTCCGGGGTGAGCTGCTCGGGGATCTGGACCCCCACCTGCACCAGCTGGTCGCCCCGCCGGCCGCCCTTCTCGATCCCCAGTCCCTTGATGCGGAACTTCCGTCCCGGCTGGGTGCCGGGCGGGATCCGGAGGACCACCTTCTTGCCGTCGAGGGTCCGCACCCGGAGGCGGGTGCCCAGCACCGCCTGGGCCAGGTTGATCGGTACCTCGCAGACGAGGTCCAGCCCGTCGCGGTGGAAGAACCGGTCGGCCTGCACCTGGAAGGTGACCAGGATGTCCCCGGGGGCGAATCCCGGCGGGCCGCTCTCCCCCTGACCCTTGAGCCGTACCCTGGTGCCGGACTCCGTCCCGGCGGGCACGGTGATCAGCACCTCGCGCTCGCTCCGGACCTCACCCTGGCCGCCGCAGGTGGGGCATGGCGTCGAAGGAATCTTGCCCCGGCCGCGGCACTGCGGGCAGGGCCGGCTCACCGCGAACCCACCCTGGCCGAACGTCACCGAGCCGCGCCCGTTGCATTCAGGACAGGTGCTGACCTTTGCGCCGGCCGCGGCCCCGGAGCCGTGGCAGGTGGGGCAGCTGTCAGTAATGGGGAGGTGCACCGGCACCTTGCCGCCGAGCGCGGCCACCCGGAAGGGGATCTCGACCACGGTTTCGATGGCGGTCGGACCGGCTTCCTCCGCGCGCCCCGCCCCACCCTTTCCGAAGATCGACGAGAAGATGTCGCCCAGCCCGAACCCGCCCAGGTCGGAGAAGTCGAATCCCTCCGTGCTGGCCTGGCCGGTGCCGCCGGCGGGACCGGGCCGCCCGGCGCCGGAGCGGCGGAACCCGCCGCCGTCGAACGCCCCGAGGCGGCGCATCTGGTCGTAGTGCTTCCGCTTGTCGGCGTCGGACAGCACGGCGTGCGCCTCGGAGACTTCCTTGAAGCGCTCGGCCGCCTGGGGATTGTTGGGGTTGGCATCGGGGTGGTACTGCTTGGCCAGCCGCCGGTAGGCCTTCTTGATGTCCTCCGGTGTGGCCGTGTCCGGGACGCCAAGGACCTGGTAGAAGTCGCGCGCCACGGTCAGGCGTGCCCTTCCGCGGAGTAGACCTGGACCCGGGCAGGGCGAATCAACCCGCCCTTGAACTTGTAGCCGGCCTGGAAGGTGGCGGCCACGGTGTGATCGCGATCCGGTGCCGGGGGCGGCAGCACCGCGACCGCCTCGGCGACGGCGGGGTCGAACGGCTGCCCCACCGGATCAATGCGCTCCAGCCCGGCGGCCTCCAGCTCCTTGCGCAGCTTGCGATCGATGAGCACCAGCGCCTGGTGCATCACGTCGCCCGCTGCGGCGTCGCCGCCCTCGGCAACCACCCGGTCGAGGTCATCGAGGACGTCGAGCAGCCGTACCGCGAGGGCGCCCTGGGCGCGGTGGGACAGCTCGTCGCGCTCCCGCACCGCCCGCTTGCGGTAGTTGTCGAACTCCGCCGCGAGCCGCAGGTGGCGATCCCGGGCGGCCGCGACCTCATCTTCGAGCCGCCGGATTGCCTCCGGATCGGGCTCCATCGGGAGGCCGGCGGCAGGCGCGCCGCCCTGGCCCGCCGTCCCGGCACCCCCGGCCTCGCTTGCGGACTCGGGAGCGACCGGGGGCTGGTTTCCAAGGTCTTGTGGCTCTGGCACTTGGTCGATTGCCTCGTGGCTGTGATCCCAAAGATAACAGCAACGGGCGTGCCCATGTGAGTGGGCCGTTCTGGCAGGACGTCAGGCCCCGGGTGAGGCCTCCGGGCGGCCCACGACCCAGCGGTGCAGCACCTTGGCCAGGGCCTCGGCATCTACCGGTTTGGTCAGGAAATCGTCCATCCCGGCGGCCAGGCACTCCTCCCGGTCCCCCTGCATGGCATTGGCGGTCATGGCAACGACCGGGAGCTGCTCCGGGGTGAACCGGAGCCGGATCCGACGAGTCGCCTCGAAGCCATCCATCTCCGGCATGAGGCAGTCCATCAGGACCAGGTCATAGGGGAACCGGTCCAGCATCGCGAGGGCCTCCACCCCGTTGGCAGCCACGTCCACCCGGCAGCCCAGCTTCCGCAGCATCTTGGTGGCAACCTTCTGGTTGACCACGTTGTCTTCCACGAGCATGAGCCGTGGCCCCTGGCTGGCATCCGGGGCCAGCACCGGCGGCGCGGTGAGCTCCACGCTCACCCGCCGGCGGCGGCCCCGCTCCCCCCGCTCCAGTTCCCCGACCAGGCGATAGTCCGGGATCGGCTTGTTCATGATGGCATGGAACCGGCCTGGTTCCTCTACCCGGCCGCCGCTCGAGGAGGCCAGGAGCATGAGCGGGGCCCGCTCCACGAAGGCCTCCTGCACCATCCGCGCGAACGCCTCGCCGTCCACGTCGGGCATCACGTGATCCACCACGATCGAGTCGATCCGGCGGCCGGCCGCCAGCTCCGACTGCAGCAGCGCGAGCCCTTCGACCGCGGTGCACGCGAGGAGCACCTCCGCGCCGGCGTGCCGCAGCTGGTTCTGGAACACGCGGCGCGAGAGGGCCAGGTCGTCCACCACGAGGATCCGCCGGCCCGCCAGCGGGGAGTGCTCCGCCTCGCGTGACGCCCCCTGGGGCGCCGATGGGAGGACCAGGGTGAAGGTGCTGCCCTCCCCGACGACACTTTCCACCTCCAGCCAGCCGCCCATCAGCTCCGCCAGCCGGCGCGAGATGGCGAGGCCGAGCCCGGTGCCCCCGAACCGCCGGGTGGTGGAGGCGTCGGCCTGCTCGAAGTGCTGGAACAGGCGGCTGATGGCATCCGGCGCGATGCCGATGCCGCTGTCCTGCACCGCGAAGGCGAGGTAGCTCTCGTGGCCCTGGCGGCGCGGTGCCACCTCGATCACGACCGCCCCGGTCTCGGTGAACTTGATGGCGTTGCCCAGGAGGTTGAGCAGGATCTGGCGCAGGCGGCCCGGGTCGGCATGGAGCGCGGCCGGTACCTCTGCCGGGAACAGGACCGCGAACTCGAGCCCCTTCTCCAGGGCCCGGGGCGCGAGCAGGTCGGCCACCTCCTCCACTGCCCGGCGGGCATCGGTGGCGACCCGTTCGACCGTCAGTTTGCCGGCCTCGATCTTGGAGAAGTCGAGGATGTCGTTGATGATCGTGAGCAGGGCATCACCCGAGGCGCGGATGGTCTCCGCGAACTCCCGCTGCTCCGCGTCGAGGGAGGTGTCGAGCAGCAGGTTGGTCATGCCGAGGACCCCGTTCATCGGGGTTCGGATCTCGTGGCTCATCATGGCCAGGAATTCGGACTTGGCGCGGGTCCCGGCCTCGGCGCGGTCGCGGGCCACCGCCAGCTCGCGGAGCGACTGTTCCAGGGCCTCCTGCGCCTCGCGGCGGGCGGTGATGTCCGTCGTGGCGCCGGCAAAGCGCACGGGGGTGCCGGACGGATCCCAGACCGCCTGGCCGCGATCCTCGACCCAGCGCCAGCCCTCGCCGTGCCGCACCCGGTACTCGATCCGGAACGGCTTCCGCACCCGGAGGTGGTCCCGGATCGCGAGGTCCACGCGGGGCCGGTCGTCGGGATGGACCAGTGCCAGCATCGCCTCCGGGCGGGAGACGAGGTCCCCTTCCGCCACCCCGAGAATCCGGAGCAGGTGCGGCGAGCGCCAGACGGTGCCGGACTGCAGGTCCCAGTCCCACACTCCGTCCGACGTGCCCTCGATCGCCAGCGCGAGGCGCTGCTCGCTCCGGAGCAGCGCGTCCTGCATGTGGATCTGTTCGGTCACGTCCTCGACCAGGGAGAGGACCGAGGCCAGGGACCCGTCGGTGCGCCGGGTGGCGGTGTTGTGCCAGAGGCACTCGATGCGGCCGCCATCGGCCCGGAAGTTCGCATTCTGGCAGACGTTGGTCAGGTCGGAGCCGTCGAACAGCCGGCCGATCACCGCCCCCACGACCGGCCCATCCTCCTCGGGCACGAACTGCCATTCGCTCGGGTGCCGCCCGAGCACCTCCAGGGCCTTCCAGCCGAAGATCCGCTCGGCGGCGCCGGTCCACCGGCGCACCCGGAATTCGCCGTCCCACTCGATGATGGCGAAGGGTGAGAGGGTCAGGTGCAGCTCCAGCTCCTCCTGCGCCTCCAGCGCCACCCGTTCCGCCTCGTACTCCCGGGTGATGTCGCGCAGCGTGCCGGCCATCCCCGCGCTCCAGTCGAACGGGATGAGCGAGGGCGCGAGGCGCAGCTCCACCCGGCGCTCGGGTCCGTCCGTAATGGGCAGGCGGAAGCGCAGCAGCACCTCGGGCGCCGCGCTGGTGCGGTGCCGGACCAGCGCCGTGGCGAAGCCCGCGCGATCGTCCGGGTGCACCAGCTCCACCAGCGGCTTCCCCAGCACCTCGCCGGCGGGCCGGCCGGTCAACCGGGACCAGGCGGCACTGACCAGCGTCAGGTGGCCCGCGCTGTCCGCGGCGAAGATGATCTCCCCGGTGCGCTCGAGGGTGCCCCGGAGCAGCCGTTCGGACTCCTCGGTGCGAGTCATCTCCGCATGGAGCCGGCGGCCGAGGCTGCCGATCTCGTCCCGCGGCAGGGCCTGCAGCAGGTCCCCGCGGGCAGCCGGCTCCTCCGACGACACGGCGCGCCGGATGGTGCCCAGCGGGCGCCTGACGATCCGGTCCACCAGCACCAGCGACAACAGCGTGGCGAGCGTGAGCGCCGCCAGCACCGAGACGGCGACCCGGCGCGACGAGTAGCGCATGGATGCCCGAAGCTTTTCCTGGTCGAACCGGATGCTGAGGCCGGTGTAGCTGGGCTGATTCGCATCCGCGGCCTGGATCGGCAGGAGACGGCTGGCTGCCACCATTTCGCCCGTCCGCGGATCGGCGGCGATCACCTCCCGCTCGCCCGGCGCCGGGTCGGCCAGGAGGCGCGGCAGGACGGTGAGCGGCAGGCTCTCGAGGGTCTGGCCCTGCCAGGCGCGCCGGGTGGTCGCCACGACACGGGGCGGGCTGCCCGCCACCACCGTGATCCGGTTGATCCCGGGCTCGGCGCCCAGGGCGGTCACGAAGCGCTGCAGCACCTCCGGGTCGTTGGCAGTCTCGACGGCGAGGGCCACGGCGTGCAGCACCGCCGACGCCCGGGCCCGGTCCCCAACCCGCAGCTCGGACTGGATGGTGCGCTGGTTGAAGCGTGCGGCGACCACCGCCACGATCGCCCCGAGGACGGCCAGTGGCAGCGAGAGGCGCCAGCGAAGCGAGCCGATCACTGCGGGCTCCCGCCGGTCCCCGCCGAGCCGGCCGGGCCTTCATCCGCGGGCAGGGTGGCAGACCCGCTCAGACTCCCTCGCAGCATGCCCGCCCGTTCGAGCACGACGCGCGTGCGCTGGAGGACGGGGAGCAGGGAGCCGCCGGGGCCGAGGAACCCCTCCTGGGCGTCGGCCGGCACGAGGGAGAGGCCCTGGTGCAGCAGGGCCGCGAACTGGCCGGGGGGGAGGCCCTCGCGCCCGGCCATCACGGCCATCGCGTCGTCGGGATTGGTCACGAGGTACTGCAGCGCCCGGTCGTAGCCACGGACCACCTCCGCCATCGCGGCGGCATGCCGCGTCGCGAACGCACTGTCCACGATGAGCAGGTCCACGATCTCGCCCGGGAGGGCCGAGGAGGTGAAGACCACGGTGGCGCCGGGCTGATGCCCCGCCTCCACCGACACCGGCGGGTAGGTCACGACCGCGTCGATCGTCCCGGCGGCGAACGCCGGCAGGAGTTCCTCCAGCGCCAGGGGGACGACTTCGACTTCGTCGAGCGACAGCCCCGCCAGCTCGAGCGCCCGGGCCAGCACGTAGACATTCAGGGTCCCGGGTTCGACCCCCACCCGGCGGCCCCGCAGGTCCGCCACCCGCCGGATCCCGGCCCGGGTGATGATCACATCCGCGCCCGCGGACTGATCCAGCACCCGCGCCGGCACCGGACTCCGGCGGGAGGTCTCGCGGGCCTTGAGCAGTTCCACGGTGGTGCCCAGGAAGGCGTCCACCTGGCGCCGCTCGAACGCCCGACGGGTGTCGGACAGCGAGGTCAGCTCCACGATGTGCACGTCGACGACGCTGGTGTCGTAGAGCCCGCGTTCGCTGGCGAGGTAGAACAGCTCGTAGGCGGGCCAGGGATTCAGGCCGAGGCGAACATCAGGCGTTTCGGGGGCCCGGCACCCGAGGGCACCGAGGCAGGCGAGCAGAAGGGTGGTCCGCGCCAGCCGCATGACGAGTCCGAGGCAGATCCCGGCTCGCGGCGCCGCCTGGGTGCGGCCTCGCGCGGTGGCTGGGAATACCCCTCGATTATCGTCCGCGGAACGCCGGAACTGAGCCCCGGCTCAGATCACCGAGCCGGGGGGGCCGGCCCCGGGGTCGAGGCGCTCAAGTAACCGTACCAGCGCGGCTTGCGCCGTCCGGTCGCGGATATTCGAGCGATCCCCCGGGAACCGATGGCGGAAGGCGGTTGCCCCCCCCAGCCCCGCCACACCGATATAGACCAGCCCGACCGGCTTTTCGGGCGTCCCGCCCCCAGGGCCCGCGATGCCGGTCAGGGAGACCGCCAGCGTGGCACCCGTGGCACGGAGCACACCCTCGGCCATCGCCTGGGCCACCTCGGCGCTCACGGCGCCGAGCGCCTCGAGGAGCGATTCCGGCACACCCAGGAGGCTGTGCTTCACCGCGTTGGCGTAGGCGATCACGCCGCCAAGGAAGACGTCGGAACTGCCCGGGATGGCCGTCAGCCGCTCGCCCAGCCCGCCGCCGGTGCACGACTCCGCCACCGCGATCCGGGCCCCCGCGGCCCGGGCCCGGTCCAGCACCACCGCCGCCAGGTCGGCGTCTTCCTCGCCGTAGGCCCAGCGGCCGGCCGCGTCCCGGAGAAGGGCCATGCCGGCCG
The DNA here is from genome assembly GCA_964647615.1 of uncultured Gemmatimonadaceae bacterium. GTDB lineage: Bacteria > Gemmatimonadota > Gemmatimonadetes > Gemmatimonadales > GWC2-71-9 > JADJOM01. The sequence continues at coordinate 8,400 of CAZYIV010000053.1, read as the reverse complement.
CGAGGGCGGCGTCGGCGTCCGCCGGGGCGAAGTTCCAGGCGGTGAGCCGCAGGTCCACCCCGCTGATCCCGGGCAGGTAGGCCAGCGAGAGCGGGCTCAGCCGAGACTCCACCCCGTCCAGGCAATCCGCCAGGGATGACTCCGGAATCCCGGTCGTGCGGAGGGTCCGCGAGCGCACCACCTGGCCGCCGGCGCGCGGTGCGAGCCGGGGGATGACCTCATGGATCAGCAGCCCGCGCATCTCGGCGGGGACCCCCGGCAGCAGGATGGCGAGGCCGGCCGCGCCCTCGAGCCAGAGACCGGGCGCGGTGCCCCACCGGTTGCGGAGGAGCACCGCGCCCTCGGGGACCTCCGCCTGGCAGCGGTTGCGGTCGGCAGGCACCCGCCCCGCCCGGGCGAAGCGGGCGACGAGATCCTCCCACACCTCCGCGCGGAAGGTGAGCGGCATCCCGAACAGCTCCGCGATGACCTTCTTGGTAATGTCGTCGGCGGTGGGGCCCAGCCCGCCGGTCGAGAGGAAGGCCCCGGTCCGGGCCAGCGCCTGGCCGGCGGCCTCCCGGATGGCGGCGGGATCATCGGTGACCGAGGTGCGGCGGAGCACCGGCACCCCGGCGGCGGCCAGGGCCTGGCCCAGCTCCGCGCTGTTGGTGTCCACGGTCTGCCCGAGCAGGAGCTCGGTGCCGATGGTCAGGAGTTCGATCGCCACGGGTGATCCAGGCTCAGTGATTGGTCTTGAACAGGGCCCGGTAGCGGTACATGTAGACCACGAAGGAGTACAGCGTGAGCGCGGTGGCCAGGGCCAGGGTGAGCGCCACCACGCCGCCGTGGAACTCGTTCCAGTACTCGGCCAGGCGGTTGTGCTCCCAGCCCATGGGCTTCCGGGCGTCGCGGAAGGTGAACCAGAGGAACGTGGCCCCGATGTAGATGTTCTGGACCGTCGCCTTGAGCTTTCCCGCCCCCGCCGCGGGAATCACGATGCCGCGGCGGTTGGCCCAGAAGCGGAAGCCGGTCATCGCCAGCTCCCGGCCGATCAGCAGCAGGCAGACCCACAGGGGGATGCTGCCCCACACCGGGATGTCGTACAGCGCATGCCGGGTGCGGGAGATCCAGTAGATCGGGATGATGGTGGCGAACAGCAGCAGCTTGTCGGCCAGCGGATCGAGCAGCTTGCCGAGGTCGGTGACGAGGTTGCGGGAGCGGGCGAGGTAGCCATCCACCACGTCGGTGATGGCGGCGAAGAGGAAGATCAGGAAGCAGACCAGCTTGGGCCAGTAGCCGTCAATGAACGGCAGGAGGGCGATGACCGGGGTGAGCAGGATCCGGAGCAGGGTCAGGATGTTGGGGAGGTTCCACATGGCTCCCGGATCCCCTGCTCGGCTACGAGCCCAGGCTCTTCAGCACGAGCTTGCTGACCGCCTTCAGGGTGTCGAAGACGCCGTCGCCGGTCATGGCCACGGCCTCGAAGTAGGGCGCCCGCTCCACCCACTGGCCATCGAGCTGCTCCACCAGCAGTTCGCCCTCGTGGTAGGGATCGGGGGCGGCCTTCTGCCGCACCGGGTCCTCGACCGGCCAGCCCGGGTTCAGCGCCGACTGCAGCTCGCGGATGGTGGCCGCATTGGGGAGGTCGCGCTTGTTGTACTGCACCACGAACGGGATGTTGGTGAGGTTGTACCCGTGCTGGGCCATGTTGTCGTACAGGTTCTGCATCGACTCGATGTTCGCCTCCATCCGCTCGATCTGGCTGTCGGCGACGAACACCACCCCGTCCACGCCCTTGAGGATCAGCTTGCGGGAGGCGTTGTAGTACACCTGGCCGGGGACGGTGTAGAGGTGGAACCGGGTCTTGAACCCGCGGATGGTGCCGAGGTCCACCGGGAGGAAGTCGAAGAAGAGGGTGCGCTCGGTCTCGGTGGCCAGGGAGATCAGCTTGCCCCGGCTGTTGGGCGCCACCTTGTTGTAGACAAACTCGAGGTTTGTCGTCTTCCCGCCGAGACCCGGCCCGTAATAGACGAGCTTGCAGTTGATCTCGCGGGAGGCGTAGTTGATCATGGACATGGGATCGTTACTCCGCCTCAGGCGCCGAACAGCTTGTCGAGCTCATCTTCCGCCTCGCCCAGGAAGCCCGTCTCGACCTTTGGCTGGCCGGACGCGCCGCGCGTGAACATCTCCTCGAACACCGCCCGCAGGTCCAGCACCGTCTGCCGCACCCGGAGCTTCACCAGCCCCAGCGTGGTGCGGTTGTCGAACAGGACCACCAGGATCACCCGCCGCGCGATGTCGGCGAGGTACATGGACTCCTTCTCGCCCTGGTGGAACAGGCTGCCGAACTCGGGCTCCCCGATCATCCGGGCCAGCTGGTCGTTGGCGCTGAAGTCCGCCGCGGTGAGCGACGCGAAGGCGGTCGGGTCGAAGCTCGGCTCCTCCCCCACCACCGCCACCATCTGGCCGGTGCGGTCCACGATCATGCCGGTGCGCGCGTTGGACTCGCGCAGGAAGTCGGACAGCACCGCATGAATGCGGGTGGAGTCCTCTTCCCGGAACGACCAGCTGGAGGCACCTGACATCGCGTCCCCTTCCGTTAACCGAGCGCCGCTTCCATCCGGCGCAGCAGGGCACGCGCCCGGCGCCGGAGCAGCGGATGGCGTTCCCATGCGAGGTAATCCCGCAGCAGCCGCACCGTGGCCACACTGGGCGGCCCCTCGAGCCCGCCCAGCGCCCCGAGCCGCTGGAACGGCCGCGGGCTGAACAGGTCGGTGCGGTGCCGGGCCCGGTGCTCGCCGGCCAGCCACCAGCCCAGCGCCGCCCCGGCGGCGATCCCGAAGGCCACGGCCCCGCCCCGGCGGCCCATCAGCGCAGCTCCTGCCGGGCGGTGAGGGCGTGGGCGAGGGTCACCCCGTCCACGTACTCCAGGTCGCCGCCCACCGGGAGACCCCGCGCCAGCCGGCTCACCCGCACCGTGACGCCGGCGAGCAGCTGCTGGATGTAGGTCGCCGTCACCTCGCCCTCCATGGACGGGTTGGTGGCGAGGATGACCTCCCGCACACCGCCCTCCCGGACCCGCGCCACCAGTGTATCCAGCCGCAGCGCCTCGGGCCCCACGCCACCCAGCGGGTCCAGCCGGCCACCAAGCACGTGGTAGGTGCCGCGGAACTCTCCCGCGCGCTCCAGGCTGGTCACGGCCGCGGGCTCTTCCACGACGCAGATCAGGCCGGCATCCCGTCGCGGATCGGCGCAGATCCCGCAGAGCTCCGCCTCGGCGACGTTGCCGCAGCGATCACAGGGGCGCACCCGCTCGGCCACATCCACCAGCGCCTGCGCCAGGCGGGTGAGCCGTTCCGCCGGCTGCTGCACCAGGTGGTGGGCCAGCCGCTGGGCGGTCTTGCGACCCACACCCGGCAGGCGGGCAAACTCGGTGACCAGGTCGTCCAGGGCGCCCACGGGCTACAGCGGCAGCGAGAAGGGGAACGGGGATGCCCGCCGCATCTCCTGCTGCATCTGTTCCGCCGCCCGGCGCTGCGCCTCCGCCACCGCCCCCTGGATCAGGTCCGCGAGCAGCTCGCTGTCGCGTCCTTCGAAGGCGGCGGGATCGATCCAGAGCGAGCGGAGGGCACCCTTGCCGTCCACTACGACCCGGACCAGCCCACCGCCTGCCTGGGCGTCGTACGTGGCCTCCGCCAGGGTCCGCTGGAGCTCCTGGAGGCGCCCCTGCATCTGCTGGCCGAGCTGCATCAACTGCTGCCAATCCGCCATGGGAGAAGTATCGCTAAGTTCCTGCAAAGTCTTAGGAAACTAGAGGTTCCGGGGTGTCAAGGCAAGCAAGCGAAGCCTAGTCCAGGACCTCGAGATCGAGGGTATCGGCGGCCGCCCCGAGGGCCGGATCGCGCTGGGTGAGCACCTTGAGCCGCTCGGCCCGGGATTCGGCCTCGCTCAGGCGCCGGGCACGGGGAGAGGCGTTCGGACCGGGGCCGCCGCCGGTGATCACCAGCTTGACCGGGCCGCCGACCGCCTCGCTGAGCAGGGCCTGGACCGCCGACCGCTGCCGTTCCAGCCCCTCGAGGTGGATCGGATTGCCGTCGGGCACGGTGAGGGAGAGCTCCGGGGGCGCCGCGGCCGCGGGCCGGGCCGACGCCATCGCCTCCCCCAGGAAGCGGCCCTGGGCACGCGCCGCGGCGACGAGATCGGGCCAGGCGCGCTGCAGCGCCTCGAGGGTGAACTCGGTGCGCACCACCGGCGCGGGGGCGGGGGCAGGCGCGGGAGCCGCGGTCGAGGCCGAGGGGCGCGCAGGCGGCGCGGGGGGAGCGGGTCGGCTGCCGGAGGGCCGCGCCGGCGCCGGACTGCCCCCTCCCCTGGGTGCCGCCCCACCGGCGAGGACCGTTTCCAGATCCGCCATCCGGTCGAGGAGGGTCCACCGGAGGAGCAGCGTCTCCACCGCGAGCCGCGGGCTCGCGCTCCGGCGGATGCCGGCCTCGGCGTCGCCCAGGAGCTTGAGCATGCGCACCAGGTCCCCGACGCCGAACTGGCCCCGCAGGCCGTCGAGCAGCTGGCGCATCGCCTCGGTGAGGCCCTCCGGCTCGGCGCCGAGCTCGCGCATCAGCAGGGCACGGAGGGTCTCCCCGGCCCCGCCCATGAACTCGACCAGGTCGGCGCCGGCGTCCTCGAGCCGGTCGAGCAACGGGAAGATCCCGGCCGGCTCGCGCCGGGCCAGCAGGCCGAGCAGCTCGCCGTAGGCCTCGTCCGCCACCAGTCCGAGGATCTCGCGCACCCGCTCCGCGGTGACCCCGCCCTCACCGAAGGAGAGGCACTGGTCGAGCACCGAGAGCGCGTCCCGCATGCCGCCGTCGGCCTGGCGCGCGATCAGGGTGAGGGCGTCGTCGTCGGCATCGATCTGCTCGTCCGCCAGCACCGCGCGGAGCCGCTCCCGGATGGCGGGCGCGCCGATGCGCCGGAAGTCGAAGCGCTGCAGACGGGAGAGCACCGGGGCCGCGGCCTGGGCGATCTTCTGCGGTTCGGTGGTGGCGAAGACGAACACCACGCCGGGCGGCGGCTCCTCGAGGATCTTGAGCAGCGCGTTCCACGCCTCCCGGGTGAGCATGTGGGCCTCGTCCACGATGTACACCTTGTGGTGCCCCTCGCGGCTCGCGGCGTACATGGCGCGCTCGCGCAGCTCGCGGGCATCGTCCACCCCGCGGTTGCTGGCGGCGTCGATCTCCACCACGTCGAGGTTGGCGACACCGGTCCAGATCCGGCTGCAGCTGTCGCAGCTGCCGCAGGGCTCGCCCGGGGGCTCGACCTCGCCCTTGCGCTCGCAGTTGAGCGCCATGGCGAGGATCCGGGCGGCGGTGGTCTTGCCTACCCCGCGCGGCCCGGTGAGCAGGTAGCCGTGGCCCACGCGGCCGGAGACGATCGCCCCGCGCAGCACCTGGGCCACATGGTCCTGCACGAGGAGGTCGCTGAAGCGGCGGGGACGGTACTTGCGGGCGAGGGCGAGGGCCATGCGGGGGAAGGTAGTCGGCCCGGCGGCCCGGCGGCTAGGCGGCCCGAGCCCCGCGCGTGCGGCTGGAAAACGGGGTGCGGCCCGGCTACATTGGGCGTGCCCCAGGTCCGAAGGGCGCTGGCGCGCGAACCGCGTCAGGACCTCGCCGGTAGCAGCGCTAAGCGATGTCCAGTGTCGCTTCGGGGTGCCTGGGGCACTCTTCTTTTCCAGCCCGATTCTCACCGGTCCGCCCGTCCCCTCCGGCGCGCGAGACCGCGCGCCCGCACTCGCCGCGCCCTCCGGACTCCGCATGCTCGACCCGGCCGCCATCGCCGCCCGAGGCACCTTCACCGAGCACCGTGGCGCGCGGATGCTGGTGGTGGATGCCTCCGGCCTGAGCGAGATCGCGGATATCGAGGCGATGGTGCGGCACATCGAGCCGCTGATCCGGGCCGAGCCGGCCGGCTCGGTGCGCATCGTGATGCAGGTGACCGGGCTCCGGTTCAGCCGGCAGAGCACCGCGGTCATCAAGGGCGTGTTCGTGCGGGTGCAGCCCTGGATCCGCGCCTCCTGCCTGGTGGGAGTGACGGGCCTCCATCGCGTGCTGCTGCAGGTGCTCAACCAGGTCGCACGGCGGGAACGCCCGCTGTTCGACACGCTCCCCGACGCGCTTGACTGGCTGGCCACCCAGGCCTGACCCCTTCCCCACACAACCCGGAGCCGCGATGACGCTCACCGCGCTGGACTGGGCCATCGTCGTCCTGTCCATCCTGGTGTCGTTTGTCCCCGCGCTGGTGCTGGCCCGGCGGGCCGGCCAGAGCACGGCGGAGTTCTTCACCTCGGGCCGGGCGGCGCCCTGGTGGCTGATCGGGGTGTCGATGGTGGCCACCACCTTCAGCACCGACACGCCGAACCTGGTGACCAACCTGGTGCGCGAGAAGGGCGTCGCGAACAACTGGGCCTGGTGGTCGTTCCTGCTCACCGGGATGGCGACGGTCTTCTTCTATGCCCGGCTGTGGCGCCGGAGCGGGGTGCTGACCGACCTCGAGTTCTACGAGATCCGCTACTCCGGCACGCCCGCCACCCTGCTCCGCGGCTTCCGGGCGGTGTACCTGGGGCTGTTCTTCAACTGCGTCATCATGGCGACGGTGAACCTGGCGGCCGCCAAGATCGCCAACGTCGTGCTCGGCTGGCCGCTGGGCCGCACGCTGCTGGTCTGCGCCGGGCTCAATGTGCTGTTCGCCGCCACCTCCGGCCTGTGGGGGGTGCTGGTCACCGACTTCATCCAGTTCGGGATCGCGATGACCGGGGCGGTGGCGCTGGCGGTGTACGCACTCAAGCAGCCGGAGGTGGGCGGGCTCTCGGGGCTGCTGGCCAGCACCGACCCCCGCACCCTCAGCCTGGTGCCGGACTTCGGCGACTGGAGCCTCACCCTCACGGTGCTGGTGATCCCGCTGGCGGTGCAATGGTGGTCGGTCTGGTACCCGGGCGCCGAGCCGGGCGGCGGGAGCTACATCGCGCAGCGGATGCTCGCGGCGCGCAGCGAGCGGGATGCGATGGCGGGGACGCTGTTCTTCAACGTGGCCCACTACGCGCTCCGCAGCTGGCCCTGGATCCTCGTGGCGCTGTGCTCCCTCCGGGTCTTCCCCACCCTGGACGACATCGCCCGCACCTTTCCCTACGTGGACCCGACGCTCATCGGGCATGACATGGCCTATCCCGCCATGCTCAAGTTCCTGCCCCACGGCCTGCTCGGGCTGATGATCGCCGGGATGCTCGCGGCGTACGTCTCGACGATCTCCACCCACCTCAACTGGGGCACCAGCTACCTGGTGCACGATCTCTACCGCCGCTTCGTGAAGCCGGACCGATCCGAGGCGCACTACGTGCTGGTCGGCCGGCTGGTCACCGCGCTGCTGATGGTGGTGGCCGCCGGGTTCACCCTGGTGCTCGACACCGCGCGCCAGGCCTTCGACCTGCTGCTCTCGATCGGGGCCGGCACCGGCCTGCTCTACCTGCTGCGCTGGTTCTGGTGGCGGATCAACGCCTGGAGCGAGATCGCCGCGATGCTGGTCAGCTTCGTCGTGACCGTCGGCTTCACCCTCGCCGCGAAGGCGGGCCACGGGGTCCCGGGGCACATCGCGCTGGTCGCGACGGTGGCCATCACCACGGTCGCCTGGGTCCTCACGACCCTCGTCACCGCCCCGACCGCGCGCGCCACGCTGGTGGCGTTCTACCGGCTGGTGCGGCCCGCCGGATCCGGCTGGGCCGAGGTGCGGGCGGAGGCGGGCGTCGGTCCGTCGGACGACAGCCTCTCGCTCGCGCTGCTGGGCTGGGGGCTCGGCATCGCCTTCGTGTACGCGGCGCTGTTCGGGACCGGCAGCCTGCTGTACGGCCGGATGCCGCAGGCGACGGTCTGGGCGGTCGTGTTCCTGGGGAGCGGCGTCGGCCTGCTCAAGGTGGTGCCGCGGCTGTGGGGCAGCGCCCGGAGCGGCTGAGGGGCGTCTACCGCCGGAGCGCGGCGGCGGCGAGGCGCTCCAGCGCCGCCCGCGCCCGGTCGAGCGCCGCCGCCAGGGCGAACTGCACCCGGGTGCGGTCCAGGTTCTGTCCCGGACGCTCCACCCGGTAGTACCGATCGCCGTCGAGGTAGTCGGTCAGGAACCGCAGGCCCTGCTCGAAGGTGATCACCACCCCCGCTGCCACCAGCAGTTCCCGCTCCTCCGGCGCCGGTTCGAGCTGGCCGAGGCCCGCCGCGAACCCCTCGAACAGCGCCCGGCACTGCTCCAGCTCCACCGGCAGCACCGTCACGTCCGGCGCGTCTTCCGCCACGGCGCTTGCCGTGGAGCGCAGCAGGTCGCCCACATCGTGCAGCAGGGTTCCGTGCATCACCGTGTCCAGGTCCACCACCGCCACCGCCCGGCCACTCC
>CAZYIV010000052.1:18851-25572 GCA_964647615.1 uncultured Gemmatimonadaceae bacterium | reverse complement strand
GCAAGACCGCGTGGGTGTACGTGCTCGACGCCGCGACCGGCAAGCTGGTCCGCCGGACCGAGAACTTCACCCCGCAGGAGAACATGTTCGCCCTGCCGAGCCCCGAGGGCACCCGGATGCTGCCGGGCGCCAACGGCGGGTCGGAGTGGTCCCCGATCGCGGTGGACCCGCGGCTCAACTACGCCTTCGTCACCGGCCTGCACCAGCCGATGAACTACATCACCCACAACGCCCCGTGGGAGAAGGGCCGGCTCTGGCTGGGCTCGGCCTTCGTGGCGATCGCGGGTGAGGAGCAGTGGGGCACCTACACCGCCATCAACCTGGCCACCGGCAAGGTCGCGTGGCAGAACAAGGTGCCGCAGCCGATGATGGGCGGCGCGCTGGCCACCGCCGGCGGGCTGACCTTCACCGGCGAGGGCAACGGCAACTTCAACGCCTTCGATTCCCGCACCGGGAAGCTGCTGTGGCAGTTCAACGGCGGCGCCGGCTGCAACAGCGCCCCGATGAGCTTCTCCTACAAGGGAGAGCAGTTCATCGCCGTGGCCTGCGGCGGCAACTTCCAGCTCAACTACCCGCTGGGGAACTCGGTCTACGTCTTCGGCCTGCCGAAGCCGTTTGCCGCCATGATGCACTAGATTCCCGGCAGGTTCGGTTCGCAGGTTCGGCGGGAGCGTCCGACCGGGCGCTCCCGCCCCTTTTCCACCCCCTCGAGGTGCCGATGCCGATGGTCCGTCCGGTCCTGATCCTTGTGCTCACCGCCGCCGGCCTGGTGGCCGCCCCGCCGTCCGGCCCGGCCGCCGCACCCGTCCACGGGGCGGTGCCGGACTCCAGCTGGCTGGAGTGGAATGCCACCACCCGGACCATGAAGTTCAAGCTGGTGGCGGGGATGACCGGCCGGGGCGCCAAGAGCCCGTTCAACTTCAACGGGTACACCGACGGGGACCTCACCCTCGTGGCGCCGGCCGGGGCCACGGTGGTGCTCAACTTCGTCAACGAGGACGGCACCCCCCACAGCGCCGAGGTCATCGCGGACACCGGCGCCATGCCCAACATGGCGCTGGACCAACCCGCCATCCCCCGGGCCTACTCCGCCAAGGTCAGTGAAGGGCTCGGCTACTTCGCGACCGATGTCATCCGGTTCAAGGCGGCGCCTGCCGGATCCTACCGCCTCTTCTGCGGCGTCCCGGGCCACGGGCTGTCGGGGATGTGGATCCGGTTCGACGTGGATTCCACGGCGACGGCGCCTCGGATGGAGGAAACACCTACCAACCGGTAGGGAGGCAGATCCCCCTCTTGCGGTTCATAACCATGAACGCATGATTATCCGGGGCGTGACCCGGCCGGCACCGGAATCGGGTTGCGGCTCCATCGGCGGAGGCTATCTTAGGAGCGCTCCACCAGATACGGGCTGTTCCCGGGCAGGTGGTCCGGCGTCCCGGGCGTGGTCCGTCCTCCAGGAGGTGTCTCGCGCGGCCCTGGCCGCTCCGCGGTCACCGCGCCCACCAGACCTCGTCCGACCAGCAGCAGACAGCAGGTGCAGGCAGGAAGGTGTTCTGAAGCGTGTCAGTCGTTTTCAGTCCTCTTCTAGTCAGGAGAAGCACCGATGAAGCGTAGCGCTCTGTTGTTCGGGGCCCTCATGCTCGGCGCGGCCTCGGCCGCGAATGCGCAGGGGCTTACCATGCAGATGAGCAACGGCTGGAATTTCTCCTTCGCCGGCAACGTCAACATCTTCGCCCAGTACCAGTCCGTCAGCTCCAGCAACAACGCCACCGGCAGCGCGGGTCAGCTGGTCGGCGCCGGCCCCCAGAAGGGCTTCTACTATGGCACCGGCCTGCTGCCGGCGTTTGCCACCTTCAGCGCGACCGGCAAGGAAGGCAACACCGACCTCGGCGTGCACTTCGGGTTCGCCCCCGAAGTCCAGTGCGGTGGCGGCGCGCACGACTGCTTCGGCGCCCAGATCGACATGCGTCAGGTCTTCATGACGGTCGGGGGCAGCTGGGGCACGATCACCGCCGGTAAGGAACTGGGCATCTACCAGCGGGGCAACATCCTGAGCGACCAGACCCTGTTCGGCGTCGGCGGCGGCGGGATCGCCCCGGGCGGCACCACCCTGGGCCGCATCGGCTTCGGGTACGTGTATCCGAACTTCGTCGCCCAGATGAGCTACTCGACCCCGGCCGGCCGGCCCGGCATGCTGACGATCGGCCTGGTGGACCCGAGCGGCTTCGGTTCCTACACCGAGACGCAGATCCCGCGGCTCGAGGCCGAGGGCAGCTACACTTCCGGCAACCTGAAGGTGTTCGCCAGCGGTGAGGCCCAGACCGCCAAGGATGTCCTCGCGGATCAGTCGAAGACCTCGGTCGGCGCGGCGGCCGGCGTGACGTACAAGACCGGCACGTTCTCGCTCCACGGCTCCGGCTACTGGGGCAAGGGCATCAGCACCACGCTGATGTTCAACGGCGTGAACGTCGGCGGCACCTTCCCGCTCGACAACGGCGTCGGCACCGACGGTGAGCTGCGCACCAGCTACGGCTACTATGGCCAGCTGACCTTCACCCCGGCCAACAGCAAGGCGACCTTCGCCGGCAGCTTCGGCTCGTCCTTCCTGAAGGCCACGGACGGCGAGGCCAACTTCAAGACCGAGAACTCCCTGGTCTCCGGCGGCATCTACTACCAGGCCACCAAGTCGCTCAAGGTCGTGGGCGAGGGTGACTACATGTGGTCGAAGGACAAGGAAGGCAGCGGGAAGAACAAGGCGTTCACCGGCGCCTTCGGCCTGATGCTCTTCTACTAAGCCCTGCTGTGTCGTGCAGGCCGGGACGGCCCCCCATCCGGGGGGCCGTTTTCGTGTGCGCTGCCCTGTCGCCCGACCCGCCGCGCCGCTAGCTTACGCCCCCCGATCCCTCCCCTCCCGGAGACTCTTCGTGAAGCTGCGCCTTCTCCCGCTCGCCGGCCTGGCCCTGGGCTGCGCCGGTACCCTGGTCTCGACGAGCCACGCCACCACCGGCGGGGCACCGGACGATGTCTATCAGTGCGTCCAGACCCAGCTCAAGGCGATGGGCTACAGTCGGACGCACTATGACCCGTCCGACCGGTGGTATGTTGCCCAGAAGGAGGATTCCACCGTCCGGGTCGCGAGCGCGACCTTCCGCAAGGCCATGAACGTCCTCGACACCAGGGTCCGGCCTGACGCCAGCGGCAACACGGCGCTGGAAATCACCGTGAGTTCGTTCGAGGAGTACTCCAACGCCCGGGGGATCGACCAGCAGCAGCGCTCGGCGACTGCCACGGCCCGGAGCGACGCCGCGAGGCTCCAGCAGGCCTGCGCCGCCCCCTGACCCCCACCGGATGCCGAGCTCCAGCCCCCCGCCGCCCCGGTCCGCCCGACCGGGGCGGCTTGCATTCGGGGACCCTGGGACCCGGGGGAGCCCGTCGAATCATCCATTTGGTTGAAAAGAGCCCCGCTCCCTATTTCCGATCGGCCCGCCCGTCACTAGCTTGGGGGCACTTCGTCGCCCCCACGACGCGCAGTCCCGGAGCCGTTGCATGGCCGCACCCCTCATCCAGCTGACCCGCGCCGCGGCCGATCCGGCCCCGCCCGCCCCCGTCGTTCCCGCCCGGAAGCCCGGCTGGCTCAAGGTGAAGGCCCCCGGCGGGGAGACCTACCTCCAGATCCGCGGCATGATGCGGGAGCTGGGGCTGCACACGGTCTGCGAGGAGGCCCGCTGCCCGAACATCGGGGAGTGCTGGGAGCACAAGGCGGCCACCTTCATGATCCTGGGCGACGTCTGCACCCGGAACTGCGCCTACTGCGCCGTCGCCCATGGCACCCCCGCTGCCTATGACCCGGTCGAGCCGGTGCGGCTGGCCGAGGCGGTGGAGCGGATGGGCCTGCAGCACGTGGTGATCACCTCGGTGGACCGGGACGACCTCGAGAACGGCGGGGCGGAGGCCTTCGCCGCCTGCGTCACCGAGATCCGGGCCCGGCTCCCGCGGACGACGGTCGAGGTCCTGATCCCCGACTTCAAGGGCTCCGAGCGCGCCCTGCAACTGGTGCTCGCCGCCGAGCCGGCCATCCTCAATCACAACCTCGAGACCTGCGAGCGGCTCTACCGCCTGGCCCGGCCCGGCGGGCGCTACGACCGCGCCCTGGCGCTGCTCGCCAATGCGCGCCGGATGCGGGCCGATGGGCTCACCAAGAGCGGGATCATCCTGGGCCTCGGCGAGGAATGGGACGAAGTCGTGACCTGCATGCGGGACCTGCGCCGGAGCGACGTGAATATCCTGACGCTCGGTCAGTACCTCCGGCCCACCGACGGGCACCTGCCGATCGCGCGGTACTACACCCCGGAGGAGTTCCGGGAGCTGGCGGCGATCGGGCACCAGCTCGGCTTCACCCACGTGCAGGCGAGCCCGCTCACCCGCTCCAGCTACCACGCCTGGGAGCAGGCCGACGCCGCGACCCAGCGGCGGGCCGACGCCGCGCCCGCCCACCCGACCGCCGCCCCCGCCTGAGGGAACCGCCACCGTGGCCGCCAAGACCAGCCGCAAGGCCGACGCCAAGACCGCGGAGCGCTACCGCGCGCTGCTGCGCCAGATGCTGCTCATCCGCCGCTTCGAGGAGAAGGCGGGCGAGGCGTACAGCCTCGGCAAGATCGGCGGCTTCTGCCACCTCTATATCGGGCAGGAGGCGGTCGCGGTGGGCTGCCTCTCGCAGCTCGGGCCGCAGGACGCGATCACCGCGACCTACCGGGAGCACGGCCATGCGCTGGCGCGGGGGATGTCCGCGCGGGTGGTGATGGCGGAGCTCTTCGGCAAGGCGGCCGGCTGTTCCGGCGGCAAGGGCGGCTCGATGCACCTGTTCGATGCCTCGCTCGGCTTCCTCGGCGGTCACGGCATCGTGGGCGGCCACATCCCGCTCACGGCCGGGATCGGCTTCGCGTTCAAGTACCGGCAGACCGACCAGGTGTCGGTCTGTTTCTTTGGCGAGGCGGCGATCAACAACGGGGCCTTCCACGAGGCGCTCAACATGGCGAGCGTGTGGAAGCTGCCCTGCATCTTCATCTGCGAGAACAACCGCTACGGGATGGGCACGGCGCTCGACCGGGCGACCGCCACCTGGAACATCGCGGAGCGGGCCAGCTCGTACGACATGTCGCGCGAGGTGGTGGACGGGCAGGACCTGGCCGAGGTGATGGCGGCGATGGACCGGGCGGTGGTGCGGGCGCGCCGGCCCTCCAACCCGACCCTGCTGGAGATCCGGACCTACCGCTTCGTGGGGCACTCGATGTCGGACCCGATCCACGGCCACTACCGGACCAAGGAGGAGGTCGAGGCGCACCGCAAGCGCGACCCGATCACCCTCTGGGCCGACAAGCTCAAGGCCGACGGGCTGCTGGACGATGCCGCGCTGCACGCCATGGACGAGGAGGTGAAGGCCGAGGTGCAGGACGCCTACGACTTTGCCGACCAGGCGCCGGATCCCGAGCCGGACGAGCTGTGGGCGCACGTGTACGCGCCGACCGGGGAGGGCCGCTGAGATGCCGGTGATCACCTACCGGGACGCGCTCAACCAGGCGCTGCGCGAGGAGATGGCCCGCGACAAGGACGTCTTCCTGATGGGCGAGGAGGTGGGCGTCTACCAGGGGGCGTACAAGGTCAGCCGCGGGCTGCTGGAGGAATTCGGGCCCAGCCGGGTGGTGGACACCCCGATCACCGAGCTGGGCTTCGCCGGGGTCGGGGTGGGCGCCGCGATGGTGGGGCTGCGACCGGTGATCGAGTTCATGACCTGGAACTTCGCGCTGCTGGCGATTGACCAGATTGTCAACTCGGCCGCCAAGATGCGCTACATGTCGAACGGGCAGGTGGGAGTGCCGATCGTCTTCCGCGGCCCGATGGGGGCGGCGCTGCAGCTGGCGGCGCAGCACTCCCAGTGCTTCGAGGCGATGTACGCCCACATCCCCGGGCTCAAGGTGGTGACCCCCGCCACCCCTGCCGACGCCAAGGGGCTGCTCAAGAGCGCCATCCGGGACGACGACCCCGTCGTCTTCATGGAGGGCGAGATGCTCTACAACACCAAGGGCGAGGTGCCGGACGGTGAGCACGTGGTCCCGATCGGGGTCGCCGAGGTGAAGCGCCCCGGGGAGCATGTCACCCTGCTGTGCTACTCCAAGACGGTGGCGCTGTGCCTCAAGGCGGCGGAGCAGCTGGCCGCGGAGGGCGTGGAGGCGGAGGTGGTGGACCTGCGGACCATCCGGCCGCTCGACCTCGAGACCATCTTCGCCTCGGTGACGAAGACCCACCGCGCGGTGATGGTGGAAGAAGGATGGCGCTTCGCCGGCGCGGGGGCGCAGGTGGTGGACGACATCCAGCGCAGCATCTTCGACGAGCTGGACGCGCCGGTGCTCCGGGTGACCGGGGCCGACGTGCCCATGCCCTACAACAAGCACCTGGAGAAGGCGGCCAAGGTGAGCCCGGAGAAGATCGTCTCCGCGGCGAAGCAGGTCCTCTACCTCGAATAGGCCATGGCGACCAGAGTCCTGATGGAGGCGCTCTCCCCGACGATGGAAGAGGGACGCCTCGTCGAGTGGAAGAAGCAGGAAGGGGAGACGGTCGCCGGCGGTGAGGTGCTCGCCGAGGTGGAGACCGACAAGGCGGTGATGGACCTGCAGGCCCGGGCCGCGGGGGTCCTGCTCAAGCAGGCGGTCCCCGCCGGCACCAC